>DASYRW010000305.1:0-10135 GCA_036003985.1 Thermoplasmatota archaeon
GCGACATCACGCCCTTCATGCCGGGGTTGGTCTACCCCGAGGTCGGCTGGCAGCCGCAGAACTTGGTGCTGGAGCTGGACAAGAGCTTCGGGACGAGCGACACGAGCTACATCCACTAGGGCGACCGGACGGGCGAAAGCATTTATACATGCATGCCTCCATGCATGGTTGCATGGCTGAACGACATGTCCAGGCGACCCTGCCTGGGCCGCTGTACGACCGCCTCTGGGAGGTCGCGCGGCGGCGGAACACCTCCATCAAAGCCGCCGTGCGGGAGGCCGTCGAGGCGTACGTCCGCGAGGCGACCCCGCCCGAGCAAGACCCGCTGACCGACTTCGTCGGCGCCGGGAACCTCAAGGAAGGCAACTGGGCGCGGCGCAAGGACTGGCGGGCTTGACGTGGCCGTCTATGTGGACACGAGCGCCTGGATCGCGCTCCACGAGCGCCGCGAGGAGGACCACGCCGCCGCCAAGCGCGCGGTCGAGCGCCTCGCGCGCGCGAACGAGCCGCTGATCACGGGTTGGCACACCCTCACGGAGTTGGCCGATGGCTTGGCCCGGCACTACGACCAGGCAAAGGCGTCGCAGGTCCTGGAGCAACTCTTGGCGAGCCCGCGCGTCCGCGTGGTGGCAAGCGAGCCCCACGTGGCTCGCGGTCTGGAGATCCTGCGAACCCGGACGGACTGGAACGTGGACCTCTCGGATTGCCTCTCGTTCGCGCTGATGGAGGCGCACGGCATCCAGCGCGCGTTCACGTACGACCGAGGCTTCAAGAAACCGGGCTTCGAGCTCCTCGGCTGACGGGGGATCACCTCGCCCTGGAGGGGTGGGGTGGCGGGAAGCCGCTCCACCTCGCCGGCCGGCGAAGGCCCGCCCAAGCTTCACAGGCAGCGGCCATGAACCTCCAGCCCATCGCGGGTGCGAGGCTTGCCCTTGCCCACCCGCCCCGCGCTCGCTGCCCCCTTGGCCCTGCTCCTGATCCTGCCGGCGGCCGCCGCGCTGGCGGACCTCGATCCCTCCGAGCTGCGCGTGAGCGTGCCGCTCGCCCCGCCTCCCGAGGGCCCCCATGGCGTGCCAGGCGCTGCCACCGCGGCGCTCTTCGAGGGCGAGGTGCGCGTGACCTCGACGCCGCAATGGCAGAACGAGCCGGCCCTCGCGGTCAACCCGCTCAACCCGGACAACCTCATCGCGGGCAGCAACGACTACCACTACCACGGCAACGGCGGCTTCGTGTGGGTCGGCCTCTACACGTCCCACGACGGCGGCGACAGCTGGAGCGAGCAGCCGCTGCCCGGCACCGGCGGCCTGACGAACCCTGTGGGCGGCGTGCTGCCCTACCCGAGCGCCGGCGACCCGATCATGGCCTTCGATGGCCTCGGCACCGCGTACGCGGGGGGGATCGACTTCCAGGGCGGCCAGAGCTGGATCTTCGTCAGCGCGAGCCCCGACGGCGGCGACACGTGGCTGCAGCCCACGTTCCCCGGCGGCGCGCTGTCGGGCTTCGGCTTCCAGGACAAGCCCGACATGGCCGGCGACCCCACGCTGCCGCTGGCGCACGTGTGCTGGACCGACTTCGGGCTGCCGGCGATCGTGGCCGCGGCGGGCGCCGCGGGCGCTTGGACGCCCATCGTGCCCATCTCCGAAGTGGGCCCCGTCCAAGGCTGCAGCATCGCCGTCGGCGGCGACAGCTCGGTCTACGTCGCGTACATGCGCTACAGCGGCTGCCTCAGCTGCGGCGGGTCGCTGAAGTTCACCAAGGCCGCGCCCGGCGGCGTCGGGTGGTCGACGCCCAGCACGATCGTCGCGACGCAGAGTGTCAGCGGCGCGAACTTCCGCATCAACGGCTTCCCTTCCTTGGCCGTGGACGAGAGCGGCGGCGCCAGCGACGGCGACCTGTACGTGGTGTGGACCGACAACCGCGCCGGCAGCGCCGACGTGTGGCTCGTGAAGAGCACGGACGCGGGCGCGACGTGGAGCGCGCCGACGCGCGTGAACCAGGACCCGGGCACCGCGGGCCAGTTCCAGGCGGCGGTCGCGGTCGGACCCGATGGCAAGGTGCACGTCACGTTCTACGACACGCGCCTCGGCGGCGGCTACACCTACTGGGGCGCGACGAGCGAGGACGGCGGCGCGACGTGGCGCGAGCGCCCCATGGCGAGCGCGCCCACGCCGCCGACGGCCAGCGCGGGCTTCCTCGGCGACTACACCGATCTCCAAGTGGGCAGCGACGGCGTGGCGCACGCCGTGTGGGCCGACGGGCGCACCGGCGACCAGGACCTGTGGGTGCGGAACTTCGGCTGAGCGCTCACGCCGGCGGCGGCCGCCCGCGGAAGCGCCCCAGCGCGCGGCCGAAGGCGCCCCCGGAGCCCGGCTCGTCGTCGTCCGGCGCCCGCTCCGCTGACCAGCGCGAAGAAGCGAGGGCAACCAGGCGTCGGGCACTCACCGCGACCCCTCGCGCTTCAAGGGCCTTCGCGGACCAAAAAGGCTTGGGTCGCGCCCAGCGCATTTCCGGCGATTTTCCGGCCCGGGATCGCACCAAGCCATCAAACGCAGGTGGCGAGACGTCATCGCCAGCCTGTGGCTAGCCGACGCGTTCGTAGCCCATCCGCTCGTACTCGCGATCGTAGCTCCAGATGGAGCGGATGCCAAGGCGGTCCATCACAACCGCATTCATCGCGTCCGCAAGCTCGACCGCGGCTGCTTTCCTGGTGGCCAGGCGTGCCGCGGCGGCCCAGAGAATCTCGCGGTCCGTCCCGTGGAGCCCGACCCCTCGCTGCACCCGGTCGAGGAGGCGGCTCGCGTGCGCCGCGCTCGCGTGGTGGAGCAACCAGCCGTGGGCCTCGAGGAGCGCGTGGAGGCTCGTGTGGACATACCCGAACCTCTGCGTCTCGCGAAGGCCTTCCAGGAAGGCGCGCGCGGTGTCATGGTTCCGCTCCTTGGGATACTCGACGGCCACCCACGCGCTCGCGTCGATGAAGAGCGAGGGCCTCGGCGCGGTCATCGCTTGCGGCTCCCCACCCGGTCGAAGCGCGACGCCACGAAGCTGGCCGGCCGGGCGCCCCGCCCCGCGGGCAGGGCCGGGGCGAAGAGCGGCGCGTCCGCGTCGAGGGTGGCGACCGCCTCGTACTGCTCGACGAGCGCGCGAAGCACATCGGACCGCGTCCCGCCCATGGAGGGGGCGAGCTCATCGAGCTTCTCCACGAGGGGCGCCGGCAGGCGAGCCGCCACCGGCACGGTTTCATCGGCCACGTCCATCGATGGCGCGTCTCGGCCTATGAAGTTCTACGGTGTTTGACATCTGTATGACAGCGTTTTACGGACGGGCCGACCCTACTTTCCGGCCACGATCCGCACCACGTCACCCATCTTCAGCTCGTGGTCGGCCCCGATGACGCGCTTCGTCCGGGCATCGACGGCGCGGATGAAGTGCTCGCCCAGCTCCGTGTGCGCCTTGTAGGCGAAATCCTTCGTCGTCGCGCTGCGCTTCCACAGATGTGGTCGGGCCGCACGTCGTCGGCCCAACGACGGCATCACGGACGCCGTGTCGACCGAGGGGGTAGCGGGGACCAAGACCTCTTGAACGCGGGCGTTCGGCTAATTTGGTGCGGCGACCAACGTGCAAGCCCCCGAGCGGACGAGATCGTCCGCCTCCGGTGGCACGGAAGATAGCCATGGCAGAGCGAAGATTTCGGACCAAAAGGCCGGGTAGGGACTCTGATGCGGATCCTGTGCATCGAGTTTCATGGCCAGCCCAAAAGAACGATACGACGTTTGAATGGCGCCACCCCCGAGGAGATGCTCAACACCGAGATCCCAGTCGCCTGCGGCAACGGGAAAGAAGGAAGTCCTCGTGGCCCTGATTCCGCCGAGGTCGATCTCAACAGAGGAAACGCAGTCATTCACGAGCAGTTCGCTCTGAATCCGGTGCGAGGAGTAATCAACGGCGGCGCCTAGAAATTCGTACTGCTCCTGGATGAACACTGCTCCGTTCTCAGCCAAATTGGACTGTCCCCGACCAATCTGCACAGGACTTTGTTCTAGGATCAACAAGGAAGACAACGCGAAAACCCGCCCTTCCCAGGGAGGCAGGTCGACCTCGACAGATTCTCCAGGAGATGCGAGCGTGACGGTTACCGAGACGTCTTCTAACGACGGAGTTACAACGTATGCGTGATAGTCGCCTGGGGGCAGGGTCCAGATGGCGCCCGGGCTAGGGTTCGGGATTCCGCTGTCAACATAGAGCAAAGGACCAAGTGTCGGCCCGCTGAGAACTAGGGCGACTGGAAAGGAAGACGCCGTTATGCTTTGCACGGTGGACGCCGTGGGAACATGGAAAACCGCATGCCCAGTTCCGTGGGACCGGAAGGTGGTTACGCCGCCGAACTCGGTCGAAGCAAAGTCAGCGGCCTGCGCGGGGGGACCGAAGATCAAGAGGAAGGTCGCGACGGAAGCCACGACATGGGACCTCGTCATAGGCCTTCCTACCCTGGAACATCGACGTTTACGATAATCATTTCCCGGCCACGATCCGCACCACGTCACCCATCTTCAGCTCGTGGTCGGCCCCGATGACGCGCTTCGTGCGCGCATCGACGGCGCGGATGAAGTGCTCGCCCAGCTCCGTGTGGACCTTGTACGCGAGATCCCTGGCCGTCGCGCCGCGCTTCAGCAAGTGCGCGTCCGGGAGCACGTCGCCGGTCTTGGAGCTGAAGTGCGTCTCGTCTTCGACGGGGAACACGACGATGTGGTCGAGCAGGCGGAACACGGCCGCCTCGAGGCACTGCTGCACGCCGGTGCTCTTCCACGGCTCCAGCACGTGATGGCGGATGTATTCGAGGGCCTTCTTCTGCCGATCGTTGAGCTTGTCGGGCGCGACGAGGTCGAACGTCGCGTCGCCGGGCGCGTAGCGCACGACGCCCGCGTCCTTCGCCCGGCGCAGCGCCAGCTCGCTCTCCGCCGCGGTCGGCACGCCGCCCCTGCTCTGGAGCGCGCGCACGGCCTCGAGGCTCGCCTTGTCGACCTTGTTGGCCGCGATCTGGATCGGCTTGGTCTGCTGCACGATGTGCTCCGCCAGCTTCAGGGGATCGAGGCCGCACCGGTCGATGGCCGCCTTGACCTGCGTTTCCTTGATCCCCAGCGCGGTGAGCCGCTCCGCGAGCACTTGCTCGGGCTTGATGGCGCCCTTCGCGCTGATGGTGCGCATGAGGGTTTCCCAGTCGCGCATCAGCAGGCCCTTGATCCACAGCACGATCTCCTCCTGGAGCCATGCGACGTCCTGCACGGGATCGTAGGTGCCGGCGGGGACCGTGTTGCCCTCGGCGTCCGTGGCGCCGCTGGCGTCCACGATGTGGATCAGCACGCTCGCGGGGCGGAGGTCGTCGAGGAACTGGTTGCCCATGCCGCGGCCTTCATGGGCCTTGGGCACGAGCCCCGCGACGTCGATCAGCTCGACCGGCACGTAGCGCATGCCGCCGAGGCACGGGCTGTTCTTGGGCTTGCATTCCTTGAGCCCCAGCTCCGCGTGCGGGCACGACGCGCGCACGTAGCCCACGCCGCGGTTCGGCTTGATCGTGGTGAAGGGGTAGTCCGCGATCTCCGCCGGCGCGAGGGTCAACGCGCTGAAGAACGTGCTCTTGCCCACGTTGGGCTTGCCCACGATGCCGACCTGCACGCTCCTGGCAGGCGGTCAACACGAAAAAGGCTGAGCCTCCCCGCCCCCTCAGGGACCGCCGGATCCGTTCGCGCCGTTGTTCTCCGGCGGCACACAGTCCGGCGGACTCAGGTAGATGTGGCCTCCCTCCTCGACGGCCACGCAGGGCTCGTCGCCCCCGCCGACGCCGGCCACGCCGCCCAAGGCGAGGAGACCGACGACGGCCGCGATGAGGATCCACCGCATGGAACAGCCCCGCTACCCATGGTGGGGTGGCAAGCTTGTACCTTTCCTTGGTGCGGAAAGCCTTGGCCCCCTTCCCTTTTCGTTGGATCGGCTGTGCGATCGGCCTCGTATAAATAAGGTGAGGACATTGGAGGAGTCGGGGAAGCACCCTTCCTGGAGGCGTGTCGATGCAGCAGCAGGCTTGGCTGGGAGCCCTGCTCCTAGGGGTCCTGGTCGCCCCCTCAGCAGTCGCCGCGGACGCGGTCCACGCGACCCTCGAGCCCCTCGGCCCCGTGCGCATCGAGGGCACGGTGCACGCGCTTGCGCAGGACGCGACGCTGCTCGTGCTGCCTGCGCCCGACGGCGCCGCGCTCGTCATCGAGGCTCCGGCGGGCGCGCTGCGCATCGTGCACGGCGCGCGCGAGGCCGTGGACAACCCCGTCTCCGGCGACGTGTGGATGGCGCCCGAGCACGACGAGACCACCATCCCGCTGCAGGACGGGCGCATCGTCGTCCGCGGGGCGGGGCCCGAATTCCTGGGCCTCGTGGTGCCGACGGGCGACAGCGTCCTCGGCATGACCCTGCCCGCAGCGACGCGCGACCTCGCGCCCGACCCGGGCCCACGCGACTTCGTCATCGGCCTGGGCGACCCGCAGCCCTACAACTTCCGCCGCACCGTGCCGGCCCAGAGCTTCCGGCTCGCGTGCGAGCCCGCGGCGCTCGACGCGCGCGGCCAGGTGCAGGTGGCCCTCACCGGCGCGATCCTCGAGGTCGAGGGCGCCGACGGCGTCCAGACCTGGGAGCTGGGGGAGCGCGACGTCGCCACCCAGGAGCTGGGCGGGGTGCGCGCGACGTACCGCCACGAGTGGACCTTCGCGATCCTGGCGCTGGACGCGCCCGACGTGCGCATCGCGCCCGGCGCAGGCGTCGAGTTCTACAGCCGCGCGCCCACGCTCGCGCTGGACGGCCGGCTCGCCGTCGCGGCCGCCGCGGGCGCGGTGCAGGTGCCGGGCGCCGCGGCCCAGCCCCGCGGCGATGCCGTGGAGCTCGAGGGCCAGCTCCTCGTGCGCGTCGCGCGCGTGGCGAGCGAGCCGGACGTGCTCGGCCAGAGCCACGAGCACACCGAGCTGCAGGTCGAGGGCGAGGCGTCCAAGGTCCTCGTGGCGGGCCAGCCCCTCGCGGCAGCGATGCTCCCCGAGGCCGGGACGGCCGCGCCCGTGCTAGGGCTCGCGGCGCTCCTGCTGGCGTGGCTCTCCGGCGCAGGGACCAAGGTGCTGGCCATGGCGCTGTCGCCCGCCTTCGCCGGCGTCGCGCCGCGCGTGATGCTCGACAACGACCGGCGGCGGCTCATCTACCAGGCCGTGCTGCACCAGCCCGGCACGCACATGCGCGAGCTGCAGCGGCTCACCGGTCTGCGGTGGGGCTCGCTGCAGTACCACGTCGCCGTGCTCATCAGCATCGGCCTGCTCCGCTCGGCGCAGAGCGGCCGGCGCACGGTGCTGGCCTGCGACGTGCACGCCCTCGCGCCCGAGCAGATCCGCGCGCTCCACCTCCTGCGCGGCCCCCGCGCGCGGCGCGTCGCCGACGCCGTGACCCGCGCGCCCAGCGTGACCCAGCGCGACGTGGTCGAGCACGCCGCCGTGAGCCCGCGCCTCGCGAGCCGCTACCTCGCCATGATGGCGGACGTGGGCCTCGTCGATGCGCTCGCCGGCCGGCCCAAGCGCTACCTCGCGACGGCGCGCATGGCGGAGCTGCTGCCGCGCGCCGGCGGCGCGCCCGCGGGCATGCCGCCGGCCCGTTAGGCTCGGCGCCCCCGCGCCTCGCGGAAGCCCGCGGCCACCCAAGCCCCCGACGCGAACGTCACGGCCGCCGTCGCGAGCAGCGCGGCCCGCAGGCCCGCCGCGTCGGCGAGCAGCCCCGCGCCGAGGGCGCCGACCACGAAGCCGAGATCGCGCCAGAAGCGGTACACGCCCAGCGCTCCAGCCCGCTCGCCGGGGCTGGTCACGTCCGCGACCGCGCTGAGCAGGCAAGGGTACGCCATGGCGGTGCCGAGCCCGTACACCACCATCGCAGCGGCCCACGGCGCCTCGCCCTGCCACGTCGGGAGCGCGAGGAGCGCCAGCGCCTGCAGCGCCAGGCCCGACGCGATCAGGCCTTTGCGGCCGAGCCGGTCGGAGAGGGGCCCCGTGCCGAGCTGCGCCAGGCCCCACGTCAGCGGGTAGAGCGCGACGAGCGCGCCGACGCGGCCGGGGTCCCGCAGGAGCTCAGCGAAGAGCAGCGGCAGCAGGCCCCACGCGACCCCGTCGTTGAGGTTGTTCACCAGCCCCGCTTGGTTCAGGGTGAGCATCGGCCCGCGCGCCGTGTGCTCGCGGAGGGCGCCGAAGCGCCCGCGCAAGCCGGCGCGCGCGAGCGCGGGCGCGAGGTGGCCCGTCTCGGGCACGAGCAGCGCGGTGGCGGCGAGGCCCAGCAGCGCGGCCGCGAGGCCCACCAGGAAGGGGATGGGCCGCAGGCCGAAGCCCACCGCGAGCCAGCCCGTCGCGAAGGCCGCGGCCGCGACCGCCGTGTAGCCGAGGAACTCGTTGAGCCCCATGGCCAGGCCGCGGCGCTCCTCGCCGGCGATGTCCACCTTCATCAGCACGGTCATGGACCAGCACAGGCCCTGGTTCACGCCGAGCAGCGCGTTGGCCGCGAGCACCCAGCCCCAATCGGGGGCCCACATCAGCAGCAGCGGCACGGGCACGCCCGCCACCCAACCCGCGAGCAGCACGCGCCGCCGGCCGGCGGTCTCGGCCCACGCGCCGGCGGCGAGGTTGGCGAAGGCCTTGACCAGCCCGAAGGTGGCGACGAAGCTCAGCACAGCCGTGGCGCTGGCCAGCCCGAAGGCCTGCTCGCCCAGCAGCGGCACGAGGGTGCGCTCCGTGCCGACGACGGCGCCGACGAAGCCGTTGACCAGCAGGAGCAGCGCGAAGAGCCGCGCGTTGCGCCGCAGGCCAGGCGCCGTCGGCCGCGCGAGCAGGGGCATGCTCACGCCTGCGTGTTGGCCGCGACGATCTCCTGCCAGCCGTGGGGCTTCGGCGGCCAGCCCTCGGTCATGTACTTGACGAAGTCGTCCTTCGTCTTCTGGGTCAGCGCCTCGTTGGCGCGACGCTCGTGACCGATGGTCGTGACCACCTCCGGGGGGAGGCCGTGCTTGGGGCCATAGTGCGCCGGGTAGACCACCACCGCGTCGTCCAGCTTCAGCAGCTTGTCGAAGAGGCTGTGGAACAGCTCCTCCGGCCCTTGCGGGTAGAAGTCCGCGCGGCCGGCCGTGCCGACGAGCAGCGTGTCGCCCACGATGGCCTTGCCGTCGCCGACGAAGCACATCGCGTCGGCCGTGTGGCCGGGCGTCGCGATGGCCCGAAGCTTGGCGTCGCCGACGCGCAGCTCGGCGCCGTCGCGCACGGCCTCGTGCGGGAACTGGGCGCCGCTCTTCTCAGGCAGCCAGATGCGCGCGCCGACCTTGGCCGCCAGCGCGCGGGCGCCGCTCTTGTGGTCGGCGTGGGTGTGCGTCTCCGCGACGCGCGTGATGCGCGCGCCGAGGGCGCGGGCGCGCTCCAGCACGGGCGCGGGGTCCTCGGGAGGATCGATGGCGAGCGCGTCGTGGGTGGCCTCGTCCACCACCAAGTAGGCGAGGCAGCCGGTCTCGGGCCGCGCGATCTGCTCGAGGCGCATCGGTCCCCCAGGGCAGGGAAGGGCCTTGAGGGCTTCGCCGTGCGCGGAACGCGCCCGGGGGGATTCGAACCCCCGACCTCTGGATCCGAAGTCCAGCGCCCTATCCAGGCTGGGCTACGGGCGCACGGCCCGGCACAGCGCTATTGCTACTTGAAGCAGCGGCCGCAGTGGAAGGCGCGCGAAGAAACCAAGCACTTCAAGACCTGCCCGGGGCTCGCTGGGCCGTGGCGGTCCTCAGCGACGCCGACATCCTCGCCGCGATGCGCGCCGGGGACCTCGTCGTCGAGCCGTTCCGCGAGGACGCGCTGACGCCCAACGGCCTCGACCTCCGCGTGGCCGAGGTGCTGATGCCGGACGTGGAGGAGGAGCCCGTGAAGCTCGTCGCGGGCACGGTGCACGTGCCGGGCCACGCGCGGTTCCTCGTCAGCACGCTGGAGCGCGTGCGCCTCGGTCCAGCGTTGGCGGGCCAGCTCTGGATCCGCAGCAGTTGGGCGCGAAAGGGCTTCCTCGCGTCCTTCGGGAAGGTCGAGGCGGGCTTCGAGGGCACGCT
>DASYRW010000306.1:0-3401 GCA_036003985.1 Thermoplasmatota archaeon
GAGGGGCGACGGCCCGTAGATCGGCCAATTGCCGTCCGCCAGCGGCTCGTCCATGCCGCCCTCCCACGGTCGGCGCGTACTGCCCTTGCGCCCCGCGTGGCCGAGCTGCATGCCCATCTTGGCCCAGCTGTGCTTGCGCGCGAAGTCCACGACACGCTTCCAGGCGGCGACATGCTCGTCCTTGTAGATGCCCGCGCAGCCCGGCGTGATGCGCGCCTCGCGGCTCACGTCGGTCATCTCGCAGATCACCATCGCCGCGCCGCCGACGATGCGGGCCCCCAAGTGCACGAAGTGCCAGTCGTTGATGAGACCGTCCTCGGCGCTGTACATGCACATCGGCGAGACCACGACGCGGTTCTGCAGCAGGCAGTCCCGCACCTTGTACGGCGTGAACAGCGGCGCCGGCAGCGGGTCCAGGCGGACTTGGGTGCCGCTCTGCTTCGCGGCGCGCTCGGCGAACCAACGGTCCACTTGGGCCGTGTACGCGGGATCGCGCCGCTGCAGCTCCTCGTGCGTGACGCGGAAGCTGCGCGTCAGCAGCGAGAAGCCGAATTGGATCGGCTCGTGCTTCATGTAGCGCTCGGTGTCCTCGAACCAGGTCAAGGACACTTGCGCGGCGCGCTGGAAGCTCTCCACGCTGGGCCGCCGCGCCTGCTCGTAGACGCGCAGGGCATGCTTGACATCGCGCTCCTTCAGCAGCGCTTGCACGAGCGCCTGCGCATCCTCCATCGCCAGCTTGGTTCCAGACCCGATGCTGAAGTGCGTCGTGTGGGCCGCGTCGCCGAGCAGCGCGACGTTCTCGCTGTGCCAATGCGCGCAGCGGATGATGGGGAACTGGCGCCAGAGCGACTTGTTCTTGATGAGCTTGTGGCCCTGCAACTCCTTCGCGAAGAGCGCCTCGCAGAACGCGATGGTGTCGTCCTCGCCGGCCTTGTCGAGGCCGGCCTTGCGCCACGTCGCGTCGGTGGCCTCGACGATGAACGTCGACGCGTTCGCGTCGTAGCGGTACGCGTGCACGCGCCACAGCCCGTGCTCGGTCTCCTTGAAGTAGAACGTGAAGGCCGGAAACGGGAACGTCGTGCCCAACCACACGAAACGGTTGGGCCGCATCTCCACCTGCGGCTTCACCTCGCCCGCGATCCAGCCGCGCACCGTGGAGTTCGCGCCGTCCGCGCCGACGACGAGGTCGCTGCCGGCCAGCTCGTCGAGGGACCGCACCTCGCGCTGGAACGCGAGCCGCGCGCCGAGCTCGCGCGCGCGGGCCGCGAGGACCTCGAGCAGCGCTTTGCGTGAGATGCCGCTGAACCCGTGGCCCGTGGAGCGCAGCCGTTGGCCTTTGAAGTGGATGTCGATGTCGTCCCAGTGCGCGCTGCGGCGCTCGATCTCCGCGAAGGTGGGCGCGTCGAGGGTCTCGAGGGTCTCGCGCGCCGCGTCGCTCAGGACGACGCCGAAGCCGAAGGTGTCGTCGAGGCGGTTGCGCTCCAGCACCTCGACCTCGTGCGACGGGTCTGCCTTCCTGAGGAGGATGGCCGCGTACAATCCACCAGGACCGGCGCCGACGATGCTGACCTTCAACGCGGCCGGAACGCGCTGCCGGGCCTAAGGCTTGTCGCTGCCGACCAGCGCCTTGCCGATCACGTCGCGCAGCACCTCGCTCGTGCCCTCGTAGATGCGCAGCGCGCGGACCTCGCGGTACAGCCGCTCGACGACCGTGCCCTGCACGGTGCCGGAGCCGCCGTGCACCTGGAGCGCCGTGTCGATGATGCGCTGCGCCGCCTCGCTGGCGAAGAGCTTGGCCTGCGCGCTCTCCACCGTGACGCGCTCCTGGCCGCGGTCCTTGAGCCACGCGGCGCGGTACGTCAGCAGGCGCGCAGCTTCGAGGTCCGTCGCACTCTCCGCCAGCATCCACCGCAGGCCTTGGTGCTCGCCGATGGGCACGCCGAACTGGTGGCGCGACCGCGCGCGCTCCACCGCCGCATCGAGGGCCCGCGCGGCCATCCCGCACGCGGCGGCGGCGACGGTGGGCCTCATGCGATCGAGGGTCTGGAGGGCGACCTTGTAGCCATGGCCCTCCGCGCCGATGATGGCGTCCGCGGGCAGCGCGACGCGCTCGAGGTGCAGCGTGCCCACGGGATGGGTCGCCATGAGCCGCAGCGGCTCGGCGCGCAGGCCGCGCGCGTCGCCGGGCAGCAGGAAGGCGCTGATCCCCTTGCGGCCTGCGGCGGGATCGGTCTTCGCGAAGAGCACGTAGTAGTCCGCGAGCCCCGCGTTGCTGATGAACGTCTTCGTGCCCGTCAGCTCCCAGCCGTCGCGCGTGCGCGTGGCGCGCGTGGCCATGGACGCGACGTCGCTGCCTGCTTCTGGTTCCGTGACCGCGAACCCCGCGATGGCCTGGCCGGCCGCGACCTTGGGGAGCCAGGTCTTGTGCTGCGCCTCCGAGCCCGCGAGCGTGATCGGCAGCGACCCCAGGCCTTGCAGGGCCAGCATCGCGTCCGCCAGCCCCGACCCGTACGCGACGCCCTCGCGCGCGGCGACGATCGCGCGCGCCTCCACCTCCTTCGTGTCACCGCCGAAGGCCTCGGGCACCGTGCAGCGCAGCAGGCCCTCCTTGGCCAAGGCTCGGATGGCGCGGCGCGACGCCTCCCCGATGTCGCGCTCGGCCTCGTGCTCCAGCGGCTCCAGGTCGCGGAGGCTCGCCTCGCGCGCGCGGGCGCGCAGCTGCTCGTGCCGCGGCTCCAGGAAGGGGCTCTCGGTCAAGGTCACACCCGCTGCCGCTTGCGCGCGAAACGCGCGGCGCGCTTCTCGGTGAAGGCTTGGTAGGCCTCCAGGAAGTCGGGGTGGCGCATGAGCTTTGCTTGCACGTCCGCGTCCGAGGCCAGCGCGTCGGCGAGGCTCATGCTCAGCTGTTTGTTGAGGGTGTCCTTGCTCACGGCGATGCCCGTGACCGGCCGCTCGCTCAGGGCCTTCGCCACGGCCCGCGCCTCGTCCATCAGGCGCTCGCGCGGGACGACGCGGTTGTACAGCCCGATGCGGTGGGCCTCCTCGGCGCTGATGAAGTCGCCGAGCATCAGCAGCTCCGTCGCGCGGCCGAAGCCGACGATGCGCGGGAGCAAGTGACAGGCCCCCATGTCCGCGGCAGACAAGCCCGCCTTGACGAACAGGAACGCGATCTTGGCTTCCGGGACCGCGATGCGCACGTCCGATGCGACGGTGAGGGCCGCGCCCGCGCCCGCGACGGTGCCGTTGAGCGCAGCGACGATCGGCTGCGGCGCGGCGCGCATGTTCGCCACGACATCGCACGTGAGCTTCGTGAACTCCTGCAACTGCCGCGCGTCCATCTTCAGCAGCCTGCCGATGATGTCCTCGACGTCGCCGCCGGTGCAGAAGCCGCGGCCCTCGCC
>DASYRW010000307.1:0-19267 GCA_036003985.1 Thermoplasmatota archaeon
GCGCGGCGCCGCGGTCGTAGTCTAGTGGTTAGGACTGAAGCTTCCCAAGCTTCTAGCCCGGGTTCGAATCCCGGCGACCGCATGCACCCGTCGCGGCATCGGCCGGGCAGCCTTGGCCTGCACCTGGGTTTTTCCGTGCGCGCGCGCCTCCGGCTGCGGAGGCATCGCCGTGCCAGCCCGCATCCCCACCGCGCCCGATCCCGTGCAGGAGCCCGTCGCCGCGCCCGCCACCATCACCGCCGACCGGCCGCGCGCGGGCCAAGGCCTCGGCTTGGGCTGGGTGCCGGACCTCCCCGACGTGCGCGACTACACGCCGCAGCACGCCGACATCGCCACCGACCTCAAGAAGCTCGACCTCGTCGGCACGCGCGCCAAGTTCACCGGCCCGACCAGCGTGGACCTGCGCGCATGGTGCAGCCCCATCGAGAACCAGGGCAGCATCGGCTCGTGCACAGCCAACGCGGCGGTGGGGCTCGTGGAGTACTTCCAGCGCCTGACGCGCGAGCGGCACATCAACGGCTCGCGGCTGTTCCTCTACAAGGCCACGCGCAACCTGCTGCACCTCAAGGGCGATACGGGCGCGTACCTGCGCTCGACGGTGGGCGCGCTGCGGCTGTTCGGGGTGCCGCCGGAGGAATACTACCCGTACGAGATCCGCCGTTTCGACGAGGAGCCGCCCGCGTTCTGCTACGCCTTCGCGGAGAATTACAAGGCGATCAAGTACGTGCGCCTGGACGCGAACGGCCAGAGCCCCGAGGAGGTGCTGGCGCGGATCAAGACCTACCTCGGCAAGAAGTACCCGAGCATCTTCGGCTTCACGGTCTACGACACCATCGACGACGTTGGCGCGGATGGCAAGATCCCGTTCCCCGGCTCCGAGAGCCGCGTGCTCGGCGGCCATGCCGTGGTGGCGGTGGGCTACGACGACAGCGTGCGCATCAAGGCGCCGGGCAGCCCGACCACGCAAGGCGCGCTGCTGATCCGCAACTCGTGGGGCACGGGCTGGGGCGACAAGGGCTATGGCTGGCTGCCCTACGAGTACGTGACGCAGGGCCTCGCGCTCGACTGGTGGACGCTGCTCAAGACCACGTGGGTGGACACGGGCGTCTTCACGCGCGCCTGACGGTCAGCGGCGGTGCCGCTCGCCTCGGCCAGGGAGCTTCATCGCGAAGCTCTTGTCCCACAGGCCGCCGTGCTGCCGCTCCAGCAGCACGACGCGCACGTAGTCGGAGATCTCGGGCTCGATGGGCTTGCGCACGAACTTCTGCACGCCGGCCTCGTTGATGGCGCGGATCGCCAGCTCGAGGTCGGGGTACGCCGTGATCATGAACCTCGGCACCCTGGGCTGCAGCTGCTGCGCCTCGCGCAGGAACTCGAGCCCGT
Source organism: Thermoplasmatota archaeon (assembly GCA_036003985.1). Lineage (GTDB taxonomy): Archaea > Thermoplasmatota > SW-10-69-26 > JACQPN01 > JAIVGT01 > JAIVGT01. Next base: position 1,384 of record DASYRW010000307.1, read on the forward strand.
CCATGCCGGGCATCCTGTAGTCGGCGATGATGAGGTCCACGGGCTCGCGCCCGAGCACGTCGAGGGCCTCGCGGCCGCTGTTGCTCGTCAGCACGCGCACGCCGGGCAGCGTCGCCTCGAGGATCTCCTTGAGGCTCTCGCAGATGTCGGGCTCGTCGTCCACCAGCAAGATGGATTGAGGATGCTCGGCGACGAGGGCCGCCCACTGCTGCTCGACCGTGCGCGCCTCCCGAGCTGTTGGGCTCGGCATGGGCCTCGATCGGAACGATCAGCGGTGGGCGCGAAATACTTGCCGACGTCGGGGCGAATCGGCCCAAGGCCGCAACCGGCGATGATGCAACGCGCTCGTCGGATCCTCATCGGGGAGCGCAGCGTGGCGACGTGGTCGCAGGTCGCGTGCAGGCGCCGCGGCTGCGCGCAGCCCCTGTCCGGGCGTCGTCGCAGCGTCTCAAGCCGATTCTGTCGTGACCGGGCGGGGGTGATTCACGGCTCCTCGCCAACAACGCTATATAGCCTCCAAGGGGAGTGGCGGCCGGGGAGCGCGGGGAGCCCGTGTTCGGAGATCCGAAGATCGTCGCAGCGCTGGCCGTGGCCATCATTGCGACGCCACCGGTGGTGAACGCCCTCCTGGCGAAGGCGCTGGAGCAGGCCGACACCGACTGGCTGCGCGACATCGACTTCACACCGCCCGACGACGCGCAACCGCCCGACAACCTGCGCGGCGACGTCCAGCAGGGCGACGGCCGCGGCCGGCTGCCGAACACGCCGCCGCCGAGCGTCCCGCATCCGCCGCCGTGCCGGCCGGAGCCGCGGGAGGGCAGCAGCCGCACGGTGGCGGGCCCGGTCGCCGTGGATCCCCAGGGCGCAATCCGCCTCACGACCGAGCCGGGGGACCTCGCCGTCGTGTTCCGCATCGACGGCACCGACGTGACCGGCCAGCCCACCTTCAGCGTTCGGGACGAAAGCCCGCAATGGCAGAGCCCAAGCCAGCTCTACACGCGCGAGCATGTGCAGTTCGGCGAGGACGAGTCGTGGCTCAACCCGGAGCCCGGCGCGGTGTGGACGCTCACCTGGGACCTCACCGGCACGAGCTTCACAGGCTTCGCCTTCGTGCTCACGGCCATGGTCTGCCCGGGAGGGCCGTGATGGACCTGCCGGCGCCGAGCGGCGGCTGGTCGCGCGCGGTCCTGGTCGTCGCGGTCGCATTCAGCGCGGGCGCGCAGCTCGTGTTCGTCCTGCAGGGCCTGGCGGTCGGCGACTATTTCCAAGGCGACCTCGCGTTCAAGTTCGGCACCCTCGCCGTGCTCGCGGTCGGCGGCTACCTGCTGTGGAAGACGCAGCCCCATCCAACGAACGACGCGCCGCCTGCGGCTCCGCCGGCCGCGCCCGCTGCCGCGCCGGCCCCGCCGGCGCCGCGGCCCTCGCCCGCGCCCGCGCAGATCGCGCGCCCGGCGGGCTCACGCGCGCCCGCGATCCAGATCGTCGTCGAGACCCCGCTCGCGCGCGGGCCCGTGTGGCCGCCCGGGGAGCCGCTGCCGATCACGCTGCAGGTGCGCGGCGCGTCGCAGGCGGACCTCGCGTCCATCGATGTGGAACTGGAGCTGCGCCACGCCGGCGGCGCGGAGCGCGCGCGCGTCGCGATGCGCGAGCCCACCGCCGTGCTGAGCCAGACCGTGCCGTCGCCCGGCCCCTTCCAGGTGAAGGCGCGCGCGCTGTGGCAGGGCGCCGTGGTGGCCGAGGCCACCGTGGACGGCCGCGCCGCTTCCTATCGCGAAGAGATCGGCCGCCGCTTCGACGCGCTGAAGGCCAACGCCGAGGCCGCCGGCTTGCCCGTCGGCGCCGACAGCACGCCCCGCGAGGTGCGCGAGGTCCTCGCGCGGCGCTACCCGACGCTGCGGCGCTCGCTGGACGACATGGTGGGCGCCCTCGAGGTCGCGCTGTTCGCCGAGGACGAGGTCGGGCGCGAGACCTACGAGGCCCTCGCGCGCGCCCTCGCCGAGGTCGAGCAGCGGGGCCTGGAGGCGGTGCCGCGTGGCTGAGCTCGACACGCTGCGCCGCGCACCGTGGGTGCACGTGCTGCTGCTCTTCCTGGGGCTGTGGGCCATGGTCGTGGGGGGCACCGTCACCGTCGGCAGCTGGGGCGACTTCGACGTGCGCCTCGCCATGGTGTACCTGATCCCCGCCATCGCGCTCCATGCCTGGGGAAGCTACCTCGGCCGCGGGGGCGTGGTGGCCAAGGCCGCTGCGTGGCTCCTCGTCGGCTGGATGTGCGTCGCGAGCGGCGTGCTGCTGCGGGCGGTGGTGCTGCTGGCGGTGGGCCTCGTCGCGGCCCTCGACCTCGCCCTCGCGCTGAAGAGCGCGCCGCGGGCCGAGCGCCAGCGCGCGCCCCTCAAGCTGCGCGCCGCTGCAGCTGGCATCGCCGTCGCGGCGCTCGCGGGCGTGGCGCTGCTGGCGCAGTTCGCCAACTTCGAGCCGGCGGTGCGGCTCAGCGTCGCGGTCATCGTGCTCGCCGCGCTCGCCATCGCCGCGACGCTGCGCTCGGCGCTGCGCGCGCCGCAGAAGCTGCTGCCGGCGCTGGGTGTCTACTACGTGTTCTTCGCCTTCGTGGCCGCGCCGGTGCTGCCCTTCGGGCCGCTCGTCGCGTGGTGGGCGCTGATCCTGCTGCTCCTCGCAGGAGCCCTCGTCGCGGCGCGCCACGTGCTCGGCGCCGAGGCGCCGTGGCACCTCGCGCCCCACGAGCAGGGGGTCGTGGCGCTGCCCGATCCGGCGGTCGCCGCGACGGCCAACGATGTGGACCTCTACCTGCAGCACGGGGACCACGCCGACGCGCTGGCGGAGCGCGTCGCCCACGCGACGGGCAAGCCTGCCAGTACCCTCACCAAGCTCGCCCGCAAGGGCACGCCCGCGCAGCGCGAGGCGGCCTTGCGCGATCTCCTGGAGTTGACCGATTGAGCGCTGAACTCGCCCGCGAACGCAACCTCGCCGCCGCCAAGGACGTGCAGCGCGTCGAGGAGGTCGTGTCCGAATACTTCGTCGGCCACCGCGACGTGGTGCGCAAGACGGTCGCCGGCTGCCTCGCGCGCGGCCACATCCTCTTCGAGGACCATCCTGGCTTGGGCAAGACGCTGCTGGTGAAGGTGCTGGCGCGCACGCTGCAGTGCGAGTTCGCGCGCGTGCAGTTCACGCCCGACATCCTGCCCAGCGACATCCTCGGCGCGCGCGTGTGGGAGCACGACCGTCGCGCCTTCGAGATGCAGAAGGGGCCTGTCTTCACCCAAATCCTGCTGGCCGACGAGATCAACCGCGCGCCGCCCAAGACGCAGAGCGCGCTGCTCGAAGCCATGGAGGAGCGCCAGGTGACCATCGACGGCGAGACGATGCACCTCGACCAGCCCTTCTTCGTCCTCGCCACCCAGAACCCCATCGAGCAGGAGGGCACGTACCCCTTGCCGGAGGCCCAGATGGACCGCTTCCTGCTGCGCTTGCACACGGGCTACCCTGAGACGCAGGACGAGGAGAAGGAGATCCTGCGCCGGCGCATGAAGTGGCAGGTCGACGACCCCACCGAGCGCATCAAGCCGGTCATGAGCAAGGCGCGGCTCCTCCAAGTCCTGGACGCGACGGAGAAGGTGTTCGTGCACGAGGAGGTGCTCAACTACATCACCGCGCTGGTCCGCGGCCTGCGCGAGCACCCGCACGTCGAGGTCGGTCCCAGCCCCCGCGGCGCGCTCGCGCTGCTGAAGACGAGCCGCGCGCTGGCCCTCTTGGCGGGCCGCGACTTCGTGGTGCCCGACGACGTCAAGGCGGTCGCACGCGAGGCCCTCGCCCACCGCACGATCCTCAAGGTCGAGCGCGTGCTCGAGGGCGAGAACGCCGAGACCGCCGTGGACGAGGTGGTGAAGAAGACGCCCGCGACCGTTCCGAGGGCCAGGCCGTGACGCCCGACGCCACCGCGACGCTGGCCGCGAACGCGCGGCGCCCGCTGCACACGCGGCTGTCTCGCGGCCTGAGCCTCATGGCGCTCGGCACCGCTGCGGTCGGCCTTGGGCTCGGCAATCCCGTGCTGTTGGTGCTGGCGGCCGTGGTGATCGCCATGGTCCACGCCGCGCGAAGCGGCTGGCCCGGCGTGGGCGAGGTCCGCTTCGAGGTGGCGGCGGACCGTGTCCCGCGCGGTCGCAGCGTCGACGTCGAGGTCGAGGCGCGCGCGCCGCCGGCGCCGGCCATCACGTGGCTGCACCTCGAGCTGCCGAAGACCTTCACCCTGGAGCGCGGCGCGAACCTGACGGTCCTCGGACCCTCGGAGGACCTGCGCGCGTCGCTGCTCGTCGGTTGCCCCAAGCGCGGGCCCTACCTCATCGGCCCCGCGACGCTGACCGCCGTCCACCCCTTGCTGCTCGCGCCCTCCACGACCCTCGCCCTTGCCGAGCCGGCCGACCTCGTGGTGGAGCCGCGCGTCCGCGCCTTGCGCGGCGCGAAGGGCATCCGCGGCCGCGCGCGCGTGCCTCTGGGCGAGGACCGCGGCCTGCGCGGCCGCGGCAGCATCGACTTCCGCGAGATCCGCGAGTACGAGCGTGGCGACCCGCTGAAGAGCATCAATTGGAAAGCCACGGCGAAGCGCAGCGTCCAAGACTTGACCCTGATGGTCAACGACTACGAGCCCGAGGCGCGCAAGAACGTGTGGTTCTTCCTCGACCTCTCGCGCTCCATGGAAGTGGGCACGACCTTGGACAACGCCCTCGAGGACGGCATCGAGGCCGCCCTCGCGCTCGCGCATCACTTCCTCAGCCGGGGCCACCGGGTCGGGGGCACCACGTACAACGCACCCCCGCTGGTGTTCTACCCCGACACGGGCTCGCGGCAGCAGCTGACCATCGCCCGCGGCCTCGCCAACGCCGCGCCCGGCGAACCTGGGGAAGGACTGCCGGCCGCGGTGGAGCGCGTGCGCGGCTTCCTCAGCCGCGAGCGGCCCACGGTGTTCGTCATCACGCGGCCCGAGCTCGACCCGCAAGGCCTCGACGCGGGCGTGCGTCGCATCCGGCTCTACGCCGCGGGCCAGCGGTTGCAACCGGTGTATGTCCTGGCACCCGTCCCCGCGGCCGCGACCCTGCCAGAATGGATCGCGCAGGCCCTGCACGCCCACGAGCGGCGCGGCGCGGCAAGCTCCACGCCCGGCATGCGCGTGCTGCCGCTGCGCGACGGCGTCGCGTCGCTGCACGCCGCGCTGGCGAGGGGGGTGCTGTCGCGGTGATCGACGCGAAGGCCCTCGCGCAGCTCGAGCGCGCGCCCCTGCCGCTGCGGGCCTTCCGCGCGCGCGCCGTCGCGCTCGCGGCGCTGAGCGGCGTCGCGGCCACCGTGGCGTGGCTCCTCTCGCCCGCCGGCCGCGACATCCCCGAGCTCCCGTTGCCGTACGTGGGCATCGACCTGCGCCTCATCGCGCTGCCCGCGCTGTTCCCGCTGCTGCACGCGGCCGCGGCTCCAGCCCGCTGGCCTCGCCCCGCCCTCGTGTTGCCGGGCTTGGCCCTCACCGTGGCGGCGGTCAGCCACGCCAACAGCTCGGCGCTCTTCGCGCTGCTGGGCCTCGAGGGCGCTGCGCCGGGCGACCGCGTGGACCTCTTGCGCGCCGCGGCGTCGGGCGCGTCCTTGCTCCTGGCCCTGGGCGCGTCCTTCGACCGCGCCGCGGACCGGCTCGCCGGCATCGCCGAGCGCGCGCACGTGCCGCAGGAGCGCGTGCTCGCGCTGGAGCGCGCCGCGTGGGCCCATGCAGAGCGTGTGCTGGGCTTCGGCGGCGCCGCGATGGTGGCGCTGCTCCTGGCAGCGCGCGCCGGCGACGCGGCGGTCGGCGGCGCGCAGGCGGTGCTGCCGGAGCTGGTGGGCGCGGGCGTGGCCGTGGTGGTGGCGGTGCTGCTCTTCCCCGGCCTGGGCCGGCGCGCCGCCGCGTAGTGTTCGTCACAGCGGTGACACCCAAGGCGGCTTGGCCTTCCCCGGACACGCTGGCCCGGATGGAGCGGACGCTGGTCCTCGCGCTGCTGAGCCTCGCCCTCGCGGGCTGCACGGCTCCCGAGCCCGCCGGCCCTGGCTCCGAGTCGGCGCTCGGGGGCGTGTACGTGCCGCCCGCGGACGAGCCCGCGGCCACGCTGCCCCTGGACGACGCGGGGGCGGCGGCGCTGGCCGGCTCCCCGACGCCCGCGGCGGCGTCCGACCCGGGCGCGGCATCGGCCTCGAGGGCGTCGCCAGCGGCGAGCACGTCGAGCCCGAGCAGCAGCGCACCGGCGCCCAGCGGGCCGGGGGCCGCTGATCCGGCGCGCGCGGGCGTGCCGCGCCTCCGGCCCGGCGACGGCTGGACCTACCGCGGCGTCAACAGCAGCGGCGCGCGCTTCGAGGAGGTGCGGCGCGTGCTCGACGTCGCGCAGCGCGGCAACGTGCCCGTGTACGTCATCGACGTGACCGTCGGCGACCGCCGGCTGCAGGAGGACGTGACCCAAGCCGGGCTCAACACGATCAACGGCACGGGCTTCGTCACCGAGCTCCTGCGCTTCCCCCTCGAGGCGGGCGCGAACTGGAGCTTCGCGTGGAGCGACGACGGCAGCATCACCAAGGTCAACCCCAACGATCCCACGCGCACCGACACCGCCGGCTGGCACCACTGGCTCCGCGGCGACGTGCAGGTCCTGGGCGCTGCGAAGCTCCCGCTGCTCAGCGGCAACTGGGACACGCTCCACCTGCGCTGCACGCTGACCACCGGCCTCGGCTCCTACACGCGCGAGATCGTGCTCGAGTACTGGTACGCGCCCGCGGCGAAGGCGATCGTGCGCGTCGAGAGCACGCAGAACGGCGCCACGACGTGGAGCGAGCTGGCCGAGGCGCGGGTCTAGCAGCCGCCGAGCAGGCAGCGGAGCACCTGCGTGACGAGCTCCACGAGGCAGCGATCGGGGCTGCTGCACCCCATGACCGTCAGAGCGAGCACCGCCTGCCAGAGCATGTCCGACCCGGGCTGGCACGCGCCGAGGCGCAGAAGAGGCTTGTGCTGCAGGCCGCGGTCGCGCCGGACCCTTCCTCCGCGCGGGGCGCGCGCGGCGGACGGGTCCTTGCGGCCGCGTCGCGCGGCCCGGCCGCCATCCTTATGACGCACCACCCGAGGTGCAGGGGCGTGCAGGGCTGGGCCCACGTCGTGCTCCACGTGGACATGGACGCCTTCTACGCCAGCGCCGAGACCGCGCGGCGGCCCGAGCTGCAGGGACTGCCCGTCATCGTCGGCGCCGACCCGATGAGCGGCCGCGGGCGCGGCGTCGTGACCGCGGCGAGCTACGAGGCGCGCGCGTTCGGCGTCCGCAGCGCCATGGCGATCTCGCAGGCGTGGGCGCGGTGCCCGCAGGGCGTGTACCTGCCGCCCGACTTCGCGTACTACGGCCAGATGAGCGACCAGGTCATGACCGTGCTCGGCGGCTTCGCCGACGTCCTCGAGGTCGCGGGCCTCGACGAGGCCTACCTCGACGTCGGCCGGCGCGTCGGCGCGGAGGGGGAGCTCGAGCCCTACGCGCGGCGCATCCAGGCGGGCGTGCGCGACGCCACCGGCTTGAGCTGCAGCGTCGGCGCCGCCGAGGGCCGCATGACCGCCAAGATCGCCAGCGACCTGCGCAAGCCCGGCGGCGTCAGCGTCGTGCCCCCGAGCCGGGCGCGCGAGGTCCTCGCGCCCTTGCCTGCGCGGCGCATCCCGGGCGTGGGCCCCAAGACCGAGGCGCGGCTCGAGGCGATCGGCATCGCGACCATCGGCCAGCTCGCGGCGATGGCCGAGCCGCAGCTCGCGGCGGCCTTCGGCGACCTGGGCCGCTCCTTCCGCCACGTGGCGCTCGGCCTCGACACGACGCCGGTCGAGCCGTGGACCGGCCCGCCCCGCAGCATCGGCAACGAAAGCACGTTCCTCGAGGACGTGGCCGATCCCGACGCGCTGCGGGCCGAGGTGCGCGGCCTGGCGGAGCACGTGGCGCACCGGCTGGAGGCGGAGGGGCTGGTGGCGCGCACGGTCACCCTGAAGGTGCGGTTCGCCGACTTCGAGACGCACACGCGCTCGACGACCCTGAGCTACCCGTTCCGCCGCGCGCCCCTCGTGGCCAGCCTCGCGGCAATCCTGCTGGAGCCGTTCTTGGCCGAAGGGCGCGCGATCCGGCTCGTCGGGGTGCGCGCGTCGGGCCTGGCCTCAGCCCGGGGCCAGACGACCCTCGACGAGTGGGCCGCCGCCTAGTTCGGCGGCGCGAGGTCGGGTTCCTGCTCGGCGGCAGGGCGCCGCGGGGAGGGCGATGCCTCGGCCCGTTGGGCGGCGGAGCGCCGGAGGGCCTGGACCTGCTCGTCCGACGGCGTCGGCCTGGCGAGCGGCGGGTCGGCTCGGCTTCCTCGGCGGGCGGCGTGCATGAAGCTCCTTCTCCCGCGCGCCTCCCGACGCGCAGGCTGGCTTCGTCGCGCGCCCGCCATGAGGCTTGCGCATTCGGGCGTGCAGGATTCGTCAGATCCTCCGACGTGCGCGCAGCGTCGCGGCGGCGGCGGCCGCTCCCAGCGCGGCCAGGGCCGATGGTGCCGGCGCGTCCGCCTCGCAGCGGTGCTCCGGATGCTCGAGCACGTCGCTCAGGGTGGCCTGGCCGTCGGGGCCGTCCTCGACGGCGAGGGTGACGGCCGCCGCCTCGAAGCACGTCGCGTCCGCCGGCAGGTCCGCCAGCGCCAGGAGGACGCGCACGAGGGCGCCGTCCATGGTCGCGTTGGCCGCGACGGGCCGGTGCCCGCGGCCCGCCTCGGCGTACGTTGCGGTCAGGCGCTCGTCGGGTGGCAGGAGCGCGTTGTGCTCGTACGCGATCGTCAGGGCGCGGGCTCGCCCCAACTCGTCGTGGAGGTTGAGCGTGGCGCCCTCCTCGAGCGGCGCAGCGAGGGTCGTCGTTTGGACGACGAGCCCGTCCCGCAGCGCGACCTGCAGCCGCAGCACGTCCAAGCCCGGCCGATCGACGATCTCCGCCGTCGCCGGCCCCAGGCGGCGCTCGACGTCGCGGGGCGGGTCGGCCTGGTCGTGCTCGAACGAGGGGTGGGCCGTGGCGACCCCCGCGAGCGCCGCGACAAGCAGGAGCGCGAAGGCCGCGCGCACGGGCCGCGAGCGCCGTGCTCGGTCTTAAGCGGTCGCCTCGAACTGCAGCAGCTTGGCTTGCTTCGGGCCCGCCTCGACGCCGAGCTTGTCCACGAGCCCCTGGACCATGGCGCGGTAGTAGCGCTTGTCGAGGTTCGCGAAGGCGCGCGGCGTGGGCACGTCGTAGCCGTAGGTGGTGCGCACGTACTCCAGCTGCTGGCCCACCTCGGGCCGCTGGCGGTGGTGCTGCTGGTAGGCCCGCGCGACCTGCGCGCTCAGCGCGTTGGCGCTCTTGTACTCGTCCTTGCCGAGGCGCTGGCGCATGACGAAGTCCTGCGGCTCGCAGCCCTCGAGGGTGAGGCAAGCGCGCGCCACCTCGCGCGGGTCGCCTTCGCCTTTCAGCAGCGCGAGGGCAAGGCGGTCGAGGGCCTTGTCGAAGACGCCGCAGAGGTCGCTGCCCTTGAATCCGCCGCCGTGCTTCTCCAGGCGCCCGTCCGCGTGCAGCAGCAGGTAGGTCTTCTTCTGCGCGAAGTACCCCGCCGCGTAGCTGTCGGCCTCGAGCAGCAAATGGGACTCGGCGCCCAGCTCCGCGCGCACGTACTCCTCCAGGTCGGCCTGGATCGCGCGCGGGTCCACGGCGGCGGCGCTGTACACGCCGTCGGTGTCGGTCTCGATCTTCGCATCGCCGAGGTGGTCCTCGACGCGCCGGATCAGCTGCCGCGCGACGCCCACGATGGCGAGCGCGACGGGCAGCGAGCCGTAGCGCGCGTGCCGCGACGCGTTGACGCCGTAGATGCTGTTGAGGATGATCTTCAGCGCACTTTGCCTGGCTTGCAGGCGCTCGCGGTCGTCGCCCGTCGCCTGCTTCGCTTCCTTCTTCAGCTTGAGGCGGTGCGCGATGAGGTCCTGGACCATGGACGCCATGGCGCTGCGCCCCTCGACCTGCACGACCACGTTCCAGTTGCGGGTGCGGTCGGGGATGTGGTAGCGCCGGCGCTCGCCCTCGACCTCGACGCGGAAGCCCCCGAGGGGCTCGGTGCCGACGAGGGTGGTGTTGTCGCTGCCCGCCCCGAGGGACACCATGACGCTGGGGAACATGCTGCTGAAGTCCAGCTTCCAGAGGGGCTGGAAGAGCCCGCGGCGGTAGATCTCCACGATGGCGGCCTCGAAGGGCTTCTCCTCGTCGCCCACGTCGTACATCGCGGGGTACCGCTCGTCGTTGCGGCCGTCGCTGACGATGCGCGGCGTCGCGCGGGCGAACACGCGGCCCTGCAGCGTGGACGTGTGGAAGCTGCTGGTGGCGCGCACGATGACGTTGAGGGGCGCGCCGTAGAAGTCCGCCAGCTCGAGGAAGTTGCGGAAGTAGACGCGCGTCAGCTTCCGCGTGAGGTCCACGTCGCTCTTGTTGTAGCGGGCGAGGCGCTCGGTGCCGGCGATGGCGGCCATGTTGTGGGTGTCCTCGCGCAGCGCGGGGAAGCCCATCCACGCCGCGACGGTCTTCAGCTGCAGGTTCTTGATGCCGGCGAGCGTCTGGTCGAGCCGCACGCTGTCGAAGACGTCGTACACCACCCTGCCCTGGAGATGGAGCTCTTCGCCCGCGCGCGGCGCGGGGCCGTCGCGTCCCAGCGACGCGGCGTCGATGCCCTGGAGCGCGCAGCGCTGCAGCAAGACCTTGAGGTCGTAGTTGCCCAGGTTGTAGCCGACGACGACGTCCGGGTCGAGGCGCTTCATCTCGTAGAGGAACTGGAGGATCACGTCGCTGTCGTCGGGCGCCGCGCCGCCGCTCGGGCGGGGACCGAGGGCGCACTCCGGCTCGGCGTCGTCCAGCGCCCAGGCGATGCTGACCAGCGGATCGCGCCCCGTGGGGAAGCGGCTGCCGTCGGTCCACTGCTCGACGTCGAGGTAGAGGACCTTCAGCGGGTCGGTGTTGGCGTACCGCCGGAAGTAGTCCGGCTCGTCGACGAGCACGCGCTCGACGAACGCGACGTGGTTGTCCGCGAGGCCGCGGGGGGGCGCGTTGGCGCTGGCGTCCCGGACCCCCAGCACCGTGCTGAAACTACACCGAAACCACGGCTCGGGCTGGAGGGTGCTGAGGGGCCGAACCTCGACGGGCTCGGCCGACACCGCGCCGGGCAGGGCGTCGCGGCTGTAGCAGTACGGCAGCACGGGCGCTGGCACCCGCTCGCGCCTGCTGTTGCGCCACACGTCGAGCCACTGCTGGCCGCCATCGATGGCGCGGTGCACGGCGACCGGGACGTCCACAGCCGCCATGGGGCCCCGCGGGCCATGAAGGTGGAGGGGGGAGAGGGGACTGAAAGTGCACCATCGGAACCATGCGCAGCAGCGGCTGCGACCCGCTGGGAGGGCACCCAGTCAACATGGCCCCGGGTGTGCCATGGCAAGGACATGATCGAGCCCCTCGCGGCGGTCGAGGACCGCGTCCCCGCGCAGATCGGCCCCCTCGCGGGCGCGCTGGGCGGCAACGGCCACGCGCCCGCCGACACCCTGCGCGCGCTGTCGGACCAGCTGGCCAGCCTCGTCGCGCGCGTCGCGCCCGCCGTGGCGCTGCTGCGGCCGGGGCGCGAGGCGCGCGATGGTGAGGAGGTCTTCCTCGGAGCGGGGAGCGGCGTGGTCGTGAGCCCCGACGGCATCCTGCTCACGAACCACCACGTCAGCGAGGACGCGCGCACCGTGCAGGTGATGTTGCCGAGCGGCGAGCGCCACACGGCCCAAGTCCTGGGCAGCGACGCCGCGACCGACCTGGCCGTGCTGCGCATGCCCGCGCGCGACCTAGCGCACCTCGACCTCGCCACGGACCCCGACCTCCGCGTCGGCGAGGCGGTGCTCGCGGTGGGCAGCCCCTTCGGGCTGGCGGGGACGGTCACGATGGGCATCGTGTCGGGGCTGGGCCGCACGATGCGCAGCGGCTCCGGCCACTTGATCGAGAACGTCATCCAGACCGACGCACCGCTCAACCCGGGCAACAGCGGCGGCCCGCTCGTGGACATGCGCGGCCGCGTCGTCGGCATCAACACGGCCCTCTTCGCGCCGGGGCAGGGCATCGCGCTGGCCGTGCCTTCGCCCACGGCGCGCTGGGTGCTCGACGAGATCCTGCTCCATGGCCGCGTGCGGCGCGCGTGGCTCGGCGTGGTGGCGCAGACGGTCCAGCTCAGCCCGCAGCGCGGCGCGGTGTTCGTCCGGCGGCTCTACAAGCCCAGCCCGGCCGCCAGCGCCGGCGTGCGCGCCGGCGACGTGGTGCTGAGCCTGGATGGCCATGCGCTGGAGGGCATGGACGACCTGCAGCGGCGCCTCCACCGCGACGCCATCGGCAAGCGCGTGGCCCTGCGCGTGCTGCGCGAGGACCGCGAGGTCGAGCTGGCCGTGCGGCTCGGCGAGGCGCCGGCCTAGCGGCGAGGCCGACGGTCGTACCTCGGCCACCAGATGCTCTGGCGCTCGATCTGTCGCAGCGGCTCAAGGATCCGCTCGGTCTCGGCTCGGATCTCAGCTGGAGACGGACGCGCGTTCATCCACATGAGGGTCATCTCCGGGAACCATCAACCTTTCCAAGCTCTCGGCGGCACCTTCCCCGTTCTGAAGTGCAGCCTGGGCCGCCTGCCGGAGCCCACGGACTTGAAACGCTATGCCCAAGGCGCATGCCGGAAGCACAGCGGCAAGGCCAAGCGCAGGCATCTGGCCGGCGAACCACGCAGCCACGGCGCCAAGGGCGGCAGCGACCAAGACGCCCACGATGACAAGGTGGAGTCGGGCGCGGAGGTCGATCACGCGGTCTGCTGCCTCGAAGGTCAGGCGGATCTGTTCGACGCGCAGACCACGGTCGTCCACGACCCCGCTTCGCTGCCTCGGGGGCATGAAGGAGAGCCAGGGAACTGCAGGTGCTCGCCGACGCTAGTTCAAGATCTTCCCGGGACTGGAAGGGACCGAAACTTCAAGAAGATCGGGCCGCACGAGCTGGCCGTGCGGCTCGGCGAGGCGCCGCCGTAGGCTCAGTCCAGCGTCGCTTGCAGGCCCTCCGCCGTCGTGGGCACGACGATGACCTCGAGGCCCTGGCTGACCACGTTGCCCGCGATGTCATAGGCGTTGATCTGCAGCGTGTGGCCGCCCAGGCTCTCCTCGCTGGAGGGCCACAGCCACGCGAAGGGCGACTCCGCGTCGTTGGCGCGCACCACGCCGTCCACGACGAACTCCACGCGGCCCGCGCCGCTCAGCGCGTCGCTCATGCTCGCGAGCACCGTCTTGTCGCCCACGATGAGCGTGACCGGCAGGGCAGGCAAGGGCAGCACCATGTCGTTGACGCTGACCGAGCCCGCGGCTGGATCATCCAGGCTCGCGCTCGGCAGCGTATGGTCGATGCGCACCTCGAGGGTCGTGACCGGCTCGATGTTGCCGGTGGTGTCTTGGCTGCTGGCGAGGACGGTGTGGATGCCCTCGCCGCTGACGGGGAAGGGGTCGCCGTAGGCCGCGAACACGCTCCCATCCACGCTGTACTGCGTGCTGCCGCACTGCAGGTTGTCGGTGCAGACGAGGCGCACCTCGACGTCGCTGCGGAACCAGCCGTTCTCGCCGGGGATGCCGTCGGGCACCGTCGCGGTCGTGGGCGGCTCGGTGTCCCCCGCGCCGAGGGCGGGGGCGGTGAGCATCGCGAGGGCGCCGAAGGTGAGGATCAGGACGCGCATCGTCACACCCCCGGGACCATGGCCGCGGCTGCGTTCGCCGTCGCCTCGGCGCCTGCCTGCGTCGTGGGCAGCGTGATGACCTCGAGGCTCGCGCTCGCGCTGTTGCCCGCGGTGTCGTAGCCCACCACGGTCACCGTGTGCGGCCCGAGGGACTCCTCGCCCGCTTCCCACAGCACACTGAAGGGCGCCGTGGATCCGCCGCGCAGCGCGCCGTCGACGTAGAGCTCGATGCGGCCGGGGCCCGACAGCGCGTCGTCCAGGCCGGCCTCGACGGTGGTCTCGTCCACCGCGATGGTCACCGGCAGCGCCACGGGCAGCGGGTCGCCGACGTTGATCACGTAGAGGTCGCCCGCGACCGGCCGCAGGATGGCCACGCCCGGCGTGGTCGCATCGATGCGCACCACGATCAGCTCGGGGCTCTCCTTGTTCCCGGCCGCGTCCACGCTGCCGGCTTCGATGAAGTGCAGGCCCTCGCCCGCGACCGGGAAGGGGCCGTTGTACGTGTTGTAGCTGCTGCCGTCGAGGCTGTAGCTCGTCGACCCGCAGCCGCTGCCCGCGTCGCTGCAGGCCAACGTGACCACGACGTCCGAGCGCCACCAGCCGTTCTCGCCCGCGACGCCCGCGATGTCGGCGGTGGTCACGGGCGGGATGCACTCCGTGTTGCTCCGGCAGTCGGCCGCAAGGCCCGGCCCGGCGATCAGGGTGAGCGACGCGCTCATCAGCGCCGCGGTGAGCAGCAGCCCGCCTCGCGGGCGCAGCCTCAACGATGGGGAACTCATGCGCAAGCCTCCACGGCGTGACGAGGAGGGTTGCACTTAAGGGGATTGGGCAGAAAATCGACGACCTCGCGAGCCGGTAGAGCCGATCTCGCGAGGTGGCCGTGTCAGCGGCCGCGCCGGGCGAACCCCAGCGCGACCGCGGCGAGCGCTGGCAGGGCAGCGCCGAGTTCGACGCCCGGCGTGCGGCGCGCGGCCTTGGGGCTGCCGCTGTCGCTGCTGCCGTCCCCCGCAGCCTCACCGGGCGCCGGGTCGTCGAGGTAGCTGTCGTCCGGCGGCGGCACCGACGTGTCGAGGTCGCCCTCGGACAGCGTGACGTTGTCGCCGCTCGCGTTCGGGTCGCTCGGGTCGGCCAGGTAGCCGTCGTCCGGCGGAGGCGCGCCCGTGTCGAGGTCGCCCTCCTCCAGGCTCGGGTCCTGGGCCAGCGCCGGCGCCGCCGCCAGGAGCGGCAGCGCGGCCATCAGCGGGAGCCAGCGGCCCAGCACTCACGCCCCTCCGGTGGTGTCGTCGCCGGAGGTGGTGTCGGTGCTGTCGTCGGCGGTGTCGTCGGCGGCATCGTCGCTGCCGTCGTCCGCGCCGTCCTCAGTGGCGTCGTCCGCGCCGTCGTCCGCGGCCGTCTCCTCGCTGCTGTCGTCGGCGGCCTCCTCGGGCTCGGGCTCGCCGGTGATCTCGGAGCGGTGGTGGCGGAACTCCTGGATCGCAGCCACGGCCGCGTCGTGCAGCGCGCGGAGCGCGTCGTGGAACGCGTCGCGCGCGTCGGCGCGGGCGTCGTCGCGCAGGGGCGCGAGGCCGTCGTGGACGCACTTCGCCCACGCCGTCTTGTTCTCGCGGTCCAGGTCCGACTTGTTGGTGTGCTCGAAGGTCTCGTTGTGGACGCCGCGGCACTCCGTCAGGACGCGCGACTTGTTCTCGAGGAAGCTGTCCTTGATCGCCATCAGGTCGGCCTTGTAGGCCTCGATGATCGCCGAGCGGTTCTCGTGGAAGGAGCTCATGGCCGCCTGGCGCGCGCTCGTCAGCGCCTCGTGGCGCGCCTGCGCGTCCGCGGCGCGTCCGCTCGGGTGGTCCCCGGGCGCGGCCATCGCGACCAACGGCGCCGCGACCATCGCGCCGAGGATGGTAAGCGCCAGGAGCTTGCGGGTCAGCATAGCTTGCCTCGGCCCTGCCTTGCTGGGCTCGGTGGATAAGCGTTCTCCGGCGGGCATCGAAGGACGATCCAAGCCCACTTCAAGCGCAGGCAAGGTCCCGTTTCCGACCTGGGCCGATGCGCCCTCCCTGCCGGGGGGCGGGACCCGTCCGCGCGGGGGCGCGGGGCGGGACGACAATCTCAAGGGCTCCCGTGCGAGCGGTTGGCATGCGCCTGCCTCCGCGGGCGCCAAGGTGTTGCCGATCTGGACGAGGGGCTCCGCCTCCCATCCCCAGCATCCTCGGTTCCCTCCCCTCGCCCGCACCTTGCCCTTGCCTCGCCCGGTCGCCCCCGCGGCCGGGCGGGTCTCCTTCCTCAGGCCCAACCCGCGACCTTGAGCGCTTCGAGCAGCGTGGGCGTGAACCATCCCGGCAAGCGCGCGCGCAGCGTGGCCAGCTCCTCCTTGCCCACGGCCATCACCGCCATCACTTCGGGGCCAGGTCTCGGCTTCGCGTCGCTCGTCGCGACCCACACCGAGGCCTGCTCGTGCTCGTGCGCGTCGCGGTAGCGGAACTCGCCGACGCGCCGCGGCTGCACGTCGAAGCCGAGCTCCTCGCGGCCCTCGCGCCCGGCCGCGGCCGCCTCGGTCTCGCCCGCGTCGACGTGGCCCGACGCGCTGCTGGTCCAAAGCCCGGGCCACAGCGCGCGGTCGAGGGCGCGCTTCTGCAGCCACAGCCGGTCGTCGGGCGTCTGCACCAGCACGTGCACGCACCGGTGCAGCAGGCCGTGCGCGTGCGCCTCCGCGCGGGGCACGGCGCGCAGCGGCTGGCCGGCGTCGTCGAGGACGTCCACGAGCTCTTTGATCACGCCCGCTCCAGGACAAGCTGGGGCATGAGGCTTGCGCGATGGCGCTGTGCCCCGCGCCTAGGTGTGCGGCAGGCCGCGGCCGCTGGCGATGTCGATGCCGGTCCCAGCCCCGCCGCCGTTGGCGGTGGTGATGTCCTCCACGCCGTTCTCCAGCGCCGTGAGGGTGCCGGCGCGGGTGCCGGTCCACTTCTTGACCGCCAGGCCAGCGACGTGGGGCGTCGCCATGCTCGTGCCGCTGAGCACCTTGTAGCCGCCGCCCTTGTAGGTGGACTCGACGCTCACGCCGGGGCCGGCGAAGTCCATCTCGCCGTCCTCGTCGTACGTGTTGGCGTCGGTGCTGCACCCGCGGCTGCTGAAGCTCGCGACCTTCTTGTTGCTGTCGATGGCCGCGACGGCGATGGCCTCCTTGAAGGCGCCGGGGTAGTCGATCGTGCAGCTGCCCGAGCCATCGTTGCCGGCCGCGGCGATGAACAGCCCGCCAGCCGCATTGAAGTCCGCGATCTGCGAGCGCTCGCTCGCGTCGCCGGCGTCGCCGCCGATGCTGAAGGTGATGACGTCGCAGCCCGCGGCGATGCAGGCGTCGATGGCGGCGTTGGTGTCGTCGGTGTAGCAGAAGCCGCTGTTGCCGCACACCTTGTAGGTGTACAGGCTGGCCTCCGGCGCGACGCCCCAGATGCCCAGGTCGTCGCTGCCCGCGTCGGCCGCGGCCGTGCCGGCCGTGTGGGAGCCGTGGCCGTTGCCGTCCTCGCAGCTGCCGCCGACCTCGCTGACGCACGACGCGATGCGGTTGACGAGGTCGAGGTGGTTGGTGTCGATGCCGGTGTCGAGGTGGCCGAGCTTGACGCCCGCCCCCCCGCTCGTCGAGGTGACGCCGGCGTCGTTGTAGATGAGCTGGATGCCGTAGGGCGTCTGGTCGGAGGGCGTGGGCCGTCCGCCGCCCCCGCCGCACGGGTGCTGGGGCTTGTGGCACTCGATCTGCTGGCGCACGACGCGCTCCACGTCCACGCCGCGCTCCTGGAGGTCGTCGAACTTGCCCTGGGGGATGATGGTGCTGAAGCGGTCGCCAAACTCGTGGCGCACGCCCAGCTCGCTCCGCAGGCCGGGGTCGTCGCTGATCACGAACACGCGCACCGGCGCATCGCCGCGAGCCGCGTCGGATGGGACCGCGACCGCCAGCATGGCCAACCCAACGAGCACTGCCCACTTCATGACGGGACCTCCCACGCACGCGGCGCGAGGGGGCAACCAGGGCGGTCCAACCTCAAAACGCTTTGCGCGCGCGGCGGGACGCGGACCGGCCCTTTGGGTGGCTTGCGACCAA
>DASYRW010000308.1:0-20162 GCA_036003985.1 Thermoplasmatota archaeon
GTAGTCGAACAGCGTCTTCTTGTCCCGCAACTCCGCCGCGAGCCGGACGTACACGAACTCCTTGCCTGTGCCGGCGGAGACGTGGGGCTCGGGCGTGAACGTGCCGAGCGCGAAAAAGCCCCGCGGCAAGGGTGGCTCGTCGCTGATGCTGAAGGTCGTCGGCCCGACGTGCGTCCAGGGCGCCTCGACGCTCCAGTCCTCGGGGAGCAAGAAGCGCACCGTCGCGTGGAACGGCGGCGGGCAGCTCTGCTCCGCGGGGCAGCCGGGCTCGTTGAAGAACGCGTAGCTGAACGGCACCGCCAGCGCCTCGGCCTTCACGACGCCCCACGCGCTGCCGAGGTAGCTGTTGAACTCGCACCCGCACGGGCTGAAGGCCGGCTTGCGCACGTCGAGGGTGTAGCGGGCCTCCACGCTGTTCGTGTCCTGCACGACGGCGCGGAACCCCGTGGGGCACGCGGGCTTGCCGCGCGGGGGATCCACGTCGGTGGGGTGGTAGACCCAGAGCGCCGGGCCGAAGGTGGCCGTGTCGATGTCGTACTCATGGCCGTCCACCTGGAGGCAGAACGCGCTGATGCGGTCCTCGAAGTTGCTGGCGGCCCACGCGACGCGCACCTTGCCGCCGGCGAGCAAGGCCGGATCGGACGCGTCGACCGTGTAGGCCAGCTCCACCGGCCCGCTCGTCGCGGCGGCGGCGGGCGCGGGAAGGAGGTGGACGAGCGCCGGCAGCAGCGCGGCCGCGGCGAAGGCCAGCGCCAAGCGGGCGCGCGCGGGCGGGCGCCGCGGGGACACAGGGGCGCACGGGCGGTGGGAGGCCAAAGGCCTTGCGCTTGGGCCGCCAGCGCGACGCCGGCGGCGACCGCCGCCGAAGGCGCGGCGGGGGCCAGTCCGCCGCAGCATCAAGGCTTAAATAAGGGCAGCACGATCGCGCGGCGCCTCCTCGGGGGATGCTTCATGGCCCGCGACCGCGCGTTCTGGCTCACCGCCCTCGGCCTGGTCGGCATCGTCCTGTTCGCCTTCTTCGTCCGCACGTACTGGAACATCGACGCGGCGAGCCCGGGCGAGACCTTCGTGCTGTCCGAGTCCGACGCGTACTACGAGCACCACACCGTGGAGCGGATCCAGCAGGAGGGCTGGCAGCAACCGATCCAGGATCCGCTGGTCAACTACCCCGTGGGCGGCATCAACCCGAACCCGCCGCTGTGGGAATGGTGGATCGCCACGTGGGGCGCGCTGCTGACGCCCTTCTTCGGCGGCGACGCGCAGAACCACGCGGTCGCCTGCCCGGCCGACGCGCTGCCCAGCCAGGCAACGTGCGTGAGCACGTGGTGGGTCACCGTCGCCTCGCCCGCCGTCTTCGGCGCCGTGACGGTGCTGCTGGTGGTGCTGATCGGCCGCGAGCTGTGGGACATTCGCGCCGGCCTGCTCGCCGGCTTCCTCGCCGCGACCTCGACGAGCCACATCGAGCGCTCGGTGCTCGGCTTCGCGGACCACGACAGCTTCGTGCTGTTCTTCATCGTCCTCGCGTTCTACTTCTACCTCAAGAGCCTGCACGCGAGCCGCGAGAACCGCTGGGTGCAGCGCTGGGGCGACATGGCCCAGGTCAAGGAGGGCCTCGCCAGCTACTGGCGGGCGAACCAGCTGAGCCTCGCCTACGCGGCCATGGCGGGCTTGGCCATCGCAGGCGTGGGCCTCGCGTGGAAGGGCTACGCGTACGCGGCCGGCACGCTGTTCGTGTTCGGCATCGTGCAAGTGCTCGTCAGCCACTGGCGCCAGCGCGACGCGACGCACATCTTCGCGACCATCGCCCTCGCGCTCCTCGTCGCGGTCGTCGCGTCGGCGCCGTACTACGGCAACTCCGCGCTCGGCGCGGTGCTCGACACGCTGCTGCCGGTGCTCTTCATCCTGTTCGCGTGGGTGGTGTTCGGGCTCGTCTTCACCGCGACGCGCGACCTGCCCTTCGTGCTCGTGCTGCCGGCCGCGATCCTCGCGGGGCTCGCGTCCCTCGCCGTCGCGTTCGTCGTGGCGCCGAGCGTCGCGCAGACGCTGCTGGGACCGCTGGTGTACTTCAAGCAGACGAAGCTCTACACCACCATCGCCGAGGCGCACCCGGCCGACTTCAACACCGTCGTGTTCGGCACGGGCCTCGTGGGCTTCTTCATCGCGATGTTCGCGCTCCCCTACCTCGTGTGGGTGAACCGCAAGACCTGGCGGCCAGCCTGGACCTTCGTGGCCGTGTGGGCCATCATCGCGTTCTTCATGACGCAGTCTGCGGTCCGCTTCATGTTCAACGCCACGCCCGTCTTCGCCCTCCTGGGCGGATGGGGGACGGGCATGCTCGTCGCGCGCCTGCGCTTCGAGGCCATCGGCAAGAACCTCGCGGGGCTGGGCGGCGTCAGCCGCGACGCCCTCAAGCGCGCCGTGAACGCGTGGCACATCGTCGGCGCGATCCTGCTGGCCGTGCTGCTCATCATGCCCAACGTGATCTTCGCGGTCGATGCTGGCATGCCGGCGGAATACGAGGACAAGCTCGTGAAGGACGAGCTGTCGGCCAAGGGCCTGCCCGACAACGCGCAGAACCGCGACGAGACCTTCGTCGGGCACCAGTTCGGCGCCTTCGGGCAGGGCTTCATCAGCGACTACTGGCGCGTGCTCTTCGAATGGCTCGCCACGCAGGACGCGCAGGTCCCGCCAGAGCAGCGCCCAGCCTTCCTGAGCTGGTGGGACTACGGGCACTGGGCCCTCAGTTTGGGCCACCACCCGGCGGTCGCGGACAACTTCCAGAACGGCTTCCAGTTCGCGGGTGACTTCATCGTCGCCCAGAACGAGACCCACGCGATCCAGCTCTTCATCGCGCGCCTCGGCGAGGCGGCGCGCAGCAAGGGCGAGAGCCTCGCGCCCTTCACGCAAGCGCTGCAGGCCCAAGGCCTGAACGCGGCCGACGCGCAACTCGCGCTGGACACCATGATGGACTACGGCAACGCCGACGGCGCCCACGGCTTCACGCCCTCCCTGACCCTCGACCAGAGCGCCGCCGCGCTGCACCAGATCGAGGCTGCGACGGGCGAGAAGATCCGCTACTTCGCCATGGACGTGCGCCTCTTCCCCTACGACAACCCCGACCCCAGCTCGCCCAACATCGACTTCGGCAGCATCTTCTACGCGCCCGTGGTGCTGAGCGACCACGACCCGAACGACTTCGTCGAGGCGATCGTCAAGACCGAGCCGCGCGTGGCGGGCAAGAACGAGTTCACGCAGGACGAGTTCGCCGGGCTCCAGCGCGACCCCAACATCCTGCCCCAGCTCGGCAACGTGCGGATCTCGCAGGTGTACCGCTACCGCGAGCCCTTCTTCAACAGCATGTTCTACCGCGCGTACATCGGCACGCCGGTGAACACCAACACCGTGCCGCCCACGAGCTGCGACTACCCCGCGGTGGACTTCGGCGTCCAGCAGGGCAACACGCTGCCCGGCCTCGAGGGCAACTCCTTGCCCGGCCTGCCGATGCCCGCCTTCTGCATGCAGCACTTCCGCATCGTGTACTACAACCCGCAAGTCCGCATGATCAAGTACTACCCCGGCGCGGTCGTGCAGGGCAAGGTCCTCGTGGACGGCAAGCCGCTTGAGGGCGCGCGCGTGGTGGTGTACGACGACGCCGGCGACATGCTCTTCCAGGAGTCCCAGGGGCTGCTCAGCGAGCAGTTCAAGAACCTCTTCCGGACGCAGCACGGCCGCGACGTCGGCGTGCGCGACTTCGACGTCCCCCACGCGGTGGCGACGACGGGCCCGGACGGCTCCTACACGCTCCTCGCGCCCTTCAGCACCACGGGCCAAGTGACCGTGCGCGCGTTCAAGGACGAGGCGGAGCTGGGCAACCGCTCGCTGACCATCAGCGTGGCCGACGCCGAGAGCGGCCGGGTGTTCGACGCGACGCAGGCCACCATCGACAGCACGAGCGGCTCCCTGCAGGGCACGGTGTTCTTCGACGCCGACCGCAACGGCCGCTTCGGCGAGGGCGACCTCCCGCTCCAAGGCGCCAAGGTCACGGTCCGCGACGCGGGCGACGCCACCAGCGACGCGGGCGGCAACTACACGATCCCCAACCTGCCGCCAGGCAGCCACCAGCTCGTCGCGGTGTTGGCCGACTACGACATGCGCCAGCAGGACGCCGCCGTCCTCGTGCGGCCGGGCCAGCCGACGACCTACGACATCGCCATGCAGCTGCACAAGGCGGCCATCGCGGGCTTCGTGTGGCGCGACGCCAACGCCGACGGCAGCCGCGGCGCGGACGAGGGCGTGCAGAGCGTCAGCACCAAGGCCGTGCCGGACTTCCGCGTCAGCCCCACCACCGCGCTGCAGGAGACCTACATCACGCGCGACGCCAACGGCACCCTCGCCTTCCAGGCGACGCCGGGCCGGTACGTGTTCAACGGGCAGTGGCGCAACCCCGCGGATGGCAGCGACTGGGCCTTCGGCAGCGTCCTCGACGTGGCCAAAGGCCAGGAGGCCGTGAACTTGGCCGACAACACCACCGCGCTGCGGCCCGCGACCCTCGTCGACGTCAACCTCACGCTGGAGAAGGAGCCCGGCAACGTCACGCAAGCCGGGAGCGCGCAGGTGCTGCTGATCCCCACGCAAGGAGGGGCGCCCTCCGCGGAGCGCCTGGCGGTCAACGGCACGCTGAACATCGCGCTCGTGCCCGGCAGCTACCAGGTGTACGCGACGCTGCAGAGCGACGGCGCGACGTACCGCCTCGAGCCTCCGGGCCTGCTGGTGGTCAACGCCGGCGCGCCGACGACCTTCCAGGGCCAGCTCACGAAGCCGTGAGCTCCCGGTACAGCGCCTCGGTGCGCTCCGCCACGGCGCTCCAGGTGTAGCGGTCCTGGACGCGCTGCTGGCCTGCGCGGCCCATCGCGGCGGCGAGCTTCGGGTCGTTGGCGAGCTGGGCCAGCGCGGCGGCGAGGGCGGCGGCGTCGCCGTGCGGCACCAGCAGGCCTGTGACGCCGTCCTCGACCACCTCGGGCATGCCGCCCGCGCGCGCCGCCACGCAGGGCTTGCCGGCGGCCATCGCCTCGAGGAGCACGATGCCGAACGCTTCGTACTCGCTGGGCAGCACGAGCACGTCGCAGGCCGCCGTGGCCTCGCGCAGCTGGGCATCGGGCACGGGGCCGAGGAGGCGCACGCGGCCCGCGAGGTCGGGGCGCGCCGCCCGTTCCTCGACCTGGGCGCGCAGGTGGCCCTCGCCGACGACGAGGAGGTCGCCCGCGGGCAGCCGCGCCCACGCGTCCAGCAGCGTGGGCAGGCCCTTGTTCCCCGCGAGCCGGCCCACGTAGAGCGCCACGGGCCCCCGCACGCCCAGCCGCGCGCGCAGGCCCTCGCCGCGCGCGGCGGCCCACGGCGCGGGGTCCACGCCGTTCGGGATCACGCGCACCTTGCCCGCGCGCGCGGCGAGCAGCGCGGCCTCGGCGCGGCTCACGCACACGATCGCATCGGGCTGCGTGCGCTGCGTCCAGCCAAGGGTCGCGTCGAAGGCCCCGCGCAGCTGCTGGCGGCGCGCGCCCAGCTCCATGCTCCAATGGGGGTGGAAGTGCGGCGTGAGCACCATCGGCGTGCGCGCAAGGCGCGCCGCGAGGAGCGCGGCAAGGGTGTGGTGGTAGCCGTAGCTGTGCGCATGGAGGACATCGAACGTGCGCGCGCGGCGGGCCAGCCAGCCGGCGAGGCCCTGCATCCACGGCCAGTGCGCGCTCCCTCCCAGGGTCGCAGCGCGGAAGCGGTGCACGGCCAGCGGGCCCGCGTCCACGAGCTCCTCCTCGGCGAGGCGCGCCCAGGGGAACTCGGACCGCAGGTCGCTCGTGGCGACCTCCACGGCATGCCCTCGCGCCGCGAGCGCCGCGCCGAGCTGGTGCACGTGGGTCTCCACCCCACCCAAGGCCGGGGGGAACCGGATGCACACCTGCAGCACGCGCACGCGCGCGACACCGCGTGGACAGCCATGAGCCTGCCGGCGCCGTCACGCGCCATTGGCGAACTCGGCGACGATGTCCATGCCGCGGGCGATCTTGTCCGCGCTCGTGGCGTAGCTGAAGCGCAGGAAGCCCTTGCCCGAAGGCCCGAACGCTCCACCTGGCACGGTCACCACGCCGCGCTTGAGCAGGTCCATCGCCACGGCCTCGTCGCCCTCGGGGCGATCGAGGTGGGGGAAGGCGTAGAACGCGCCCTGCGGCTCATGCAGCTTGAACCCCGGCAGCTCGCGCAGCCGCGCCACCATCAGGTCGCGCCGCTCGCGGAACGTCGCCACCATGGTCTTGACGAAGTCCTGCGGCCCCGTGAGCGCGGCGAGCGCGCCGTACTGGGTCGGCGTCGGCGGCGAGGCAACCATGTGGTAGTTCACGCGCTTCAGGACGTCGGCGTTCTCGCGCGTGGCGACGGCCCAGCCGAGGCGCCAGCCGGTCATGGCATACGTCTTGCTGAAGGTGTTGAGGTACACGAGGTTGTCCGCGCGGCCCAGCATCGAGACGTGGGGCACGCCATAGACGAAATGATCGTAGGCCTCGTCGCTGATCACCAGCAGGCCATGGTCGCGCGCGACCTCGGCGATGCCGTCCGCGGCGCGCTCCGTGAGGACGCCGCCGGTTGGATTGGAGGGCGTGTTGACCACGATGGCTTTGGTCTTGCGCGTGACGAGGGCCTCGAGATCCTCGGGCTGCGGGCAGAAGCCGCGCTCCATGCGCAGCGGGTAGCGCACCGCGATCGCTCCCGCGAGCCGCGCGTGGGGCGCGTACAGGACAAAGCCCGGATCCGGCACGAGCACCTCGTCGCCGGGATTGAGGAAGCCCAGCATGGTGCTCAGCAGGCCGTTGGTCGAGCCGACCGTGACGACGACGTGGAACGCGCGGCACTCGGCCCAGCGCTCCCTGGCCTGGGCGGCGAGGGCCTCGCGCAGCTCCGGGATGCCCGCGCTGGGGCAGTACTTGTTGCGCCCGGTGCGCAGCGCCTCCTCGAACGCGTGCACCGCATGGGCAGGCGGCTGCGCGTCGGGCTCGCCGATGCCGAAGGAAATGGCGTTCTTGCCGGCCAGCTCGAACATCTTGCGGATCGACGACAGGTCGATCCCGCTCATGCGATCGGCTGGCGGCGAAGCCACGCCCAGGGTAGGATGGCCATGCTTCATATGGCTGGCGTGTTCCTCCGTGGCACGGGTGCCCATGCTTCCCGTGGACGTCGGGACCGCCGCGGTGCGGCACGCGCGCGCGCACGCCGAGGCGGAGGCCCGCCGCTCGCCGGTGGGCCGAAGTCCCCCTCCGCCCCACGGCCTGCGCGAGCGACGTGGCGCCTTCGTGACGCTGCTCTGCGACAGCGAACTCCGCGGGTGCGTCGGCTACATCGAGCCCGACGAGCCGCTGCACGCGGTGCTCGCGCGGGCTGCGCGGGGCGCCGCGCGCGACCCCCGCTTCGCGCCGCTGCGGCCCAGCGAGCTGGACGCGCTGCGCGTGGAGGTCAGCGTCCTCACGCCGCCGGTCGCGCTGCGCGCCCCGGACCCGGAATTGCTGCCTGAGCTGGTGCGCGTCGGGGACCACGGCCTCATCGTGGAGGCCGGCCGGCGGCGCGGCCTCCTGCTGCCCCAGGTGGCGGTGGAGCAGGGCTTCACCGCGGCGCAATTCCTCGGCGCAACGTGCGCCAAGGCCGGCCTCGACCCCGACGCGTGGCGGCGCGACGGCCTGCGCTGGCTGGCGTTCGAGGCTGAGGTGTGGGAGGAGCTGGCCCCCCGCGGGCCGGTGGACCGCCGCGGCGGCCCCCGGCCAGAAACGCAGTAGCCAGGATCAGAGCTTGGGGCCCCGCGGGGCGTGCTCGAAGGCGGACGCGCCGCGGGGGCGGTTCGGCAGGAAGGAAGGGCCCGTGTCCTCGAAGACCCAGTCGCGCACCCCGTGGGTGTCGCAGCTCCACACCGACCCGCCGCCGTAGTCGAGGCAGTCCAGTTCATCGCCGCAGACCCGGCAGCGTTTCGTCTCGAACCCCAACACGAGACCCCCGCTCTTGCTTTGTGCGGGCAACGCTTAATGCTTCCGTGGCCGGCGGATCAAACGCCGGGAAGCGGCCCGGTTCGCGCCTCGGCCCGGTGGGGAAACGCATGGCTTTTGCCTTCGGCGGCCATGGGCGCTGCATGGACCTCGTGGTCGAGGGCCGGGCGTTCCTCGGCGGGCGCCTCGTCGAGGCGATGGTGGGCATCGAAGGCGGGAAGATCGCCCGCGTGGCCAAATCGCTGCCTTCGTCCGTCGTGGCGGGCGCGCGGCGCGTGCAGGTGCGGGGCGTGCTGCTGCCCGGTGCGGTGGACGCGCACGTCCACGCGCGCGAGCCGGGCCTCGAGCACAAGGAGCGCGTCGCGACGGCGACGCTTGCCGCCCTCCATGGCGGCGTGACCACCGTGCTCGAGATGCCCAACACGGCGCCGGCGGTCACGACGCGCGCGACCTTCGGGGACAAGCGGGCGCGCTGGCAGGCGGCGGCGCGCGTCGATTGGGGCCTGCACGCCATGGTGGACCGCGACCTGCAGACCTTCGAGCTCGGCGGCGCGCCGGTCGGCTACAAGCTCTACCTCGGCGGCTCGACGGGCGCAGCCGGCTTCCCGCTGGGCCTGCTGGGCAGCGCCGCGCGGCGCGCGACCGCCGCTGGAAGGCCCCTCGTGGTGCACGCAGAGCACCCCGACCACCTCCAGGAGCAGGACGAGGCCGACGATTGGCGCGCCCACGGCAAGGCGCGGCCGCCCGAGGCGGAGTGGGCAGCGATCAAGGTCCTCGCCGCCTACGTGCCCAAGGGTGCGCGCGTGGTCGTCGCGCACGCGACGACCGCGAAGGGCCTGAAGGCAGCCAGGAAAGCGGGCCTGCGCGTCGAGGTCAGCCCCCACCACCTGCTGCTCGACGAGCGCGAGATGGATCGCCAAGGCCCGCTGGCCAAGGTGAACCCGCCGCTGCGCGGGCCGAAGCAACGCGAGGCGCTGTGGGAAGCCTTCGCCAAGGGCACCGCGGACACGCTGGCCTCGGACCACGCGCCCCACGCGCTCGACGAGAAGGACGCGCCCTTCGACAAGGCGCCCAGCGGCATGCCGGGCGTCGAGACCATGATGCCGCTCATGATGGCCAAGGTGAAGGCGAAGGGCCTGAGCCTCGCCGTGCTCGTCAAGGCCGCGTGCGAGCGGCCCGCGCAGCTCTTCGGCTTGCCCAAAGGGCAGATCGCGGAAGGCAGCGACGCGGACCTGGTGGCATGGGACCTGACGAAGGTCGGCGTCGTCGAGGGCGCGAAGCTCCACAGCCTCTGCGGCTGGAGCGCCTTCGAGGGCCACAAGGCGGTGTGGCCGCACTGGGCGCTGCTGCGCGGCGAGCCCGCGATGGAGGATGGTGCAGCGCTGGACACCAAAGGCCGCGAGGTTGCGCCGGCCTAGCTCGCGCAGGGAATCCTTTTCCACCCCCGCCCACATGCCAACCCCGGTGGCCCTGTGCGCCTCGTCGTCCTCGTCGCCGGCCTGCTGCTGATCCCCACGCTGCCGGCGCTGCCCGCTGCCGGCGCGGACTGGCAGGAGGGGCGCAACGACTCCATCATCGAGATGGCCGACGGCACCTTGATCGACGCGACGATGTGGATCCCGACCGGCACGGCGCCAGGCGCGCGCCTGCCCGCCATCGTCATCATCCACGGCTACGGCGGCTCCAAGGCTGTGGGGGACGCGCACCGCGCCGCCGACCATGGGTACGTGGGCTTCGCGTACAGCACGCGCGGCTTCGGCGAGAGCACGGGCCACATGGATGTGGCTGGGCCAGCCAGCATCGCGGACCTGAAGGCGCTGGTCGCGTGGCTGAAGGCCAACGGTCCCGTCGATGCCGCGCGCGTGGGGGTCACGGGGGCGAGCTACGGCGGCGGGCACAGCCTGCAGATCGCCACCGACCCCGACGCCGGCGTCGCGACGGTGGTGCCCATCGTGCCGTGGAGCGACCTCGGCAAGGCCCTGTTCCCCAACCGCGTGTTCAAGCTGAGCTACGCGAGCGGCTTCTACGCCACGGGCAACGGCTTGGTCCAAAGCGGCGACCAGCCCGTGGAGCTCGAGGTCGCGGGCGTGGACGTCGGCCGCCGCCAGCTCTACGACACCTACGACCCGAGCGTGCACGTCAGCTACGCCGAGGCCGTCGCGGGCCTGGGCCAAAGCGACCTCGACGCCTTCGCGCGCGCCCGCAGCGCCGCGGTGAACGTGGACAAGATCACGATCCCGATCTTCATCATCCAGGGCCTGAGCGACGACCTCTTCCCCGGCGACCAGGCGCTGGGCTTCTTCGAGCAGATCCCCGCGAAGGACAAGAAGCTCTACCTCGGCTTCGTGGGCCACCCGCGCGCGCGGGGCGCCGGGCCGGAGGCGGATTACTTGTACGAGCAGTTGTACGCGTGGTTCGACTTCTACCTCAAGGGCACGGGCGAGAGCCCCGTCAGCAAGAGATTCCCCATCGAGGTCGGCAAGGACGTGTGGGACGGCACCACGCTCAAGCTCCAGGCTTGGCCCTCCCCCGACGGGGGCTTCCCGCTGGCCCTCAACGGCGACGGCTCGCTGGGCGCGCCCGCGACGCCAGCGGTGGGCCAGCTCGTCAACACCTTCGCAGCCGGCTTCCACGACGAGCCCGTGGTCTTCCCGACCCTCGGGGTCGATGACGGCGCCGCACAACTGCCGGACAGCACGCCCCTCGACACGCTCGCCTTCCGCAGCGGCGAGCTGACCCAAGCCACGGAGCTGCTCGGCACGCCGCGCGCCGAGCTGCGCCTCACCGCGGTGGGCCGCAGCTACCAGGTCGCGGTCAAGCTGTACGACGTCGCGCCCGACGGGACCGCGACGCTGGTCACGCGCGGCATCTGGGGCGCGCCCGACCACGTGAGCCCGCTGCCCGAGCGCGTCGTCGTGGACCTCCAGCCCTACCGCCACACCTTCGGGGCAGGCCACCGCGTCGAGGTGCGCGTGGCGGCGAGCGACTTCCCAACCTACATGCCCGAGAAGACGCCCTTCGCGCTCCTGATCGACCTCGGCGCCGGCGGCTCGGTGGTGCGGTTGCCGCTCTCCACGCCCCTGCCCTGACGGCAGCCTCTTAGCCTTCCACGGCATGGACCCCGCGTGGTGCGCGAGACCGCCGCGGCCGCCATCGCGGTGCGGCCGAGCGAGGCTGGCCCGCAGGTGTGCGTGGTCCAGCAGGGCGAGCAGTGGAGCGTGCCCTGGGCGCTGCTCGGCAAGGGCGAGGTGCCCAAGCAGACCGCGCTCCGCGCGCTGCGCGAGGCGTCGGGGGTCGAGACCACGCTCGCCGACGTCGACCCGCGGTTCTACCGCACGGCCGAGCAGGTGTACCGCCGCGGCATCGACAAGATGCGGCGCGAGGTGCACTTCTACCGCGTCAAGGCGCCCGACCAACCCGCGGGGGGCACGTGGCTGCCCGCCGCGGAGGCCGTGCAGCGCGTGACCTCGAAGACCGTGCGCGACGCCCTCGAGGCCGCGCTGGCGTCCGAGCTCGCGGGCGCGGGCAAGCCCTGATCAGCGCCGGCGCGCGCGGATGTACAGCCCGGTGCCGGTCAGCCCGGCGAGCGCGATCAGGACCAGCGCCATGCCGATGAGGCCCGGCCCTGCCGTCGCGGGCACCGTCGCGCTGCAGGCTGGGCCGCAGCTCGCGGGCGCGAGCGGCTCCGCGTGGGAGGGCGCGGGCGCGACCACCAGGGCCGCCGCCGGGCCCCAGTTCCCCGCGGTGTCCATCGCGCGGACGAACACGACGTGCCCGCCGGGCGGCACCACGACCTCGCTGTCGGTGGTGTCGACGGTGTCGTCGGGTTCGACGTCGAACGCGAGGCTGTAGCCGGCGATGCCGCTGTCGTCGTTGGGCATCAGCCACAGCGCGTGAGCGCCATCGGCGCCCCACAAGGGTCCGAGCATCATCGGCGCGGGCGGTCCCATGGTGTCCACGTGGAACACGAGCATGCTCATGCCCGAGTCGCCGGCGTCGCCGTGGGCGCGGACGCTCAGCACGTGGAAGCCATCGGCCAGGAAGGGGAGCGGTTGCTCCTCGTCGTCGGCCCCCGGCCCGCTGACGCCGTCGAGGCTGAGCTCGTAGCCGCTGGCGTCGGGCACGGGGTCCCAGGCCGCCACGAGGCTGCCCTGCTCCTCGGCGACGCCCAGGCCTTCGGGCGGCGCGGGTGCGTCGCCCTCGTCGGGGCTGTCGCCGCCGCCCTGCAGCGCGGCGAGCATCGCCACGTACTCGGGCGGCGAGTTGCCGCCGCCGCCGCGCACGACCTCGACGGTCGCGCTGCCGGTGACGTCGCCCTCGCTGTAGCTGACCTCGACGGTGCCGGGCTCGCCGGGCGCGGTGAACACGAACGTGGTTTCCGCGAGCGGCACGGGGTTGCCCTCGGCGTCCTCGCCCGCCAGGTCGAACGTCGCCGAGCGACCCACGCGGATGTGATCCGGGCCCGTGACGATGATGGCGGCCAGCGGACCGGGGCCGCTCTCCTCGCCGCCCTCGGCCGGGGGCTCTTCGAGCGGGGGTTCCTCGATCGGCGGCTCCTCGATCGGCGGCTCCTCGATCGGGGGCTCCTCGACCGGAGGCTCCTCGATCGGGGGCTCCTCGACCGGAGGCTCCTCGACCGGAGGCTCCTCGACCGGAGGCTCCTCGACCGGAGGCTCCTCAATCGGAGGCTCCTCGACCGGAGGCTCCTCAATCGGAGGCTCTTCGACCGGCGGCTCCTCGATCGGCGGCTCCTCCACCGGAGGCTCCTCCACCGGAGGCTCCTCCACCGGCGGGGGCTCGATGATGGGGTCGGCGACGGTGACTTCCGCGCTGGCGAGCGCCGAGTGGCCTGCCGCGTTGGGGCATTTCTGGCCGTCGGCCCAGAACTGGACAACGTAGACGCCCGCGGCGCCATAGGCGTGGGTCGGCGCCTCATCGGTGCTCTCCGCGCCATCGCCGAAGACCCACCGGTACGTCTCCGCGACGCAGGCCCCGCGCAGCGATTGCGTGGTGGCCGAGAACTGCACGTCGTCGCCGGTGTTCACGACGGTGCCGGGCGCGGGCTCGTCGATCGTGGCCAGCAAGTGGCTCGCCTGCGCGAGGGGCGCGACCGCCAGCATGAGGATGATCGCTGCGGCGGGGGCCTTGCTCGCGGCGCGGAGGTTCCGGTTCACCGTCTCCACTCTCAGGGGTGCTGGCCGGCTTCACGATACTTGAGCGTTGAGGCTGTTCGCGTGTCCAGCCCGGATCGGTCCTCCGGAGGTTCGGCGCATCGGGACATGGCCCGCGCCGGGTTGGGCAAGGAATGCACCGCAAGCGACCTACTGCACGCGCAGGCGCTCGTTCTTGTCGGTCACGGTCAGGCCCGCGATGGGCCCGCCGGCCTCGACGTAGATCGCGTCGCCCAGCGCCGCCGCGCCGAGGCCGTGCCGGCACGTGGGCATCGGCGTGCCGCTGACCCACGCGTTCGCGGTCGGGCTGTAGCCCTCGGCCTGGCAGAACGTCGCGCCGCTGGCGTGCTCGCCCCCGAACACCCACACGAGCCCGCCCGCGATCGCGCCCGCGATGCCGCCGCGCGCCGTGGGCATGCTGGGGCCTTGCGACCACGCGTTCGCGGCCGGGTCGTAGACGTCCATGCGGCCCGTGTTCGTCGTCAGCGTCAGGTCGCGGCCGCCGACGACGTAGAACTTGCCGCCGAGCACCGCGCCGGCGAGGTGGTCGCGCGGATCGGGGAAGTCCGCGATCCGCACCCACGCGGGGATCGTGACGCCGCCGACGCAGGGAAGCATGTACGCCTGCGTGGCGAGCTGGTTCTGCTGGGGTCCCGTGCCACCTGCGACGTACACCGCGCAGCCATCCGTCGCGGCCGCGTGGGCGCCGCGCGCTTCCGGGAGCGGCGGGAACGGCACCCAAGCCTGGGCCTGCAAGGGCAGGGCTGTGTCGAGCATCCACACCAGTGCATGAGGCGTGAAGCCGGGCAGCTGGCTCGGATAGCCGCCGATCACCAGGATGCGCGAGCCCAGCGCGACCGCTTGGGTGTGGTGCATCGGATACGGCAGGCTCGGGCCCAGCGACCACGCGTTGGTCACCGTTTCGTAGACGTCCACGCGCGCGCTGCCGGCGCCGTTGCCGGTGAAGCCGCCCATCACGTACACCTTGCCCAGCGCTTGGGCCGCGGCCACCTCCGTGCGCGCGACGGGGACGGGCGCGAGCGTGTCCCACGTCGTCGTCACGTGGATGGCGGGCGCGGCGAGCGCCATCGGCAGCAGGACGAGCGCGGCGGCCAGCCAAGGAGCGGTGCGCATGGCTTCCCCGCCTCGGGACCTGGCTCCGCCGCGATAAGGCTTGTCGCAGCCGCCCGGGGCCCGGGCGGTGCACGACCATGGACCCAAGAGAACCTTGATGGCCGCCCCTTCTGTGGGTGCCCGGGGAGCATGACCGCGCCTTCACCAGCCGTCCGCATCCTCGCGCTGGGAACGGTCGCGGCCCTCGTGCTCGCCGCGGCGCCCGCGCCCGCCCACGCGACGGACGCGCCTGCGCCGATCCTGCCGCCGAGCGAGGCCCTCCTGCTGGCGCGCGCCGGCGATGCCGCGGGCCTGCTGGCGCGCTACGCGCCGCGCGCCGACCTCGACGCCGCGGGCGCGCTGGCCTATGCCCTCGCCTTGGGCCGCGCCGACCCGCGCGGCGCGACCCTGCTGGACCCGACCGCACTCCCACCGCTCGCCCCCGCCGATGTCGACCCCCTGACCGCGGCCGTCGGCGTCGCGTACGAGGCCCTCGGCCTCGCCGCGCCCTCGGCGGAGGCTTCGGCCGCGATGCGCGCCCAGGAAGCCCGGCTCGACCCTGCCGTCGCGCGCGGCGCAGCCGCGCTGGTGCTGGACCTCGCGGCGCACCACATCCTCCAGCGCGCGGCGATGGCGCGCGTCGGCGACGCGGGCGTCGCACGCCTCCTCGCCATCGGCTTCGCCGAGCCCGCCGAGCGCAGCGGCGCGGACCGCGGCGAGGCGGCGGCGCTGCTGACCAAGCTGGGCCAGCCGATGCTGCTCGGCAGCGCCGCCCGGGTCGCGCGGGCGGCCGACGAGCTCGCCCTCGCGCTGCGGGCCGCGCCGGCCGCCGAGGCCGCGGGGGGCTTCGTGTTCCGCGACCCCT
The DNA here is from genome assembly GCA_036003985.1 of Thermoplasmatota archaeon. Classification (GTDB taxonomy): domain Archaea; phylum Thermoplasmatota; class SW-10-69-26; order JACQPN01; family JAIVGT01; genus JAIVGT01. Next base: position 15,165 of record DASYRW010000308.1, read on the forward strand.
TCGATCTGGTCTTGGTGGGCGATGCGGGCCCCAACGTGTACGCGGGCAACACCGCCAACGTGCCGACCATCGCGGCCTTCGCGAACCTGCTCACCCTCGACCTCGGCGGGGACGACCTCTACACCAACAACGCCGGCGGCGCCGGCGTCGGCTCGCCGAGCTGCGTGGCTACCGCAGGCAACACGCCCGTCGGCTGCGGCAACGGCGTTGCGGCGGCGGCGGCCATCGACCTCGCCGGCGACGACACCTACGCCACCGAGCAACGCGCCCAAGGCGCGACGACCTCGATGCAGGCCATGCAGGGCGCGGGCTTCGCGGGCGTGGGCCTGCTGCGCGACCTCGCAGGGGACGACACGTACCTCGCGTCGCTCCCGGCCACCACCGAGTCGAACCAGCTCGTGCAGGGCTCGGGCCTGCTGGGCGTCGGCATCCTCGTGGACGATGCGGGCGACGACGCCTACGTCGAGACGATGCAGGGCGTCACCTTCTCGCGGCAATGGGCCCAAGGCGCGGGCCCCATCGGCGGCGTCGGCGTGCTCCTCGACCGCGCGGGCAACGACACCTACCTCGAGCGCCTCGACGGCGCGCTCACCATCAACCAGTACGGCCAGGGCCTCGGCGACCTCCTCGGCGCGGGCGCGCTCCTCGAGCTCGGCGGCGATGACCGCTACGAGATCGTCCAGGTCGTCCGCCACGCCGCGGACGAGGCCGACCTCGTCAGCGGCGGCGCGCCCGAGGCCGAGGACGGCGACCAGTGGGCGCAAGGCATGGCCCTCGACGGCCCAGCGGCCTTCGTCGACCTGGCCGGCGACGACACCTACGTCGCGATCGAGGACACCGACATCGCCACCGACATCGAGGTCCAAGGCGTCAGCGACACGAGCTACGTCGTGATGCTCGAGGGCGCCGGCAACGACAGCTACCTCGTCGAGGTCGTGATCCAGGGCACCTCGGCGGTGTACGCCCAAGGCACGGCGGGCCGCGTCGTGGCCGGCACCATGGGCGCGGTGCTCGCGGAGCTCGGCGGCAACGACCGGTACGAGGTGCGCCAAGCGGGCCGCGGCGTGGTGCGCATGGGCGCGCAAGGCATGGGCGACCTCGCCGGCCACGGACTGCTCTGGGACCACGCGGGCGACGACGCGTACGCGGCATTCCAGGTCTCCACCGGCGATGCGTCCCAGTGGGTGCAGGGCGCCGCGACCCACGGCCTGGGCGCGCTCGTCGAGGACGCGGGCGCGGACACCTACCTCGCCGACCAGCGGGCACCCGGCACCGCCCGGCAGTTCGCGCAGGGCGCGGCGGAAGGCGGCCTCGCGGTGCTGCTCGACGAGGCTGGCGACGACCGCTACCTCGCCGTGCAGCCGAGCGGCGCGCGCGCCGCGCAACGCGCCCAGGGCGCAGCGGACAACCTCGGCGGAGGCTTCCTGGTGGACCTCGCAGGCGACGACGCGTACGCCGCGACGGGCCCGGCCGGCGGGGACGCGCGCGCGCAGGGCGCGGCGCGGTGCGCGACGGGCGTGCTCGTGGATGCGGACGGGACCGATGGCTACGTGGGCAGCGCGGGCCGCGACGACGCCGTGTGGGGCCCCGAGGCCGGCGGCCTCGGCGCGGACGTGCACGGCCTGCCGCCCGCAATGCCGGCGCTGCCCGGCCCCCCCGCGCTGCCGACACCAGCCGCCGGGCCCGCGTGCTCCGGCGGCGTGCCGTGCTTGCCCGTGGCGCTCCCCCTCGACCCGGGTGCCCTGCCGCGGCCCCTGGTGTTGCCGCCGTGCTCGACGCAGGTGTGCCTGCCGATGCTGATCTTCGTGGTCGTGTGCTTGCCGCCGCTGCCGCCGCTGCCGCAACCCTGATGGGCCCGCGGCCCCTGGCGCGAGCGTGCCCCGCCGCCGTGGTCCAAGCTGGGACGGCCCCATCGTGCAGGTGTTCCTCGCCGTGCGCGACCGACAGCGCCGCGTCGCGGTCCTCAGCCTGCTGAAGGAGCCCGACCTTTGGATGCTGCCTTCGGAGAACGTGTGGGAGGGCCGCGATCCCGCGCACGTCGTGGAGGAGATCGTGCCGCGTTGGTTCGTGACGCCGCTGGAGCCCAAGCTGGCCGCGATCCTGAACTTCCCGCCCGAGGACGACGACGAGCGCTGGTTCCTGCTGCCCATCTACGAAGCCGCGAAGCCCGCGCGCCTCGAAGCCACGCCCGACACCCACGAGGTCCGCTTCGTCGCGCCGGGCGAGGCGCCCCCCGGGCGCATGTTCAAGGACCACGCGGAGGTCCTCGCGCGCCTAGGGCCGTAGGCTTCATCGCCTGGAGCGCCATGCTGGGCCCATGAGCCTGCTGCACCGCGGCCCAGCCCTGCCCGAGCGACCGCACCACTGGGTCAACAGCGACGGCCTCGGGCTGCGGCTCCAATGCTTCCTCGTCGTCCGCGACGCCGACCGGCGCGTGGCGTGCGTGCGGCTCAAGGACCACGGCGACCGATGGAGCCTGCCGGGCGAATCCCTGAAGCCCAACGAGAGCCCGCCCATGGCCGCGGAGCGCATCGCGCAGGTCTGGTTCGGCGTGCCGCTGCCGGCGAAGCCCGCGGAGGTGCAGAACTTCCCCGACGACGGCGACGGCAAGTGGTACATGGTATTCACCTACGAAGCCCCCGCGCCGAAGGCTGGCCTGCCGCTGCTCGACGACACGGCCGAGATCGCCTTCGCGCCCGTGGGCAAGCCGCCGGGTCCCTTCGCCATGAGCCACGCCGACGTGTTCGCGCGCCTGCAGGCTTGACCATGGCCGCAGGCCGCGCGGCCTCGCGCCCGCTCCTGCGCGCTGGCGCGGGCTTCGCGCTGGCGGGGGTCGTGAACCTGGTCTTCGTTCCCCTCTTCCTGCTCTCCGTGGGCTTCAGCGTCTTCGGAGCGGCGATCGTGCTGGCTGGGGTGGGCATGCTCCTCGCCGGCGCGGGCCTCGCGCGCGGCCGCGTCGGGGGCGTCGCCGCGGCGGGCTTCGTGGTCGCGGCGGCGGGCGCCGCGGTCGCGTTCCTCGCGGACCTCGGCGCCGCGGACTTGTTCAAGGTGGGCCACGCGATCCTCGCCCTCGGCCTCGTCGAGGCGGCGTGGTACGCGCTGCGCGGCGCGAGTGACCCCGCGGCCTTGGGCGCGGCCCTCGGCGGGCTGGCCATCGCGAGCAAGGTGTGCGCCGCCGGCATCGTCGTCTACATCGTCCTGCTGCTCGGGAACGGCTTCCTCGAAGGTTTGCCCCTTGAAGTGGTCGCGCTCGCCGGCTTCCTGCTGGCCGACCGCGCCTTCGCCGAGGCTCGCCGCGCGCTGCCTCCGCCCGGGCCCCCGGCGATGGCGCCCCGGCAAGCTTGAAGCCTTGCGCGCGGCATCGCAGCCCATGCGCGGGGAGCGGCGCGCGGTGCTGGGGCTGGCGTTGGTCGCGGCCGCGCAGGCGGCGTGGTTCCCCCTCATCCTCGGCAACCCGTCCGCGACGGTCTTGGCCGGCGCGCAGGTCGTCGGCATGGTGCTCGCAACGGCGGGGCTCGCGCGCGGCGCGCGCGGGCGGGGCGCGCTGGCGGGCGGGCTCGCGCTCAACGCGGCCGGGTCGCTCGGGTTCAGCCTGCTGTTCCTCAACGGCGACCTCAGCACCGGCATCCAGGCCGTGAGCACCCTCGCAGCCGTCCTCGCGGCGTGGCACGCGCTGCTCTGGGCCTTCGAGCCCCGGCAAGGGGCGCTCCGCGCCCACGGCATGCGCGTCGCCTTCTGGGTCAGCGCCGTGCCGCAGCTCCTCTGGCTGCCGTACGACGTCGCGGCCAACACGCTCCAATGGGTGCCGGGCAACGTGCTCGCGCTGGCCGGCTTCCTCCTGGCCGCGCGCCACCTGCCCGATCCGGCGACGGCGCCCTCCAAGGGCCCGGGGGCAGACCCGCGCGCGGTCCCGGCGCGAACCGACAGCTAAGCTCAAAAGGCAGCAGCGCGGTCCAGGCCCGGTGCGACCATGTGGGGCTGGATCGTCCTGCTCATCGGCATCCTCTACGGCTACATGACACCCGGCCGCCAGGACAAGATGGCGATCTTCAAGAAGGGCGTCGTCATCGGCATCATCCTCGCGCTGGTGCTGGGCATCATCGGCTACGTCGCCAACGTCGACCCCCTGGGGCTCGGCCTCGGCACGGGCATCCTCGCCCTCCTGATCTCGGTCATCTTCCTGACCATCGCCTTCGTCGTCGGCGTGTGGATCGGCGACATGATCGAGGGCCGGCCGAAGCGCGCGTGATCGCAGGCTTCTTGGCCCGCGCTGCACCTGCGGACCCATGGCCCACACGGCGCTGGGGCCGCTGGCCTTCTGGGAGGGCTACGAGGACGCGCTGCTCACGCTCACGTTCTACGCCGTGGGCATCGCGCTCTATGCCCTGCTGGTCGCGGGCATGTACCGCACCCTGAGCCGGCGCAACCTCCTCGCGGGCACGCGCGCGGGGCTGCGCGCGCGGCGCTCGCTGCGCTTCGTGGTGCTGTTCCCGGTGATCAGCTTCAGCATGTTCCTCGTGCTCGCGATCGCGCTCAGCTTCCTCGCCAAGTCCCAGACCATGCAGGAGATCCTGCTGCTCGCCATGGCCGTGGTGGCGAGCATCCGCGTCGCGGCCTACTTCAGCGAGACCGCGCGCGAGGACCTCGCCAAGCTGATGCCCCTCGGGCTCCTGGCGGTGCTCAGCGTGGACCCGGGCTTCCTGCGGCTCGAGACGCCCGTGGACCGCCTCGCGTCCTTGCCCGGCGAAGCCGGCTTCGTGGCGCGGCTGCTCGTCGTGCTCGTCGTGCTGGAGGTCGCGCTCCGCATCGTGTGGCTCGGGATCGGCCGGCGGTTCCAGGGCCTCGGCACCTCGCGCGAGCCGCCCGAGGCGGGCGCGCGCTAGGCTTCTGCAGCCTCGCGCTCGAGGTCGCGCACGTGGTGCTTCAAGTCCCAGCGGTAGAACGCCTTCACGAGCCCGCGGCCCAGCGGGCCGAGCCAGCGGAGCGGGCGCGCGAGGC
>DASYRW010000309.1:0-11813 GCA_036003985.1 Thermoplasmatota archaeon
AAAGTATATACTCCGAAGCTAAGAGCCCATGCTTCCGAGGCCCTCGCCCTTAAAGTTCGGCCCCGGGTCACCCGATGTACCGCAGGTCCTCCTCGCTCGGCCCCTCGGCGGACCGTTCGAGGTCCCTCAGCTGTTGGGCGAGCTTGTCCATCTGCTCGGCGCGGCTGGTGAGCTCGGTGAAGTCGAGCTTGACCTTCAGGATCGAGGACAGGATCTCGAGCACGCTCTGGGCGCTCTTGGGGTCCACGAGGTAGCCGGAGGTCTCGCCCATGAGGCACACGCCCGGCAGGTCGCGCAGCATGCCGATGCCGAGCAGCAGCCCCGATGCCCCGACGATGCCGCCGCCCGGCTCGTTCTTGCGGAACACGACGCCGTGCTTCTTCATCTCCTTCACGAGCTTCTCGCTCGTCGCGGCGCCGAGGACGCGGGGCTTCTCCTGGATCTTGCCCGTGCCGTATCCACCGAGGGTGTAGACCTGCTTGACGCCGAACTTGAGCGCGAGGTCGAGGACCGTGTCCGCGAGGGCGTACTGGCCGTCCGCGGTCAGGCCCTGGTAGTCGCCGATGAGGATCAGCAGGTCGGGCGTGCCGGCCTGCTTCGACTTCCAGTAGTACATCTCGTTGTTGACGAGCCGCACGGTGCCGTCGGGCAGCACCAGCACCTGGGGCGGGAAGTAGCGGGAGTGGATCTCCGCGAACTTCTTCGCCTTGAGCTCCTGGATCATGTGATCGGCAGCCAGCTTGCCGACGTTGCCAACCCCGGGCAAGCCCTCGATGAGGATGGGATCCTTGAGCTGCGGCTCCTCGAGGAGCCGGACCTCGACGTCCTTCACGCGCCCGCTAGGCCGGGGGGGTCCATAAGGACTTCGCAGCGCCGGAGGGGGTCACGCGGCCCTACCGCTTCGCCGCGCGCTCGCGCGCCTCCTTCTTCAGCGCGCGCCGGTACTTGCCGTAGTGGTCCTCGGGGCTGTACTTGGCTGGGCCCGGCTCGATGGCCTTGGCGCCGCAGCTCGGGCACGTGTCCTTGAGGGAGTAGCGCGCGCACGCCGGGCACTTGCGCAGCGGCATCAGCTCGCCTTCGGCGCCTTGGCCTTCTCGGCCTCGCGGTGGAACACGCTCTGGCCGCCGTGCTTGTGGATCACCTTGTCCACGCGATCCACGGCCTTCTTGAGCTGCTCCTCGGCGATTTTGTAGTCGGGCGCCTTGACCTTCAGCAGGTAGCGCGGCGCGCCGAGGTACTGGACAGAGACGTCCACGTCCTCGAACTCGCTCTTCTCGGCTTGGAGCAGGGCCTCCTGCACGTGCTCGAAGCCGTTGGGCGCGTTGCTCGTCACCTCGAGCTCGCCCTTGATCGTCACGAAGGGGATCGTCACGTTCGCGGCGGCGATCTCGAGGAAGCGCTTCATCCAGGGGCCCGCGAAGCCGTCCTGCTTCAGCTGGTCCGGATCCATGGCGCCCATCTCGAAGGCGGCATACAGCGAACCGTACTTCTCCTGGAGCCGGAAGCCGGCCTCCTCGTAGAACTCCTTCAAGTCCTTGCCCAGCTCCTTCGCGAGCATCTCGAAGAGCTTCTCGGCCTTCTGCTCGTTCTTCCACTCCGCGATCTTCTCGCGGCGCTGGTGCTCGTTGACGCGCTTGAGGCTCAGGTCGACGTGGCCCTTGCTCTTGTCGACGCCGGTGACCTTGCACACCACTTTCTGGTTCTCGCGCACGTGGTCGCGGACGTACTTGACCCAGCCTGTCGCGAGCTCGGCGATGTGGATGAAGCCCACTTTGCCGGGGTACTCCTCCAGCTTGACGAACGCCCCGTAGCCCTTGGCGTCGGTCACCGTGCCGACGACCAGCTCGCCGTCCTCGGGGTACTCGTTCTTCTTGACCATGCTATGCTCCGCAGCGCGTTCCGCCCACGCTCGCTACGCTCGCGGGCTCCACGCGCTCACTCCACGACGCCCAGGATCTCGCCCCGGATGATGGCGAGGCCGCCCGTGGGCTCGGCCAGCGCCGCGCCGCAGACGGCGCAGGGCACGCGCGTCGCCGCGCGGGTGTAGAGGATCTGCTCGCCGCCGCAGTCGGCGCACTTCACGCGGCGGAACTTCGAGTCCTTGGTCTCGGGCTTGGGCGGGGCCGTCACTTCTGCGCCTCCACGATCTCGAACTTCTTGGAGCGGATGCCCACGCGGAGGTGGGCCTTCTTGCACGTCTTGCAGCGGTAACGGATCGGTACGCGCTTCGTCGGCTTCTCGCGGCCCTCGGGCTTGGGCCGGGGGAAGCCCGTGTACCCCGCGGTGACGCGGCGGAAACGGCGCTGGCCCTGCTTCAGTTCGCTCGCCTTGCGCTTCTTGACGCGCTCCACCTCCAAGTCCTTGTGCGCCTTGCAGAAGGGGCAGTAGCCTTTGACGGTGCGGGGGCGTTCCATGCGCGTCACGATCCCGGCTCCAGGTGGGCCGGCGGTGCGGGGAAGCACTTGCCCCTTATAAGATTGTTGCCGGGTCCGAGGCCGGCGCGGCGGACGCGCACGCATGGGCGCGAGGAGGCGCGTGCGCGGCTCCTTCGGCAAGCGATCGGAGGCCTTCGGAAGGCCGCCCAGGGAGCGAGCACAAGGGTTAAGGCGTCGCGCGGCGCATGGTCTCGCGAGACGAGCCCATGGAGGCCATCGCCTGGAGCATCGACTGGAACCCTGAGTTCCGGGAGGATGCGAAGCTCAAGCGCGAGGTCCTCAAGTGCTTCCGCGATCTCCGCGTGATCCAGACGATCAAGGACTTCGCCGAGCGCGCGATGCACGAGGCGGCCGACGACGGTCTCGAGACCGAGCACATCGTGTGGCTCGACGCGTCGTACAAGTACGCGCTCTTCGTGCGCGTGTGGTACGAGGCCAGCGAGGAGAAGCTGTTCATCATCATCGAGGAGAACGACCTCGGCGACGTGGGCTTCTTCCTGCTGGACTCGATGGACTGCGCCACCTACGACGAGGAGAAGGTGCTGCGCGTGGAGTTCAACGAGAAGTTCCGCGACCCCGGGCATCTCGGCGTGAGCAAGTAGCGGCGCCGCAGCGGGCTGAACGCTCATCCGGGGAGCGGTGGCAAGGGGTCGCCGTCGACGAGCGCGACCGGTCGGCCGAGGGCATCGCTCAGGTCTTCCATCGCGAGATCGAAGCGCATCGCGACCGTCAGCGTCGGCTCGTACCATGGCAGCGCCGCGGCCTCGACGATGCCCGCGGCCTCGCCGGTCGCGAGCCGCACGGGCGAGCCGCTGTCGCCGCCCGACACGCTGGCGATGAGCGTGAACACGGTCGGGCCGAAGACGTTGGGGATCACGGCGCCGACCCGCCCACGCGCGGCCTCGGTCGCCCCGAGCGCGACGCCGTGGCCGTAGTGCAGCGCGACGTCGCCGACGTCGGGCGTGCGGACGTCGGCGCCGCTCGCGGGGTTCGCGAAGGGTCCGGCCCAGCGGCAGAGCGTGCCCTTGACGAAGGCTCGGTCCTCGGGGTCGATCCGCGCGAAGGCCCAGTCGCGCGCGAGGAACTCGTTCCGCACGAGGACGAACGTGCCAACCTGGCCCGGCACGCCTGCCACGCTGAGGCGCTTGCCGGTGTACGCGCAGTGGCCCGCGGCGCCGATGTAGAGGTCCGTGCCGTCGGTGACGACGAAGTTGAGCGTGCAGCTGTTGGAGCTGGCCCCGGGCCGGATGCCCGGCGCGCAGTGCAGGTCCGCGGCCGGCAGCGCGGGGTCGGGGAGCGGGAGGATCGGCAGCTCCGTCACGGACGGCGCGAGGGCCACCGGGACCCCGCACGAGGGCGCCATGGCCGGCGCAGCGCCCGCGGGGAGCAGCAGCGCCGGGGCGAGCAGCAGCAGGGCGAGCGGGCGCACGGCCGTGACCCGCGGCGCGAGGCCTTGAAGGTTGGCTGCGCAGGGCCGCCGGGCTTATGGGCCGCGGCTGCGCTCACGGCGCGTGCAGCACCGCGGCGACCCGTCGTGGGAGCAAGTCTACGTGGGCAGCGACCCGATGAAGCTGCCGTGGAGCGTCGCGCGCCTCGACGCGGACATCGCGGCGTGGGTGGACGCGCTCAAGCTGCCGCGCGGCGCGCGCGTCCTCGACCTGGGCAGCGGCCCCGGCACGGCGGCGATCCATTTCGCGCGGCAGGGCTACGACGTCACCGCGACCGACATCAGCGCCACCTCCATCGCCCAAGCGCGACAGCGGGCCGGGCCGCTGGCGGAGCGGATCCACTGGGTCGCGGGGGACGTGTTCGCCGTGGCCTTGGACGGCCCCTTCGACCTCGCGCTCGACCGCGGGCTGTTCCACATCTTCCCGGACGAGCTGCGCGGGCCCTACGCGGAGCGCGTGGCCGGCTGGCTCAAGCCGCGCGGCCGCTTCCTGCTGAAGACCTTCAGCGAGGAGGAGCCAGCTGGCTACGGCCCGCGCCGCGTGACGCGCGCGGAGGTCCGCGCGGCCTTCGGGCGCGGCTTCGACGAGGAGGCCTGGCAGCCCAGCACGTTCCCCGGCCAGCTCGACCACGAGCCCAAGGCGCACCTGTTCCTGCTGCGGCGGCGCTGATCGCCCGCGCGAGGGCCGGCAACCTATTTGGCTGCCCGCGCCGCTCCCTGCCTGCAGGGTGGCCCCGCATGAACCGCCTCGATCTCACCAACGACCACATGCTGCGCGAGACCTTCGGCCACACGGTGCCGATCCCGCCGGAGATGAAGCTCAAGGTGAGCCAGGCCATCCTCACGGTCGCCGGCGCCGACGGTGAAGTCTCGCCGCGCGAGATGGAGTACTTCCTCGGCCTCGCGCGGTCCATGGGGTGCACCGACGCGATCCTCGAGCAGCTGCTCAAGTTCGACTACCGCGCCGCGAAGCTGCCCGACTTCTACGACGCGCAGACCAAGCCCGTCGGGCGGCACATCCTCTACGACGCCATCCACGTCGCGCGCCAGGACGGCTTCGGCCCGAAGGAGCGCGAGGCGGCGTTCCGCGCGGCGAAGATGCTCGGCCTCGATCCTCACCTGGTGGTGGACATCGAGGGTCTGCTCGGCATCGAGGACGCGGTGCGCGCGGCGCGCATCCGGCTGCTCAGCCCCGTCGAGTGATCAACGGAACGCGACCTCCAGGCCTTGCTCCAGCTCCGCCGGGGCAATGCCGCGGCCGAGGATGCCGTCGATGCGCGCGGCCGGGCGCCCGTCGCGGAAGACGATCACCGTCGGCACGACGCGGATGCCATACTTGTCCCACCGTGGGTCGGTGTCGTCGTCGCTGATGTCAGCGATGGCGAAGGGCGTGCCCGCATGCCGCGCCGCCGCGCCCTGGAAGGCGTCCTCGAAGCGCGTGCAGAAAGGGCACCACTCCGCCAAGAACGCCACGACCACCGTGCCGAGCTTCGCGGTGTGCTCCTCGAAATCCTCGCGCGGCAAGGTCTGCACGGTCACCGCCCCCGCCGACCCGTCGCTTGGATGGCGACGGCGCAGTCCGGGCAGGCGAGGACGTACTCGCCCTGCGCGTCGATGCGCAGCAGCGTCGCCAGCGGCAGCACGGCGCCGCAGTGTTGGCACGGGGCCTCCTCGGGGGCCATGGGCATCGAAGGCCCCGGCAGGCCAAAAACGTTGGCGCGATCACGGCGCAAGCCGGGCCAAGGCCGCGCGGAACGCGGCGCACTGGCGCTCCTGGGTGAGCCCCTCGACCGCGCGACGGGACCCCGCGGCGAGGTCCGCGCGCTCTCGGGGAGCAAGTTGCAGGTAGTCGGTGATGGCCACCGCCAACGCGGCCGCGTCCGGGGCCGCGACGAGGCGCGGGTGGACGAGGTCGCGCGTGCCTGTCTCGGTGCTCACGAGCGTGGGCACGCCCGCGGCCATGGCCTCGAGCGTCGCGACGGGGCAAGCCTGGCCGAGGCCGGGCAGCACGAAAAGGTCCGCGGCCGCGAGGTGGGCCGCGAGGTCGGGCACGCGGCCGTGGGCCACCACGCCCGCGGCGCGCAGGCCCTCGCTGCCCGCGCCAACGACGTGCAGCTCCGCGCCCGGGCTGTTCTTGCGGACGCGTGCGAAGGCTTCGAGCAGGACGGTGGTGCCGTTCTTCGGCGCGGTGCTCGCGAGGTGGAGCAGCCGCTGCCCGTCGAGGGCAGGGTCTAGCTTCAGGAGTCGCGCCTGCAGCTCGGGCGCGATGTGCGGGCGCACGACCTCGACGCGCAGCCCCGGGTGGAGCGCGCGCAGGTCGTCGGCCACGTAGGGGCTCACGGCGATCGCGCCGTCGAGCCCCCGCGCGAGCAAGCGCCACCACGCGCGCTCGGTCGCGGGCAAGGGCTTGGGCACGCCGCGGCGCAGCCGGGCCCACGTCTCGTCGGCCGCCAGCAGGATGGCGCGCTCCACGCGGCCGAGGGTCTTGGCCAGCACGCACGCTCCCGCGGGGCCGCCGCCCTCCGCCACGGCCAGGCGAGTCCTCGGGACGCGGCGCGCCGCGGCGAGGTCGCGCAGCCACACCGTCGCGTAGGGCTCCGCGCGCGGCAGCCACGCGTGCAGCTCCAGCCCTGCCGCGCGCGCCCAGGCGGCATGGACCGGGTGGGGCATCTGGTGCACGAGCACGCCGGTCATGCCTTCTCCAGCCCGACGACGCGCAGGACGAAGCGCAGCCCCAGCGTGCCGCGCCGGAAGAGCGGCTCCGCGAGCGCGAGCGCCCGCGGGCCCAGGTACTTCTCGACGCCGTGCGGGCCGAGGCCGAGGAACGTGCCCAAGTCCGGGACGACCTCGAGGCGCTCGACGCGCAGCCGCGCGCGACTGTAGAAGTTGTGGTCGCTCCACGGCGGCGCTTCGCCGTCGGGCGCGAAGTAGTCGAAGGTGTGCTCGGTGAAGGGGGTCTTGTGCGTCCAGTCCTGGAAGTAGGCCTTGCTCATCGCGTAGGGCACGCCGACGAGCGCGAGCCCGCCTGGCTTCACGATGCGGCAAACTTCCTCCATGGTCGGGCCGAGGTCCGCGAGATGCTCGAGCACCTGCTCCGCCACGAGGCCATCGAACTCGCCGTCCTTCCAAGGCCACGGCCGCTGCGCGAGGTCATGCAGCACGTGGATCCCCGGCAGCGGGGCGATGTCGTGGCGCACCACCTCGACGCGGCGGCCGGCGTCGCGCGCGCGCTGGACCTCCGGCCAGTCGAGCGCCGTCGCGCGGTTGCCCGCGCCGATCTCCACGAGGCGGAGGGATCCTTGGCCTTGGAAGCTGGCCACGCTCCCGCGGGGAAGGGGGTCGTCGCGCCGCACGGGCAGTCCAACGGGCGGCGCGGACATGAACCTAGTGCCCCGCCGGGCGCCTCTCATGTTGAACGCCCGCCCACCCCTGGGATGGCTGCTCCCTCGATGTGGAGGTTCCGGGGGGGAGGTGGCCGAACGTTTCAGCGGCGACCCGCGGCCGCCACCACCGCGGTCAGCTCGGCGTCGAGGTGCGCGCCGATCGCGGTCCAGTCGAAGGCCTGCGCGCGGATCCGGCCGGCTGCTCCGAGGGCCTCCGCCAGCGCCGGCTCGCCGAGCACGCGGTCGAGGGCCTCGGCCAGCGCGGACGGGTCGCCGGAAGGGACGAGCAGCCCATCCGTGCCATCGCGGACGACCTCCGGCACGCCGCCCACGGCCGTGGCGACCACCGGCTTGCCGCACGCCATCGCCTCGAGGAGCACGATGCCGAAGGCCTCCCACGCGGACGGCAGCACGAAGGCGCGGCAGCCCGCGACGGCCGCGTGGTAGGTGGGTTCGTCCAAGTGGCCGACGAGGCGCACGCGGTCCCCGAGCCCGAGCTCGGCCGTTTGGCGCCGCAAGCGTGCTGCCTCGCCCCCGTCGGCGCCTGCGAGCACGAGCGTCACGGCGCCGCGCGCCGGCGCGACGTGCGCCCAGGCGTCGAGCAAGGTATGCAGGCCCTTGTTGGGCGCGAGCCTGCCCGCGTACAAGACGTAGTCTCCCTCCACGCCGGTCGCCTCGCGGAAGGGCCGCGGGTCGCGCCCCGAAGCCCACGCGCTCGCGTCGATGCCGTTCGGGATCGTGACCATGCTGCCCGGGCGCGCGAGCCCTTCCAGGAAGCGTCGCTCCAGGTCCGTGACCGTGAACACGCGCGCAGCGCGATGGTAGACGACGCGCGCGTCGAAGCGGTCGGCGGCCCATGCGAGCGCGCGCTTGCTGGCGGGCGCGTCGGCCTCCAGGGGGTGGAAGTGCGGCGTGATGCACCACGGCTTGCCGAGGCGCCGGGCCACCAAGGCCGTGGTGCGGAGGTGGTGGTAGCGGTGGCTGTGCGCGTGGAACACGTCGGCCCGCGTCGCCCGCAGCGCGTCCGCGAGGCCTTCCATGCGGATCGGCCGCATCCAGGCGCGGGGGCGCATGCGCAGGCGCACGACCTCCACCCCCTTCGGCGGAGTCTCGAAGGGCCCGCCGCGCTTCCAGGGCGCCTCGCTGACCAGGTCGCTCGCGAGCACGACGACCTCGTGGCCGCGCGCGGCCAGCTCGCGGCTCACGGCGGCGACGTGGGCCTCGGCACCGCCCGGAGCGCCGAAGCGCACGCACACCTCGGCGATCCTCATGCCGGCGGACCTCCCAGCACGCCGAGCCTGCGCGCCGCCACCACGGAGAGGACGAGGCCCAGCGCGAAGGTGGCCGTGGCCGCGACGAGGGCGCCCGCGACGCCCCACTGCGGGATGAGCAGCAGGTCGAGGGCCGCGTTGGCCGCGAGCATGGCCGCGCTGATGCGCAGGAGGACCCCAGGCTTGCCGAGCGCGGGGAAGAGCGCCTGGAACGGCACGAGCAGCGACGGCAGCAGCGCGATGACCGCCAGCGCGCGCAGGATCCAGTCCGCCGCGACGAACTCGGGCCCGAAGAGCCGCAGCGCCGGGCGCGCGAGCAGGATCGCGGCCGCGGTCATCGGCAGCGCGATGACCAGCACCGTCTCAAAGCTGCGGCGCAGCAGCTCGCGCACGCGCGCCGTGTTGCCGAGGTGCGACGCCTCGCTGATGGCGGGGAAGAGGAACACCGCGACCGTGCCGGCGAAGAGGGGCACGAAGGCCATGACGCTGTACGCGGTGCGGTAGAGGCCCTGCTGGTAGTGGCTGTTGAGCAGCACGTCGATGAGCAGGATGTCGATCCAGAACAGCAGCTTCTGGAGGAACTGGGCCGCCTGCGCCTGCAGCCCGAACTCGAGGTACGCGTCGCGCAGGTCGCGCTGCGCCAGCTCAGGCCGGGGCCGTGGCAGCAGGAGCGCGCCGACGAGCGCGCCGACCACGCTGGCCCCCACGGCGGCCCACGCGTAGGCGAGCACGTCGCCGCGGATCCCGAGGGTGAGCCAGAAGCCGCCGAAGAGCGCAGCCTTGACCGCCGCCTCCGCAGTTCCGGGCGCGCAGCGGCGCCACGGCCGGCGGCGCGACTCGTGCACCATCGTGGCCAGCGTGCTGAGGATGCTCGTGATCGGAACGAGCGCGAAGACCAGCAGCAGCTGCGCGGGGATCTTGAGGGCGGGCGCGAGCAATGGCGCGATCACCACCATGAGCGCCGCGGTGCCGACGCCGAGCGCCACCTTGAGGCGGAAGATGGTGGCGAGCTTGACGGGGTCCTCCGCGGCCGCGTAGTCGCGCATGAACCCCGCGCTGCCCATGTTGTCGAGCATGCCCGCGAGGTCGAGGACGAACAGCCCCAGCGCGAGCACGCCCACGCCCGCGGGCCCGAGCGCGTTGCCCGCGAACACGCTCGCGACGAAGGCTAGCGCCGCGTTGCCGACCGCGAAGGCGAGGTTCACCGCGGAGCCGCGCGCGAGCTCGCCGCCCAGCAGGCGCCGCGCCAAGGCCAGCGGACCTGCGAGCGCGGCGGCCACGCTGCCGGGCAGGGGGGCGCCGCCCAAAAACGTAGCGGTGGACCGCGCGGCTTGCGTCCGGTCGCCGCAGAGTTCAACCTCGCAGACGCAAGCTATTTACCTTCCCTTGGAGGGTCCGGCTTCGGAGACTGCAGGCATGGCGAAGGGCCCCGCAACGGTCGTGCTCGCCGCGGTCGCGCTCGCCGGCTGCCTCGGCGCCGCACCCGCGCCCCAAGACCTGGGTGCGACAGCGCCGGCGCCGGTCGTGGCCGTGCCCGCGGACCACGGCCTCCGCCTCGACGCGCAGGACTGCACCGAGGGCGGCGGCTACAGCACCTACAACAAGGCCGACCTCGAGGGCCTGCTGCCCGCGCCGTGGGTACTCGCGGATGTGAGCGCCGACCTCGGCGACCCGCTCGTGCTCGGCCTCGCGGAGGGCCCCAACATGGGCGGCGGCATCGCCGGCATCTACCACGCGACCTGGCAGTGCGCCACCCACACGATGGACGGCGAGGACGGCGGCGCGATCCTCGGCGGCTTCGTCGGGCTGCGCGTCGAGCCGCCGCCCTTCGACAGCGGCGGCGCGGCGCGGCACTACTTCGTGACGGTGCTCAGCAGCGGCGACCATCACCTCCTGGAACACTTGGAGCAGAACGGCTTCGCCCACGTCGGCGACGCGCAGGGCGTCGTGGAGTGGCTGGGCCCCGTGTTCCATCAAGTCCTCGATGACGCGATGCACGGGCGCTACGAGGTCCACTTCGTGGCGCACGAGGCGGGCCCGAAGGACGACGGCGTCACGCGCCTGTGGATGCTCTTCGAGGGCGACGACGCCGACTACCACCCGCGCTCGCTCGACCTCCTGGACACGGGCGGCGTGCACTACTACGCCGAGCAGGGCAACGGGCCCTTCACGCACACGAACACCGACGACCACGCGCCGCTGCCGGCCGCGGCGGGCAACGTGGCGGGCTTGGCGTTCGAGGGCTTCGCGCGCACGGTCACCGTCGGCCCGGCCCCGCCGGTCGCGCTCGACCAGACCTTCGAGCACCTCTAGCTAGCGAGCTGTCGCGAGGTGCGGGATCGCGTGCCGTAGGTCCTTCTCCTCGATCACGACATCCGCGCCGTGGCGCACGCCCTCGTCGATGGGGTCGAAGGCCACGCCCAGCCCGCAGGCCTGGAACATGGCCACGTCCTGGTGGCTGTTGCCGATGGCCGCGGCCCGCTCGGGCCGGATGCCGAGGCGAGCGAGGAGGTGCCGCACGGGTCGGCCCTTGTCCTTCACCGGCACGCGCAGCACGCCCTCGTCGAGCAGGTAGCCCTGCGCATCCGCGCACAGGCCATTGCCGACGTGCTCGCGGATGCCCAGCTCCTGGCACACGCGCTCGGCCAGCAGGTCGAGGCCGCCGGTGACGATGATCGTGTGCGCGCCGTCGCGATGCAGCGCGTCGATCAGCTCGCGCGCGCCCGGGACGAGCGGGATGTCGGAGAGCGCGTCGCGGATCGTGTCGAGGTGCAGGCCCTGGGGGTGCGCGCTCTTCCACAGCGCAATGTCGCGGCGGACGAACTCCTCGTCGTCGATCTCGCCGCGCAGGAAGGCCTCCCAGTTGGCCTTGTTGTCGAGGCCGAAGCGGCGGTGCACCCACTCCCAGCTGCTCACGCGGTCGGTGAGCGTGCCGTCCATGTCGAAGAACACGACCTCGAAGGGCGGCCGCGCGCGGGGCACGCGCGCCCATGGGCTGGCCGGGCCCATGAAGGTTGCCGTTCAGGCGCGGGGCACCGTCGCTGCCGCGAAGAGCCGCACCGAGCCCCCGCCCACCGCGACGACGTCGACGCCCCACGCCCCGCTCGCGGCGGTGGCTGCGCTGAACACCTGCACGCCGTTCGCCGTGAAGGCGAAGCTCCGGGTCTCGCCGCTCGGCGGGCGCACGGTGACGTTCACCTGGCCCGCGGGCGGCTCGGCCGGCAGCGGCGGGAGGGGGACGGGCGGCGGCGGGGTCGGCGGGTCGAAGGCGACGGTG
>DASYRW010000310.1:0-1748 GCA_036003985.1 Thermoplasmatota archaeon
GCCGCCGTCCACGACCGCGGCGAGCCCGGCGGCAGCGACTCCCTGGCCGTACCCGTAGCCCTCCCCGCCGAGCTCGTAGACGTCCGCGCCGCCCTCGTCGATGAGCAAACCGGCCCCGGACAACGTGACGGCCTGCGCGAAGCGGTGTGCGCTGTAGGTGTCAGCGCAGGAGCCTGCACTGCACCGGTCCCACAGCACCCCGACCCCGGCGGCAGCGCTCCCCTGGGACACGAAGAACAGCTCGGAGCCCACGCAGCCCACCGGCGGTTCGGCGTAGTGGTCGCTCCCCCCGCTGTCGAGCAACACGCCCACGCCCGCGCAGCCCACGCCCTGCGACGCGCCCACCAAGGTGTCGGTGCCGTCGTACACGTCGTTGCCCTCCCCGAGGTCGACCGCGATCGACGCGACGAAGCTCGTCGGCCAAGCCCCCGCCACATCGAACAGCGACCCGCCACCGGCGTTGTTGTGGTACACGTCGTTGCCGCCGAAATCCAGATTCACGACCGTGTCCCGACGGTAGGTGTTCGCGCCCGAGCCCCCCACGACCACGAGGCAGTCTCCGGTCTCGAAGAGCACCGGTCCGGTGGCGCACGCCGGCGCCGGCAGGGCCGGAGGAAGCACCAGGCCCTGCGCCAGGGGCAAGGCGCCCTCGACCACCCGCGCGGCGGCGAGGCCGGCTTGCAGGAGCTTCTCGCGGTCGACGCGCCCGACCACGCCCGCCCAGGCGTGTGCAACCTCGCGGTCCGCGTCGTCGGCCCGGCCCCGGTTGTCGTCGTCGATGGCGTGCGCGGCCTGCAACGTGAGGGGCAGCAGGTCCTCCAGCTCCTCGTCGGTGAGGGCTCCGAACGCGTCGTCCACGCGCTGCCGCGCAAGGACGATGCCGCTCCACAGCTTGCTCAGCACCGGCCGCAGCGTCAGGGGCGCCGCCGTCAGCCACGGGGGGTTGGTGATGGGCACCGACTCGTTGGCCACGGCGAGATCGTCCAACCACGCGAGCCGCCAGAGCGTCTCCGATGGCGACAAGCCGAGGAGGTCATCGACGGCGTCGGCAACTCGAACCGAGGTCTCCTCGGCCGTGGAGCCTTCGAGCTCCGAGGGCCACGCGCCGGCCCACGGGCTGGTGCTCGCGATCATCGCCAGCGCCAGCAAGCCGCAACGCAAGGGTCGCCTCAAGGTCGCCCACTCCGCCCCACCGGGCGAGGCCCCCATGCGAAGGGCGCTGCTTGAAATTTCGTTGCAACCATTCCGGTTGCACCGGTCGGCCACGGCGCCCACCGTGATCGCCGTGCGACCGCCGTGGCGGCGCTGCGGCCGCTGGCCGGGAGCCGCGGCGCAACAAGCCTCTTGACCCCGCGAGCCGCTGCCGGGCCATGGCGCGCCTGCTGCCCGCGCTCGCGGTCCTCGCCTTGGCTGCGAGCGGCTGCGTGACCTCGTCGAACATCCCGCTCCCGCCCGGCGCCGGCAGCGCGCGCGATGCCGATGGCCTCGCGCTCCTCGAAGCCGCGCTCGTCAACGACCACGACCACATCGACCCCTACGCGCACCCCGGCGCAGCCTGGCGGATGCGCGACGTCTTCGCCACGAACCTGCCCACCGACGCGGCGGCGCTCTCACCGGCGAGCGAGTTCATCATCCACGGGCACTACGCGTACATCTCGCTCTTCCACCCGTCCGCAGGGATGGTGATCCTCGACCTCTCCGATCCGGCGCGGCCGCAGCAGGTGGGCCGCTTCGACACCGGCACGGCG
>DASYRW010000311.1:0-11848 GCA_036003985.1 Thermoplasmatota archaeon
GACGGGGTCGCTCTCGCAGCTCTCCGGGCTCAAGTCCACGGGCGCAGCGGGGACCGGCGGGTGCGGCAAGGGCAGCGCGCGCTCGGGGTGGAAGTAGCCCTCGGCCCAGCTCGCGCCGCCGTCGTCGCTGGTGAACCAGGAGATCGTGACGCAGTCGGTGTAGCGGTCGTTGTAGTCCTTCGCGCCGCCCAGCAAGCGCAGCGGGTTGGCGGGGTCCATCGCGAGCGCGACCTCGTTGGCGGGCCCCGCGATGGCGGTGGCCTGGATGTTGCAGGCTGGCTCGCAGATCAGCTTGGTGAAGGTGCTCACCGCTTGCGCGGCCTCCGCGCCCGGGCCGCCCGGGTCGAGCGCCTGCGGCTGCGCGACGCAGCCGGCGAGGATGGTCGCGGTCACGATGATCGCCAGCGGAACGGATGCGCCGCGCATGCTGCAACTCCCGGCGTGCACCCCGGCTGCGGGGCCTTGAGGGTTGTGGTGGCAGGCTCGTCGCGACCTCAGTAGGCCGGTGGCCCATAGACCGTGAAGAAGAAGAGCGGCCCGGGCCCGACGCTCCTGACCCCGTGCTGGAGGCCGGCCGGCACCACCACGATGTCGCCCGCCTTGGCGCCGCGGCGCGTCGGCACCCCGCCGGGACCGCGCTCCCACACGCTCACCTCCGCCTCGCCCTCGAGGAACAGGAAGACTTGGTCTTCGCCCTCGTGGACCTCGGGCGGCCCGGCCTCCTCGCCGGGCGGCACCGTCATGGTCGCGGTCTGGGTGCGCAGCGTGGTGTGCAGCACCGCGAAGAACCGGCCCTTGGCGTCCGCGAGGTTGCCCCAGTACGCTCCCTCGGCCGCGCGCTGCGCCATGGCCCGGCATGCGCGGACGACGGCAAAGCTTCGCCGCCGGCCTCATCGCAGGCGAGCGAGCACGGGGCGCGTGCCGTCGAGCACGTCGAGCTCCGCCAGCGCATCGAGCGCGACCCAGCGCCGCGCCTCGCCCAAGGTGGGCGGGCCGTCGAGCGCCACCTCGAAGGCGTGCAGCCGCACCCACAGGCCCTGGGGATAGCGGTGCTCGTGCACGCCCAGCGCGCGGATGGCGCGCGCCCCCACCCCCAGCTCCTCCCGCGCCTCGCGCTCCGCGGCCTGCGAGGGGTCCTCCCCCGCCGCGACCTTGCCCCCCGGCAATTCCCATTGGCCCTGGAAGGGCGCGCGGTCGCGGCGCTGCAGCAGCACGCGGTCGCCGGCGCGCACCACGGCGAGCGCGACGTCCACGGGCGCGTCGGCGGACACGGGGGCGTAACGCGCGGACGAAAGAAAAGGATGCGGGGGCGCGAGGCCCCCGCGTTCTTGCCAACGACTCAGATCGGCGGGGGAGGCAGCGGCGGCGGGCTGGGCGGCGTCGGCAGCGGCGGCGGGATCGGGGTCGGCGCCCACGCCGCGACGATGCTGAAGTCGGCGGGGCCGATGGTGCCCCGGACCCCGATGAAGTACCTGCCCGCTTGCGGGCCCGGCTGGATCTCCGGCAGCACGAGGCCCGGCGGCAGCGGCACCGGCAGCTGCGCGACCACGCCATTGACGGCGTCGCGCGCCTGCGAGTCGAAGGTGCACTGCTCCGCGCTGCCCGGGTTGGCCGAGCGGCACGTGTACAGGCTCGTCGTCGGCAGGCCGCGCGGCGTGCGGGTGTCGCTGATGTGGCGCACGTAGAGGTCCACGTCCGTCCGCGGCAGCGGCGCGCACGCCTGCGCCACGAGCGGGCAGAGCGTGTCCGTCACGAGCGTGATCACGGGGCACAGCGGCGCGAGGTTCGCGCAGATGCCGGTCTTCACCCCGTTCAGCAGGTTGCAGAGCGGGTTCGTCTGCTGCGGCGCCACGGGCGTCGCCGGGATCACGCACGCGCGGTTGACCGGGTCGCCCGCGGTGGCGATGGTCAAATGCTGGGCCTCGACCGGCGAGACGACCTTGTAATATGTGAAGCCGTTCGCCTCCGCGACGCCCTGCACGGCGATGCCGTTCTCGAGCGTAGGCACCACGAAATTCTTGGCGGTGATGGTAAAGTACGTGCCGAACGCGGTCGTGATGCTCGAGAACCGACGGACCAGAACTTGGTAAGGCGTCGCGTCCTCGATCAACATGAAACAGTCCTCGCTACGGTTGCCGCCAAAGAAAGGTCGGCAGTCCCACAGCGTCGTTGTGGGCTGCGCGCCCTTGCGCACGTACATGTCGAAGTCCGTAGCCGGTGTTGCGTCCGGTGGGGTCATGTTGAGGTGCGCGAAGTCAGCTCCCGGGTCATGCTCGAAACTAAAGTAACACTTTGCATTCGTGAAGAGATCCAGCGCCGCCTCCACCGTCTGCCCGGGGTTCAGCGCGTGCGTCCCGTAGCCCAGGCTGCACGAGCTCGTCGAGGTGGCGTTCACGGTGAAGTCGCCCGAGCCGCTGACGCGCGTGACCATGCCGAAGAAGGTCACGGCCTCGCCCGGGGCCTCGCAACTCTCGCCCGCGCCCGCCCCCACCGCGATGCTGCGGCAGCCGTAGCTGCTGGTGGTCGGGCGCGAGACGGTCTTCACGTACAGGTCGAAGTCCGCGCCGGCGTTGGGCGTGAGGTCGAAGGTCGCCGTGTCGGCCAGCGGGTCGGTCGTGAACGAGAAGAAGCACGCCGCGCCCGCATCGCTGCTCAGCGAGGCGGTCTCCGCCGCGCCCTCCGACAGCAGCTTGTCGCCGTTGCCGAAGCTGCACGGCGAGAAGGCCGAGGCCGTCACGCTGAACGTGCCCGTGCCGCTGAAGCGGCGCACGAGGACGTACACCGTCGTGCCATCGTTGGCCAGCGTGCACGTCTCGGTGGCATTCCCGGTCAGGAAGGGGCGGCAGTCGTAGACGGTCGTCGTCGGCGCACTGCCCTTCTTCACGTACAGGTCGAAGTCGCCGCCGGTCGCGGGCGGGCTCATGCTGATCCGCACCGTGTCCTCGGTCAGCGAGGGCGCGAACGAGAAGTTGCACGCCGCGTTCACCTCGTTCGCGAGGACGCCCAGCGTGGCCACGTTGTTGACCAGCGGGATCGTCGAGAGGCCGAGGCTGCACGTCAGGATCGACTGGCCCTTCACGTTGAAGTCGGCCGAGACCGTGCCCGCCGCCGGGCGGTGCACGAGCGCGTACAGGGTCGTGGTCGGCGAGAGGCCGCAGCTGTCGGTGCTCGTGCCGGTGAGGTTCGAGAAGCAGTTGCCGATCCTCGACGCCGTCGTCGGGCCCGTGCGGGGCGCCGACCCTGCGCGCACGATCAGGTCGAAGTTGTTCGTGCTCGAGGCCGGGAACAAGAGCAGCTTGCCCAGGTCCACGCCCGCCGCCGCGGTGAAGCTGAACAGGCAGTTTGCAAACTGGTTCGACGTGAGCGTGCCGGTGACGTTCGTGTCCTCCGTCAGCGAGATCGCACCATTGCCCAGGCTGCAGGTGTTCAGGCCGTCCGCGCGGATCGTGAAGTCGTTGGTCGCCGCGCCGACCACGGGGCGGAGCACCATGGCGTAGATCACGTCACCGTCGACGTTCGACAGCGAGCACGTGTCCGTGGTCACGCCTGTGAGCGTGCTCGAGCAGTCGAAGAAGTTCGTCGCCGTCGTCGGCGGCGCGTTGCGGCGGAGGTAGAGGTTGTAGTTGTCCACCGCGGGCGTCATGTTGATGCGCACCGTGTTCGACGTCGACGTGAACGAGAACAGGCAGTTCGCGTTCAGGTCGGCGGTCAGGGAGGTCGTGAGCGACACGCCGTCGGTCAGCGCCGTGGCGGCGTTCCCGAGGGTGCAGGAGTTGATCCCGTCGTACTTGATGGTGAAGTCCGCCGAGCCCACGCCCACCGCCGGGCGGTACGCCATCGCGTACAGCGTCGTGCCGGGAATGTTGGGCACCGAGCACGTGTCCACGCCCGCGCCCGTCACCAGGGACGAGCAGTCGAACACCGCGGTCGTCGGGAAGGCGTCGCGGCGCACGTAGAGGTTGAAGTTGTCCGTCGCCGGCGTCAAGGTCACCTTGGCCAGGTTGGTCGGCGTGCTGATCGTGAAGAGGCACTTCGCCCCCAGGTCCAGCGTCAGGGAGCCCGCGACGCTCGTGCCGTCGGTGAGCGCCGTCGGGGACGCGCCGAGGCTGCACGTGTTGATCTGGGTCGCCTTGATCGTGAAATCGCCGGAGCCGCTGAAGCGGTTGACCATGACGTACCAGGTCGTGGTGTCCGTCAGGTCCATGTTGCACGTCTCGGTCGTCGTGCCGCCGCTGAAGGGTCGGCAGTCGTACAGCGCCGTGGTCGGCGGCGCGCCCTTGCGCACGTAGAGGTCGAAGTCCGAGGTGGTGAGCGTCAGGACGAAGCTGACCATCTGGAAGCCCGTGCTGGGCACGAAGTTGAACTCGCAGTTCGCGCCCGCCACGTTGGCGAGGTTGCCGGTCACGCCGACGCCGTCCGACAGCGACGTGCTGCCGAGGCCAAGGCTACAGTCTTGGGCGTCGAGCCCGCCGCCCGGCTGGACCTGGTCGGGGTCCTTGACGGGCAAGGCCTCGGGCTTCGGCGCGGCATCGTCGGGGACGACGAGGGGCGCGGCCTCGGTCGTGGTCGCCGGCGCGGCCATGAGGGCCGACACCGGCACCGCAGTCAGGAGTGCCAAGCTCAACGCTACGAACGGGGTCCATCGGGACACGTGAAAGCCTCCCTCGGGAGCGCCCTGCGGGCACCCCCCCGGCTGGCTAACCGTGTCGGTCCACTTAGACCCGCGCACCGGGCCGACGTTTTTTCCTCGCCGGCTGGAACCGCGCTGTCTGCGAAGTCTCACCGCCGCTCCGTGCCGTGGCGCGACTTGTCAAGCCCGGCAGCAACCCCGAGCATCCTAGTGCACGGTCGGATCTCGCTGCTCATCCTCGGCCGGCAACGGTTCGGGGCCGGCCCGGTGCGGTCGCTCCCCGACCTCCTGCAACCCGAACCGATTCAGCACGGCCCGCCACTGGCGGTACTCCCGCAGGAACTCGCGCCCCTTCGGCGTGAGCCGCGGCATGCGTTCGCCCTCGATGAGCCCCGCCTGCATCAGCTCGGCGAGGTACCCTTGCAGCCGGTCGTAGCTGAGGTTCGCGCGCAGCGCCAGGTTCGAGACCCGCGCCTGCTCACCCTTCTGCACCTCGTGGTCGATGGCGTCCACGATGGCGCCGATGATGCTCCACCGCTCACGCCGGGGCAGCGTCCTCACCTCCGGCCGGGATCGGGGGGGGCAAGGCCAAGGCCAGCAGCAGCAGGCCGAGCGCGGCGAAGCGCCACACGAGCACGAAGGGCACGAGCGCGGTGTCGGCGCTGACGTCGATCAGCAACCAGGTGTACTTGCTGAACGCCCACGCCAGGAACGCCGTCGGCACGAGGGCGTTGTCGAGGGCTGGGCGGCGGCGGAAGCCCTCGAGCGAGAGGGCGACGCATGCCGCGTACGCGACGAACTGCACCGCGTGGGCGGCGAAGGACGCGGAGGTGAGGCTCGGCAACGCCGCGCTCGGGGGGACCAACCAGTACAGCACCGCGAACAGCAGCCCCATGCCGGCGGCCACCCAGCCGACGACCGTCCACGGCCGCGCGTCCCCGTGGCGGCTCGCGCTCAGGTAGGCGAACGCCAGCACGAGCGCCCCGCTCGTGTGGGCCGCGACGCGCAGGGCGTCCCACGCCTCGGCGGGGCGCTGCAGGTCGAACTGGCTCGTCGAGGACGCAGCGACGCCCCCGGCGAGGAGCAGGAAGCCGACCATGAACAGCAGGTGGGTGTTGTCCCCGCTCCGGCGCCACGACGCCGCGAAGAAGGCCGCGATCACGACCGCCAGCGCGGCCCCCATGAGGTCGAGGAGCACGAGCGCGGCGGGGGTGAGGGCCACCGTCGGCCAATCCCGGAGGTTGGCTTAAAGGCTGACTCGTGGGACTGGGCGGACAGCCTCCGTTTCCCAGGGAAAAGGGCGGATGCCCGCGGGCTCCTGCCGAGCGCCGCGGGCAGGCGTGCCTAGGCCGTGGGCAGGACGGGGAGGGGCTTTGGATGATCCAAGAGCGGGGACCTCCTGCGACGTGCTAGCGCCGCCCGGCCCATGAATGTTGCCTCCCGGCCTCGCAGCCTTGCAGGGCGAAACCGCTATGGCCTCGCCCGGCGCGTGCCCGGCGTGGACGCCAGCCGGGCCGCGCGCGCCCTCGAGGCATGGTACGCCGCGCATGCGCGCGATCTGCCGTGGCGCCGCACGCGCGACCCTTGGGCGATCCTGCTGAGCGAGGTGCTGCTGCAGCAGACGCGCGCCGCGACGGGGGCGCGCCGGTTCCCGGCGCTCGTCGCGCGCTTCCCGAGCGCGTCCGCGATGGCCGCGGCGAGCGACGACGACGTGCTGCGCGCGTGGGCGGGGCTCGGCTACTACCGGCGCGCGCGCAGCCTGCACGCCGCGGCGAAGGCCATCGTCGCCCACCACGACGGGGAGGTTCCCCGCGACGAGGCCGCCCTCGCGGCCCTGCCGGGGCTGGGGCCCTACACCGCCGCGGCGGTGCGCGCCATCGCCTTCGACGAGCCCGCGGCGCCCCTCGACGCGAACGTCGCGCGCGTGCTGGCCCGCGTGCTGGCCGAGACGCGTCCCGTGGACGCGCCCGCTGGGCGCGGCGCGCTGGCTGCCGCCGCGCGCGCAATCCTCGGCGCGGGGGCGCCGCGCATCCTGGCCCAAGCCCTCATCGAGGTCGGCGCGCTGGTGTGCTCGCCCGAAGCGCCGGCATGCGGCGCCTGCCCGCTCGCGGCCCAGTGCGAAGCGCGCGCGCGGGACCTCCAGGACGCGCTGCCCCGGAAGAGGCCCAACGCCAAGCCGCGCACCGAGCGCTGGGCCTTCGCGCGCGTCGTGCGCGACGGCGCGGTGTTGCTCGAGCGCCGGGGGCCGGGGCTGCTCGAGGGATTCTGGGCGCTGCCGGGCGCGCAGCTCCGCCGCGGGGCGCTCGCGACCGACGCGCTGGAGGCGCGGCTCGCCGCGCTCGGCCTGCGCGCGACCATCGGCGCGCCCGACGCGCGCGGGCGCTGGGCGTTCACGCACCGCACATGGCAGTTCAGCGTCCACCCGGGCCGCGCGCGCGGCGGCGAGCTCATGGGGGCTGCGCGCTGGGTGCGGCCCAGCGAGCTGCCCAACCTGCCGCTGGCGCAGCCCCACCTGCCGCACCTGGCCCCGGCCGCGCGGGCGCGCTGATCGCAAGGCTTTGGTGCCCGCCGCCGCTCCGGGATCATGGCCCTCCTCGCGCGCCCGCGGTTCCTGGTCGGCATGGTGCACCTCGCCCCCTTGCCAGGCACGCCGCGCGCCCAGCTGAGCCTCGGCGACGTCGCCGCGCGCGCCGTCGAGGACGCGGGCGCCCTGGCGGACGGAGGCTGCGACGCGGTCCTGGTGGAGAACTTCGGCGATGCGCCGTTCGCGAAGCGGCTCAGCCCAGAGGGCATCGTGGGCCTCGCCCTCGTGGCGCAAGAGCTCGTCCGCGCGGTGCGCATCCCGGTCGGCGTCAACGCGCTGCGCAACGACGCGCCCGCCGCGCTGGCCATCGCGCACATGGTGGGCGCGCGGTTCGTCCGGTGCAACGTCTGGAGCGGAGCGGCCTGGACGGACCAGGGCCTGATCGAGGGCTGCGCGCGCGAGACCCTGGATCTGCGCCGCAAGCTCGGCGCGAGCGTCGAGGTATGGGCCGACGCCCTCGTGAAGCACGCCACCCACCCTGGAACGCTCGAGCAGGCCATCACGGACAACGAGCGCAACCTCTGCGACGCGCACGTCGTCACGGGCCCGCGCACCGGCGCGCAGGCCGCACCGGCCGACCTCGAACGTGCGGTCCTGCTCGCGACGAAACCCGTGCTGGTGGGCTCGGGCGCGACCGCGGCCAACCTCGGGGTCCACGGGCGCGCCGCGGGCTTCATCGTGGGCACGAGCCTGCAGCGCGCCGGGCGCGTGGACCGCAAGCTCGTCGAGGCCCTCGTTCGCGCGCGCGACCACTTGGCTGCCTGATGCATCGTCATGCCGCGGCGTGGTCGCGTCCTCAAACCTTGGAGGAAGCGCCGAAGGTGGGGGCGCAAGGCGTATGGCCGTGCGCGCGGATGGCGGCGCGGGAGGCTTTGCGTGCTCGCTCACCGCTGGATGTTGCCGCTCGTGGCGGCCCTCGCGGCGCCGCTCGTGGCCGCGGCGCCGTCGGGCCTCGATGGCGAGGCGTGTCCCGACGCGACCTTCACCCGCCCCACCGAGGGTGAGCTCTACCCCGTGGTGGGGACCGGCGTCTCCGCGCTGACCTGGACGATCCACTTCTGCAGCATCCGCTCGAGTCGGGTCGCGTGGGTGGACGCGTCCGGCACCGAGCGCGACGCCGTGGGCATCGGGACCAACTGCGGCGACATCGCGTTCGAGTTCGCGTTCACGACGACGAACGCGCTCCTCGTCGACAGCCAGAGCCAGCTCGTCGCCTCCTCGGAGACATGCGAAGGGACCGCGCGGACGGACCAAGTCACGTTCTTCCTCGTGCTCGCAACCCTTCCCTGAGGGAAGCGCCGCGCATTCGCCGCTGCGGCCACGCCGGGAGCTAGCGCGCGCGGACGCGCGGGCCCGGCAATCGTTATCGGGCGTGTTGCCCATGCGGGCGCGGGGGCCTGGCATGGCACGCTTCCTTCCCAACGCGCGGCTCGTTCCCTTGATCGCGGCCCTCGTGGCGCCGACGCTCGTCCCGGGCGCGGCTGCCTCACCCACCTGCCCCGAGGCGGACCTCCTCGTGCCGGACGCCAACGACGTCGTGCTCGCGGCGGGCGTGGGCGCCGTGGGGGTCGGCTACCAGATCCATCTCTGCAACCTCGTGTACTTCTCGCTCGTGCTGCGGAGCAGCTTCGTCGGCGACCTCGCAGCGGAAGCCTGGGCGCCGCCGTGCACGGGGCCGTACGCCCACCAGACCTTCCAGCAAGCCTGGACCCTCGCGGCCAGCTACGCCGGCCCGGCGACCGTCGTGCTGGACGCGCGCGCGTGCGACGGCACCTTCTTCCACGACGAGGTGCCGATCGTGCTCGTGGCCCTTGCGCTCCCCCGCGTGTGAGGCGCGCGCCTCAAGCCTCGGGGACGAACCGGCGCCGGCCGCGGGAGTCGAACGCCACCAGGCCTACGCCCGCGAAGATGAGCGCCGCGGCCGCGACCGTGTCCGGCGGCACGGCCTCGCCGAGCAAGAGGACCGCCAGGACCCCGCCCGCGAGGGGCTGCAGGTACACGAAGGCCGCGACCGTGCTTGCGGGCACGCGGACGAGGGCGAAGCTGACCAGGAAGTACGTCGTGACCGTGGGCCCGAGCACGATGTACGCGATGGCCGCCCAGCCGAGCAGGTCGGGTTTGCCGGGCGCGACGGCGCCGAGGCCCAGCAGGCCAACCGGCAGGAGCACGACAGCCGCGACCGCGAAGGTGCCCGCCGTGAGGGTCAGCGGCGGCATGCGCTCCAGCACGGGCCGCGACGCCACGAGGAACACGGAGTAGAACAACGAGTTGATCACCACGAGCAGGTTGCCGACGAACGTCGCGGAGCCGAACTCCAGGGCGCTGGCGCCCACCAGCACCACCACGCCGGCGAAGGCCACGGCCATGCCCGCGCCCTTGCGCGGGCTGAAGCGCTCCCGCCGCGCAACCATGGCGACGGCCAGCGTGAAGGCAGGGATGGTGGTGATGAGCACCACGGCGTCCACGGCCGTGGTCATGCTCAGGCCCACGAGGAAGAACAGCTGGTTCAGGATCACGCCGAAGAGGCTGAGCACCACGAGAGCCCGCACGTCACCCCGCGCGAGCTTGTGCCCGACGAGCACGCGCTCCAGCGCCACGAGGATCAGCGCCGCGCAGCCCGTGCGCACCGCGACCAGCGCGAGGGGCCCGACCTGCGGCAGCGCGACCTTGCCCACGACGCTCAGCGAGCCGAAGAGCACCTGCACGAAGGCGAGCACGGCGGCGTCGGGGACGCGGGCGCGGTCCACGCGGGCGCGACGCGGCCTCGCGCCTTGGGCCTTGCGGTTGCAGGGAGTGCGGAGAACCGTCAAAGCCTTCGAAACCCCTGCGCCGGCATGCGCCGCGTCCTCGCGCTCGCCGCCTTCGGCCTGCTCGTGTTGCCCGCGCTGCCCGCGCCGAGCCTCGCGGAACCCGCGCCCTCCGCGCACCCTTCCGTGGTGGAGCCCTTCGCGCTCACCGTGGACGCCCAACTCGCGACGGGCTGGCTCGCCTACCCCACCGACGCCGCGCCGACGACGTTGCTCGTCTTCGCCCATGGCTGCTGCGGTTCCCTCGGCGATGGCAACTTCCTGGCGGGCTACGCCGCGACCTACGGCGCCGCGGCCGTGGCGATGAGCTACCGCGGCAACGGCCACTGGAACGTCTGGACCGGGCATCGCGACACCATCGCGGCCACCGAAGCCTTGCAGCGGCGCTGGCCGATCCAGCGCACCGTGATCTGGGGCGTCAGCATGGGCGGCGAAGTCAGCGGCATGGCCGTCGCGGCGCGGCCCGACTTGTACGATGACTGGGTGGACACGTTCGGCGTCACCGACCTGTTCCAGGAGTTCGCCGCCCTCGGCCTCTACCCCGGCATCGCGGCCAACCCCGGCAACCCTGCGAACCCCGTCGGCAGCTGGATCCTCGAGGAGACCGGGGGCCTCCCAGGCGTGGCGCCGCCTGAGGCTTGGGTGCTGCGCAGCCCCGACCTGCGCGCCGCGGAGATGGTGGGCCTCCAGCGCGCGTACATCGCCCACGGCGTCGGCGACCTGATCGTGTACCCGACCGAGAGCCTTGCCACGTTGGCGGCGCTCCAGCGCCAAGGCATCCCGGCCTCGCTCTGCCTGACGCTCACGCGGCCGGGCCCGCTGGTCACCCACTTCGTGCCAGGCCTCGGCGTCCCCAGTGCGCCCACCCCGATCGGCCTGAGCGCCCACGACGGGTACGGGTTCGGCTGCACGGGCACGTGGATCGACCAGCTGCTCCGCGGCTTGGAGCCGGACGCGGGGACCCTGGCGACCCTCACGGTCTACGACTACAACGCCGGCGCGGGCCAGGTCGTCCAGGTGCCCTCGTTGCCCTAGCGCGCAACGTTGCGCGAACGCCCCGCACGTTCACGTGGCCCCGTGCGCAGCGCGGGCCCGGCGCAGGTCGGCCTCCACCGCCGCCGCGGCCTCCGGCGCGATGGCCAACTCGGCGCGCAGCCGCTCGAGCACGGTGCGCTCCTTGCCCGTGACGAGGCCGTCGTCGTAGGCCCCCTCGAGGGCCGCCTGGTACACCTGCAGCTTCCGGAACTCCAGGTACTGGCGGCTCGCGTCGGCGTTCGGCAAGGCCGCGTTGGCGACGCGATCCGCCGCGCGCTGGAGCGGCGCCATGGCGAACACGAGCAGGCCAGCCGCCGCGATGCCCAAGTACGGCCCCAGGCCCGAGCCGCTGAGGAACGTGCTCGCGCTCTCGCTGACGACGAAGAACACGCCCACGAACAGCGCGGCCACCGTGCTCTGCTTCACGGTCCACTTGACCTTCAGGTCGATGTCGAAGAGCTGGGCGCGCAGGATGCCGTACGCCATGAGGGCCACGAAGGTGAGCTCGACCAGCGGCATCACGACGAGCAGCACCAGGCTGCCGGCAACGCCCAGGCTCACCTGGTAGACGGGGAACAGGAACCACAGCAACGTCCAGAGCGCGTCGCGCGTCCCGAAGGCGACCACCAAGGCCTTGGCCCGCGCCTTGGCGGCCGGCCCACGCGCAGCCCGGTACGCCGAGATCACCGCAGCGAGCCCGAAGATCGAGAGCGCGCCGATGGCCTGCATGAACAGCACCGTCCATGGCCCCGCCGACAGCTCCCACGGCGCCCACCACACCGGCATGAGCGC
>DASYRW010000312.1:0-2664 GCA_036003985.1 Thermoplasmatota archaeon
CCTCCCCAGGGATTGTTCCCCGAAATCGTGGTTTGAATAATGTTATCGACACCCGGGCAGTTCATTAGGCAACTGCCTCCGTAGTTCGGAGTGTACGTACATGAGCTAACCGGGGGGCCGTCTCCAACCGCCGGTCCCCCGAGGCTTGCGGCAACCAAGCATAAGCCCACAATTGAGTACCTTAGTGACATTGCGGTTGGATAGCAATGTCTCGTGATAAAGCTTCTTGGCAGGTGGCGGAGGCAGCCGGTAAGAGCTTGGCGCCCTTCCTTGAATACGGGCCGGCCCTGCGAGTTTCCCCCGATCTCTCACAGCGACTTGGCCCGCCCCGCAGGCGGCGTGCTGTGGCCAAGCGCCGGAGGGTGCGTACCGGAGAGCCAGGACCGCGAGATCGAGCCCAACCTGAGGCGCATGCGAGGCCGTCTGGCATAGGAGGGCTGTGCGCGAAGTCGTGGAACCCGCTGGAGCCCGATCGGCCCCCACCCCCTGGTCGTGGCGCCAAAGTCCGCGCGGCAAGGTTCAAGAGGTGTGAGGCGGAATCGGGACCGATGCCGGCCTGGAAGTTGGGCGTGGTCGTGCTCCTGGCGCTGCCCACGGCAGGCTGCGTCGGAAGCCCTGAGGCGGGCATGCAGATCGTAGCGTCCGCTCCGCGCCTCGCCAACGGGGCGGCCATCGCTGTGGCGATGCCGCCGGGGTTGTTCGGGTACCCGGAGGGAACCGCGACCTTCTACATCATGCACCAGGGCCAAATCGTCTATCCGAACAGCGGAGGTGCGGGAGCGCCGCTTCCGGTCACCGCGGGCCAGGGCTCTGTTTTCGTTCCCTACAATTCCTTCGTCATCAGCAACGGGGACTACGAGGTCCGCGTCGAGTTCCAAGGGACGAGCAAGGTCGCGCGCATGCCCGTCGAGAAGTGGGTGAACTGGGTCTATGCCCTGCCCTACATCAAGAACGGGAACCTCATCATCGATGTCGTGCTCGAGCACAGCCCCGGCGAGCCGAACCAGCGCGTGTTCGCGGCCGGGCTGCTGAACGTGGACATGTACTACCGCGGGAGCCACGGCGAGGTCAACCAATTCCGTGTCGGTCGGCAGCTGCAGACCGACAACACGCAGGACTTCCAGCGCATCGAGATCTCGCTGCGCTCCTTCAAGTCCGAGCGCGGCTACTACGCCGCCGAGGCGACGTTCGCGAACTTCGAGGCCGTGGGCAACAACTGGGTCGCCATGGACCCGACGCTCGACGACTACAACCCCGCGACGAACTGGGTGTTCATCGAGGGTCCCCCGTGAGCCGCGCGCCGGCGCTGCTGCTGGCCCTCGTTCTGCTCGCAGGCTGCGCGAGCGTTCCCGACCGCGACGGCGACGGCATCGTGGACGAGGAGGAGCTCGAGGCGCGGCCGGTGACGGTCAAGACCGTGAACGGCACCGAGGCGCGGCCCGTCACGAGCGACCCAGGCCTCGCCGACACGGACAGCGATGGCCTCTCCGACGGCGAGGAGCGCGACGCGCTCACCGACCCACGCGACCCCGACACGGACCGCGACGGCCTGCTCGATGGCTGGAGCCTCGCGCCCGCGCCCGGCGATGTGGGCGTCGAGGGCATCGTGCGCAACCCGAACGGCACCCTCGCGGGCGAGCGCGACCACGGCACCAAACCCTTCGACTGGGACAGCGACCGGCCGTTCCCCGACGGCGTGGGCGACGGCGAGGAGGTGCGCGGCTGGAACATCACCACCTCGCTGGGCAGCTTCCACGTGGACAGCGACCCCACCACCCCCGACACGGACCGCGACGGCCTCAACGACTTCGAGGAGCGCCGCCGCGGCTGCGACCCGCGCGAGCCCGACACCGACCAGGACGGCGCGCGCGACCTCGAGGATGCGGACTGCGCGCGCAACGCCAAGGTGCTGGTGCGCGTCACGGCCCTCGACCTCACGCGCAGCCTCGATCCCAGCAGCGACACCGACCTGCTGATCGCGGCCCAGGCTGCGGACATGGTCCAGAACCACACGCAGAGCGCGCGCGCGGGCGCGAACGACGTGGCGTTCCAGTGGCTCGTGGACGTGCCCGACGGCGGCCGCTACCACAACCTCACCGTGCAGGTCGTGCTGGCATTCTGGGATCTCGACCTGCAGGGCGACGATCCGGTCTCGGGCGTGCAGCGGCAGCCGATCCGCGTCGCGGGCGACGGCAACGCGCTGCTCTTCGAGCTGTCGGTGTTCGACGGCGCGTGGACCACCGCGCAGGGCTTGGCGGGGCGCGGCCCGGGCGAAGCCACGGGCACGGACGGCAGCGTCGCGTTCAGCGTGGAGCCCGTGCTGTAGGCGCCTCGAGCACGTCGCGGAACACCGCGCGCACGTACGCCGCAGCGCACGCCAGCTCGCGCTTGCCAGCGGCGGTGAGCGCATAGCTGGTGTCGCGCCCGCGGCGCTGCTTGCGGACGGCGCCGCCTTTCTCCAGCGCGGCGAGGGCAGGGTAGAGCGTGCCGGGGCTCACGGGCTGCCCGCGCCGCCACGCGAGGCGCTCCGCCAGCTGCGCGCCGCGGAGGGGCCCGAGGCGCAGCTCCCACAGGAGCCAGAAGCTGAGCAGCCCGCGCAGGTCGAGCGACACCGGCAGCTCGCACGCCTCGCCGCAGCACACGACCGTCAAGCTGGGCACGGCC
>DASYRW010000313.1:0-32727 GCA_036003985.1 Thermoplasmatota archaeon
CGGCAAGCGGCTGATCGTGAGGGTCACGTTCCCCGCCACCATCGCGAAGGACATCGGCATGGAGGCGATGTACCAGTGCGCGAACCGCGCCCTGATCCACGTCGAGTCCAAGACCCACCACATCGAGAAGCCGCGCTGAGCCGCGCAGGCGGCGGCGCGGACCACAAGGCTCATGGCTTCGACCCGCGTGCCGGCCTCGGCATGCCGGAGAAGCTGTTCTCCCTCGACGAGGCGCAGCGCTTGCTCGCGCAGGTCAAGCCCTTGATGGTGGAGCTGCAGCTCGCGCACGGCGCGACGCGCGCGGCCGCGCTGGAGGTGGGCGCCATGGTGGAGCGCGTGGGCGAGACGAAGGTGGACACGCCCGAGAACCCCGACCGCGCGCGCTACTGGGAGCTCGTGCGCAAGGCGCGCGAGGGCGAGGAGCGCGTCCAGACCCTGCTCGACGAGCTGCGCTTCCTCGGCGCCGAGGTCAAGGACTTGGACCAAGGCCTGCTGGACTTCCGCACGCGGCGCGAGGGCGAGACGGTCTACCTGTGCTGGAAGGTCGGCGAGGAGCGCATCGCGTTCTGGCACGACCTCGCTAGCGGCTTCGCAGGCCGGCGGCCCGTCGAGGAGCTGGAGCGGCCGCGCAAGCCCTAGCCAAGCCGCAACCGCTTAAGCCGCGGCGCCCATGCGGGCCCGTTGAAGTTCCCCTGGCCCGCCGCGTTCCCCCGCATTCCGACCGGTGAGTGGGTCCAAGCGTCCCTCGACACGCTCGCGGTCAAGTACGACAAGGTCGAGCACCACGGCTGGTACGCGAACCTCGATCCCACCGTGGACGACCTGCAGGTGTTCCTCCACACGGGCGACATCGCCATCGACTACAGCGGCGGGACTGGGATCTTCATCGATCGGCTGCTGAAGCGGATTCCGGGCTTGGCCTTCGGCGTCGTCAACGTCGACGCGTCGCCGAAGTTCCTGCGGCTCAGCTTCGAGAAGTTCCGCGGCGAGGAGCGCGTCGCCTTCCGCTGGCTGCGTTTCCTCAAGGACGAGAAGCGCCTCGAATTCCTCGACGAGGTGCTCGGCCCTGCCATGGTGCAGCGGGGCGTCGAGGCGATCGTGAGCACGAACGCGATCCACCTCTACTACGACTTGCCCAGCACGCTCGCCAGCTGGAACCGCGTGCTCAAGACCGGCGGCCGCGTGTTCATCCAGAGCGGCAACATCCGGCCGCCGCTTTCCTTCAAGGGCAAGTGGATCATCGACGACACCGTCGATGCGCTGGCGCGCGCGGCGGCGCAGATCGTGCGCGAGGACAGCCGCTGGAGCGCGTACCGGACCGTGCTCGACGACCCCTACGCCATGGCCGCTCATACGGTGTACCGCCGGCGCGTGTTCCTGCCGCCGCGGCCCCTCGACTATTATGCGGAAGCCCTGTGGGACGCGGGCTTCGAGCTGGTGGGGGTGCGCACGGTGCCCATCGAGGCCATCGTGGACGAGTGGTTCGAGTTCCTCGCGGTGTACCACGACGCGATCCTGGGGTGGGTGGGCGGCGCGGAGAAGGTCGAGGGCAAGCCTCCGTCCGAGCAAGCGCTGCAGGACCGCATGGCGCTGATGCGCGTGGCGATGGAGCGCGTCTTCGGGGGCAGGGGCAGCTTCGAGGCGACGTGGACCTACATGACCTGCGCGAAGCGGCCGGCCAAGGCCTAGAGCCAGAGAATGTGAATTTCGGGCCGCGAGCTTGTCGGTAAAGTCATGCCGCCGCCAGCTACATGACCCGCCTAGGGCATGGACACCCGTGAGGCTGCGCGGCGCGGGGCTTGTCATCGTTCTGCTTGCTGCGGGTCTGCCGCAAGGCAACGCGGGGCAAGCGGAATTTCAAGGGACGACCGCGCTCCTTGGGACTGGGCCGGGCCATCTTGTTCTCCATTTGAATAGTCCGGCGACGATCGTTGCGGCGGTCGGCGCGTCCGAAGGGCCGGGCGCGTTTGGTCTTCTCCTCGATGGCCCCGAGTTCCCGATCCTGTATTTTTGGAATCCGGAACGGCCACGAGAATTTGGGACGGTGGACCTGGCAGCTGGAACTTACTACGCATACCTGCTTGTCGATGGCTTCTATCCGACGAGCGTCACCTTGAGTCTGAGCGGC
Source organism: Thermoplasmatota archaeon (assembly GCA_036003985.1). Classification (GTDB taxonomy): domain Archaea; phylum Thermoplasmatota; class SW-10-69-26; order JACQPN01; family JAIVGT01; genus JAIVGT01. The sequence continues at coordinate 2,129 of DASYRW010000313.1, forward strand.
CAGGGCGGGAGTGTCGCGTATCCGATGGAGCCGTGGAGCGGCGCGATCCATCACCTCCAGAATCCACTTGACGTCGCTGCGCCCGCTGTCTTTGCTCCGGCGGCGGTCGTCGGCAGTCGCGTCCACCTGGCTCGGCAGGGCGCCATTCTCGGGGTCGAGTACGACGAGGTGTTTGGCGCCGGGGCATTCGTGAGTCACAGCTGGCACCGGGTGAAGGATTCGAGGCTCCGTGCTGAATGCACCCCGGCAATCGGGATCTTGTTGGGTGGTGTCATCGGCTGGGAAGCCGTCTACGGCTCTTGGTTTTCCGTGACGAGCGGAGACCACATGTTTTCCATCGACCATGCCGTCGTCGGCGGAGGGCTCCAGGTCTACCACGACGCGTACGTCGTGTCCCTAGAGTTGGATCGAGAAGATCCACAGGCGAACCGCCCGATTGCCTTCTGGCAGACGCTTTGGCAGACGGCCCCTCTCGATCAGCTTCCCGAGGTCGCTCAGGATCGGGTCGAATCGACCGTTTGCTCCGTCGGGTAGCGCGCGTCCTCGTGCGCTTGCTCAGATCTCCGGCGGGATCGGCCGCGGCGCGTTGGGCGCGTCGAGGCGCCAGCCCTCGCCGTCGTGGAGGTACTTGCCCGCCCACTTGCGCGCCGCCACCACGCGCATGCCGTGCAGCAGGCGCTCGACCTCCTCGGCGTTGTTGTAGATGCCGATGCTCGCGCGCGTCGCGCCGGGGAATGTTGCCGAGTTCGTGGACTCCCCGCCGCGGATGCGCTCGTGGAGCGCGGCCGCGTCGTCGCCGATGCCGAGGAGCATGGTGAGGTAGGGATGCGCGCAGAAGCAGCCGTTGCGCGTCGCGACGCCGAACTCGTGGTCGAGCACCGTGCTCACCAACCCATGGGGCACGCCGTCCACGTGGAAGCTCGCGACCCCGACGCGCTCCTCGACCGGCACCTCGGCGCCGAAGACGTGCACGCCCGGGATCTCGGCGAGGCCCTCGAACATCGCCCGCGCGAGCGCGACCTCGTGCGCGCGCACGTGCTGCATGCCGGCCGCGCGGAGGAAGTCGATGGCGGCTCCCAAGGCCACGACGCCGGACACGTTGGGCGTGCCGCCCTCCTGCTTCTCGTAGCCATGGCTCCAAAGCACGTCGCGCTCCGTCACGAGGCGCACGGTGCCGCCGCCGGGGTAGAAGGGCTCGGCCTGCTCCACCAGCTCCTTGCGCGCGAGCAGGAACGCCGCGCCGAAGGGCGCGTAGGCCTTGTGGCCGGGCGCCGCGAACATGTCGGGGCCTCCGGAAGACCCCCACTTGGCCAGCTGGAGGGGCAAGTGCGCCAGCGCCTGCGCGCCGTCCACGAGCACGCGCGCGCCGACCTTGTGCGCCAGGTCGATCACCTCGGCCAGCGGCGGCATGATGCCCGTGACGTTCGACGCGGCCGTGACCGCGACGAGCTTGACTTTGTGCTCGGTCAGGGCGCGCTTGTACTCGCTCACGTCGAGGCGGCCGTCGCTCGTCGCGTGCACGCGCACGACAGGCCCGCGCGCGCGGTGCGGCAGGTCGTTGGAGTGGTGCTCCAGCTGCGTGACCAGCGTCTTGCCGGGCACGTTCCCCATCAAGTGGGCAGCGAGGTTCAGCGCGCTGGTGGTGTTGTGCGTGAAGACGACCTCGTCCTCCTTGCGCGCGCCCGTGAAGGCCCGGATCTTCCAGCGGCAGTCCTCGAATTTCTCCGTGCTCACCAGGCTCAGGTGATGCGCGCCGCGGTGCACGTTCGCGTAGGTGTGGCGCAGGAACTCCTCGTGGGCCTCGATCACCGGGATCGGAGGGTGGGTGCTCGCGGCGTGGTCCATGTACACCAGCGGAATTTGAGCGCCCGTGACGGGGCTCTCGAAGACCGTCTTGGTGATCGGGAAGCTCGCGCGCACGTCGAGGCCCATGCATCCCCCTAGGCGCACCCTCCCGATGAACGTTACCGCAGCGCCCCGCCGGGGAGAAGCGCCTAAGCCTCGGACCGCCTCGGGCCCCCATGCGCCCGCTCATGGCGCTTGCCTTGCTCGCGCCGTCCCTGGCTGGTTGCCTCGGCGGCCAGGGTTGCGGCGAGCCCGAACCGCGCTGGGGCGCTGCCTACGAGGACCCGGGGCTCTACGACCGCCTCGCCGCGGCCGCGGCCAACGGGACCCTGCAGTCGCGTGACCACGCGCCCGAGGGCTTGCCCTTCGACCATCCCACCGGCGCGCCATGGCGTTCCCTGCGGGTCGAGATCGCACAATTCCACCGCGGAGAGGAGCCGCCGCGCCGCACGCTGGAGCTCGACGGTGGCGGGACGGTGCGCGGCTGGATTGCGGTGGAGCGCAGCCCCGAGGAGGTGCGCGACGCGTTCCTGGCCTTCGCGCGGAACCTGTCGGCGGCGCCGCCCGAAGTCCTCGACGAGGCTGCCCAGGCGTTCGTGGAACACCGCGACGTGGGCGCCTACGATCCGTCGACGGCGCGCGCCGTGGCATCGCTGTACGTGGGGGCTTTGCCCGGGCCGCTGCGACTCGAGGGCTTCGTGGAGGGGCTCGACGCTCCCCTCGTCCCGCAGGACGTGGGCCGCGCCGCGGCCGAGCAGGAGCCCTGGCGGGTGGGCTTTCGCTCGGTCTGGCGGGAAGGGATGGGCACGGCTGCGGGCCGCACCGTCGTGCTCGCGGCGGACCCGGCGGGTCGCGCCACGGTGGACTTCGCGGGTCCGCCAGACCTCGGCGCGGTGAACGCCGCCGCCGCCTTCGCGTCGGCGTACAACGCCTTCAACTTGGGTCCTGCCCCGCTTGTTGAGCTAGCGCCCCAACCGATGGCGGTCTGCTAGGCACCGCCGCGCGGCATCGGCCCGCCGATGCCCTTGCTCGGCGCGGGCCCCACGGGCTTGAACGTGTGGCCGAAGGTGTTCATCTGCATCATGGCCCGCACCCACAGGGGCACGAGCGCTTCGAGCCACCGCGCACCGTCGATGCCGCCGACGTCCATGGCGCCGGGCCAGCCGAGCTCCTTCAGGATCTGCTCCGTGCGCTCCTTCGCGGCCGCGTCGTTGCCCGCGACCAGCATCGGGACCGGGCCGCCGTCGAAGGCCGGGTCCACCATCTGCCCGTTGCCCACGGTGTTGAAGCACTTCACGACCTTGGCGCGCGGCAGCTTGCGCTGGACGCGCTCGCCCAAGCTGTCGCTGGTGCCGACGAAGAGCCCGGGTGGCATGCCCTGGCTGAAGTCCAGCGGGTTCGTGGCGTCGAGCACGAGCTTGCCGTCGAAGTTCGCGACGCCGGCCATCTCGAGCGCAGGCTCGGTGCCCGTGCCGAGGAGCGCGAGGACGACGACCTCGCCGTGCTTCGCCGCGTCCGCGAAGCTGCCGGTGCTGAGCTTGCCCTTGGCCCCCTGGCCCTGGAGCCACTCCTGCAGCTTCTCGGGCGAGCGCGTGCCCATCTTCACGTCGTGCCCGCGGTCCGCGAAGCCCTTGCCGAGCGCTTTCGCGGCGAAGCCGCTCCCCAGGATGCCGACCTTCATGCGCGGGCAGCGGTGCGCGGGGCCTTGACCCTTCGGGTGGATGAACCGCCTAGGCCAGCTCGACCTCGAGCGCGCGGTACGCCGCGCCCTCGAAGAGCACGCTGCCTGTGCCGATGGCGAGGGCGCGCATCTGCCAGGCGCCGACGGGCTCGTCCTCGCCGTACGCGACGAGCGTGTTCTCCGCCGCGAGCGGCGCCGAGGCCGCGTACGTGCTCCCGCCGGGCGCGGTGACCTCGATGCTCAGCAGCGGCGACGGCACCATGGCCGCGACCACGGGCACGGGCCCCGGCCGCAGGATCAGCCCGAAGCTGAGGCGCGTGTAGTCGCCGTGGATCGGCACGGTCTCGACGGGCAGCCGCGGCGCGATGTCGAGGGCGCAGTCGTCGATGGCCTCCACGACCAGCGCGCGGCCGTGGCAGACGACGAGGTCCACGTTGTAGGGCACGACGACCTTGCCTTGGTAGCCGAAGCCGTGGCCCGTGACCTCGTAGCGCAGGTAGCCCTGGATCTCCATGCTCGCGATCTCGCCCAGCGCTGCATCATAGACCAAGTCGGTGGCGCGCGTCGGGTGGTCGAGGTGGATCTCCGCGGTGCCGTTCGCCACGCTGGTGACGCTGGCGTTCATCGGCGCGCCGCTGTACCAGTGCGTGGTCCAGTTCGCGCCCTCGGCGAGGGGGAAGCGCAGCGGCTCGAACATCAGGTCGTGGGCCTCGAAGCCCAGCGTCGCGCGGTCGATCTGGCCCATGCCAGGGAAGTGGTCGACGAAGACCTCGTCCACGTAGTCGTCCGCGGGCATGCCGACCAGGTAGCGCCCGGGCTCGTCGCCGGCGACCACGCGCGTGAGGTTGAGCGTGTGGCCGGGGAACAGCAGGCTCTCGACGCTGTACGTCCACCACTCGCCCACGGCCCACTGCGGCGGCGCGTCCACGCTCGCCGCGCGCGCGAAGCTCGCGGGCAGGTGGCTCGCTGCGCCGAGCCAGGGGCCCGCCTCGGTGTCGCCGGCCGGGCTGGCCAAGGGTTCGGTCGCCGGCGCGAGGCAGCCCGCCAGGGCCATGGTCGCGAAGCTGAGCGCAAGGAACGAAGCCGCCCCCCGGTGCATGGTGCTCCAGCCCCGTCGGCCTGCATAAGGTTTCTGCGCGGCAACGCGTCACGCGACGAGGGTTCGCCGACGCGCTGTCCCGGCTACTTGACGAATTCGACGCCGCGCAGCGTTCGGAACGCCTCGTCTCCCGTAAGGAAACGCGATCCGCGGCGTCGCGCCATCGCGTAGCCGAGCGCGTCGGCGTACGAGAGTCGCGCCCGGCGATGCTCGAGCCGGAACGCGCTCGCTTCGAGCATGTCGTCCTCCTCGATGGCCACCTCCATGGGGCGGAATGCCGCGACGCCTTGCGCTGCCTCCTCGGGGCCGAGCTCGTGGAGGAGATGGTAGTGGACCTCGTACCGGTGGAGGATGCTCGTCGCGAGGTCGTCGTCGAGGTACGCGTCGTACGCCTTGTTCGCCTTGAGGATCTCCAGCATGGCGTAGGCATCGAGGAAGTAGCCCGGCAAGGGTCACCAAGCCTCGCGGTCCTCGTCCTTCATCCGCTGCGCGTCGAGGGTCGCGTGGCGGAGGAGGCCGAACGCGCGGCGCGCGGCGGAGCGCCGGTCGATGTCGAGCACGATCTCGTCGCCCTCGCGGAGGCCCTCTTCCCGGGCTACGTCGGCCGGGATGATCGCGGCGAGGGAGTTCCCCCATCGCCGGAGCTTCACGGGCACTAGGGCCATGAGACGTGATGTATCATCCAAGAGGCATAAGCCTTGCGGACGGGCCTAGGCCCTGCCCCGCTCCCGCAGCAGCCGCACCATGAGCGCCATCTGCGCCCACATGCGGTTCTCGGCCTCGTCCCAGATGGCGCTCTGGGGGCCGTGGGCCACCTGCTTCGTCACTTCCTTGCCATAGTATGCAGGAAGGCAGTGCAGGAAGATCGCGTCGGGCTTCGCGCGCTTCATCGCCGCGTCGTCGATGGTGTAGCCCTGGAAGTCCTGCACGCGCTGCTCCTTGTCCTTCTCGTCGCCCATGCTCACCCACGTGTCCGTCGCGACGACGTCGGCGCCCTTCGTCGCGCCGGCGATGTCGTCGGTCCACGCGATGCGCGCGCCGGTCGCCTTGGCCTCCTCCTGGGCGAGCTCGAGGTAGTCCTCCCCGGGGTGGTACTTGCGCGGCGTGCAGACGCGCGTGTGCATGCCTGCCAGCGCGCCGCCGAGCAGGTAGGAGCGGCACATGTTGTTGCCGTCCCCGACGTACACGAACTGCAGCCCGCGCAGCCCGCCCTTCCGCTCCTGGATGGTGAGCCAGTCCGCCAGGATCTGGCACGGGTGCTCCTTGTCGCTGAGGCCGTTGATCACCGGCACCGTCGCGTGGCGCGCGAGCTCGATCACGTTCTCGTGCTGGAAGCAGCGGTACATGATCACGTCGACGTAGCGGCTCAAGACCTTGGCCGTGTCCTCGATGGTCTCGCCGCGGCCCATCTGGATCTCATTGGGGGACAGGAACAGGGCCTGGCCGCCCAGCAGGTGGATGCCCACCTCGAAGCTGACGCGGGTGCGCGTGCTGGACTTCTCGAAGATCATGGCGAGCTGGCGCCGGGCCAACGGCTGGGGGCCCTTGCCGGCCTTGAACTGCGCCTTCAGCTCCGCGGCCTCGCGCAGCAGGCCGTCGAGCTGCCCCTTCGTGTCGAGCATGCCCAGCAGGTGTTGCATCGCGCCCGCATGGGCTGGAGGGGCAAAAGCCTGGCGCTCAGGCGAAGGCCGCGCGATGGGGCGCGCGCGCGATGAACCTCGCCCCGGCGCGCGACGGCTCAGCGTCACGCTTCAGGGAACGCCGGCGCCGGCCGGTGGTGCCAGCCGGACAGGGCCGCTTCGATGCAGGCCGGCGCCGCGCAGAAGCGCAGGGGGCCCACGACCACGACGGGAGCGCTCAGGACCGCGCCGCAGCCGGCGCAGCGCGCGGACCCGCGGCCGGCGGTGCGGGGAGGCTGCCCGCCGGCCGCCGGCCTCACGCGTCCACCTCGCCGGGCACGGTGCGGAAGCCGAGCCGGAGCATCTCGCTCTGCAGCTTGCGCATGTCCTTGGCGAGGGCCTTGCGCTGCGCCTCGGCGCGGCGGATGTGCTGCTTGAGGCCGCGCCGCTCGCGCCGGTCGGAGGTGTTGCGGTAGTCGGTCCAGAGCACGCGCAGCACGCGCTGGTTGTCGGCCATCTGGGCGCGGAGGTGGCGGCGGCGTGCGTTGAGCTTCGCGCCGCGCGCGTCGGGGTCCTCGGTCGGCGCGCGGGGCGCAGCGAACATCCGGAGGCGCATGGCCCTGCATCGCGCGCCGCGCGCCATCAAGGACCCTGGCGCAAGGGCTGGAGTGTTCTAGCACAAGGCCTGGGCGCGTCGCGGCTGGCAGCCCAAGGCCTTAAGCAGGCGCCCTGCCGGTGGGGGCCCATGGCCCTCTCCACGATCGAGGTCCTGCTCCGGCTCGCCGTCGCGGCGCTCTCGCTGCTGGCCTTCGCGGTGGGCGCGGTGGCCTTCGCGCGGCGCCCCACGGGGCGCGTGCTCCTGATGCTGGGGCTGTTCTCGGTGTTCCTCGTGCAGGGCGTGCTGCTGCTGCTCGATGTGGTGGTCGAGGACTCGCCGCTGCCCGAGGACGCGTACTTCGCGTTCCAGTTCCTCGAGGTCTTGCTCGTGACCGCCGTGTTCGTCAAGCGCTAGGCCACCATGGCGGAAGAAGCCCTCGCCTTCGAGGCGCGCCGCAGGCTCATGGGCCTCCTCGAGCGGCATCCGGGCGTGCACCTCCGCGAGCTCGAGCGCCTGAGCGCGTTGCCCCTCAGCACGCTGCGCTACCACCTTGAGTACCTGCAGCGCCACGGGCTCGTGGACGCGGAGCAGGACCGGCAGTTCGTCCGCTACTTCGCGCGGCGCGACCTCGAGCCGGCCGAGCGGCAGACGATCGCCGCGCTCCGGCAGGCGGCCTTGCGGCGCGTGCTCATGGCGCTGCTCGAGGCGGGCGGGGAGGCCAGCTACGGCCAGCTCAGAGCGAGCCTCGCCATGCCTGCGAGCACGCTGAGCCTGCACCTCGGCGAGCTGCTGCGGCGCGGGCTGGTCGCGCGCACCCAAGCCGGAAGGGCGTCGCGGTACACCGTGGTGCACGGGGAGCGCGTGATCCGACTGCTGCTGACCTATCGCAGCAGCTTCCTCGACGCCTTCGTGGACCACCTCCTCGCAGCGCTGTACCCCGAGGATCTGCCGCGGGGCGGCGAGCCGCCGTCGCCCGAGGATGGCTAGCTCACCGCGGCGCGAGGTCCTCGGCGCCCGCGAAGGCGTTCTGCAGGAACGCGTACACGTCGTCGAGGCCCTCGAGGGTCTCGGCGCTGGCCGGCGTGAGGCGCGTGTACGTGCCAAGCTCCTCGAGGACGCGGAAGATGCTGGTGTTGAGGTGGTGGTACATGGTGGGCTCGTCGGCCGCGATGGCGTCGTGCAGCTCGTCGGGCTCCTCCATCCACCGCTGCAGCTTCTCCAGTTCCTCGGGCTGGAGCAGGTCGGTCTTCGTGAGCACGTTCACCATCGGCACCTGGAAGCGGAACTGGGTCGTCGCGGCCAGCAGGATCTGCGTGACGAACGCCGCGGGGTTGCGGGCGAGGAACGGGTCCACGAGGAACGCCAGCGCGCTCCGGCCCGGCGCGAAGCGCTCGACGATGTGGCGACCCGCCTCGCGGAACACGAACAGCTCCATCTGGCCGGGCGTGTCCAGCAAGACCAGATCGCTGCGGAAGCTCCCGATGGCCTCCATCACGTCCTCGGCCTGCAGCGCGAGCATGTCCGCGGCCGCGACCTGCGCGCCGTTGGGGCCGAGGCCGTGCTGCGCCATGATGTCGCGCACCTTCACCCAGTCGCGGATGTCCACGTCCGGGACATACGGCAGGCTCTCGGCGCCCGGGTCGAGGTTGACCGCGATGGCGTCCAAGGAGTGCTCCTGCATCCACCGCTGCAGGCCCGCGGTGAGCCGGCTCTTGCCGCTGCCCGCGGTGCCGACCAAGTACAGGAAGACGCCGTCGGTGTCCGCCACGCCCCCGCGAGTGCCCGCGTGGACTTAAGGCTCGCGGCCCCCATGGCCAGCCATGCCCGCGCCCGAGGCCAACATGGCGATGGTGCACGCCCATGCGGTCCACGAGCACCGCCGCGACCTGGCCCAGCTGCTGGCCACGGTCGCCGACGACGCGGTCTACGAGGACGTGCCGCGCGGCCTGCGGTGGGAGGGCAAGAAGGAGGTCGAGCGCTTCTACCTGGAGCTGCTGGGCGCCTTCCCGGACCTCGACTTCCAGCTCGTCGCGCGCCGCGGCGGGCACGACCACGTCGTGGAGGAGCTCACGGCAACGGGCACGCACCGGGGTCCCCTCGGCGGCATCGCGCCGACGGGCAAGCCGGTCAAGTTCCGCCTCTGCATCGTGTTCCCGATCCGGCCCGACGGAACGATCGGCGGCGAGGTCGTGTACTACGACCTGCTCGGCATCTACCGCCAGTTGGGGCTGCTGCCGGAGGGGCTGTAGTTCGCGAAGGGGGATCGCCGCCAGCGGCGCGATCGGACCTAGTTCCGCCCCGCGCGCTGGTGCAGCAGGCGCTGCATGTGCTCCACGCGCCGGCGCAGGAGCTCGGGCTTGCCGATGTCGTGGCGCGCGCGCAGCCCCTCGCCCCGCACATGCTCCAGCGCGGCCTCGCAGCGCCCCTCGGCCTCGGCGAGGGTCGGCGCCTTCGCCAGGATCGCGCACGTCCGGCTCGTCGAGGTCGCGATCCTGCCCTGGTCCTCGTGCACAGCTGCCCAGAAGAGCTGGGCGCCGCCGCGCTGGATCGCAGCCTCGTCGGCGCGCACGGCGATGCCGGCCTTGCCGCCCTCGGCGCCGTAGCCGGGCGGCACGACGTACTTGCACACGGTCGCCAGCGCCTCGAAGCGCACCTTGGCGTGGCTGAGCGTGCCGGCCGCGATGGCCTCGCAGGCCTCGAGGTAGTCGGACGCAAGCAGCCCGAGGACGTTCATCGCCTCGGGGTCGCCGAAGCGCGCGTTGCACTCGATGACCTTCGGCCCGTCGGCGGTGAGCATGAACTGGCCGTAGATCGCCCCGCGGTAGGGGCGGCCGTCCTTCGCCATCGCCGCGACGATGCCGCGCAGGATGCGCTCGGCCGCGGCCAGGTCCGCGCGCGTGAGGAACGGGAGCAGGCCGTCGCGGTCGGAGTAGCTGCCCATGCCGCCCGTGTTGGGGCCGGTGTCGCCCTCGAAGGCGCGCTTGTGGTCCTGCACCGCGGGCATCGTCGCGAGGGTCGCGCCGTCGCAGAAGGCCTGGAGGGTGAATTCCTCGCCCTCGAGCTTCTCCTCCACGAGCACACCGCCGCTGCCGCCGATGCGCTGCGCGAGCACGTCGCGCGCGTAGGCCTCGGCCTCGGCCGCGTCGCGCAGGTGGTCGCCGCTGACCTTCACGCCCTTGCCGCCGGTAAGGCCGACGGGCTTGATGGCGACGCTGCCCAGGGCCCGGATGGCGTCGCCGAGGCCAGCTGGCGACGTGAACAGCGTGTGGCGCACGCGGCCGTCGAGGCGGTGGCGATCCATGAGGTCGCGGAGGTAGGCCTTGCTCGTCTCGACCTCCGCCGCGGCCTTGGTGGGGCTTGCAACGCGCACGCCCTGCGCCGCCAGCGCGTCCATAGTGCCCGCTTCGAGGGGCGCTTCCGGGCCGGCGAGCACCAGCTCGACGCGCCAGGCCCGTGCGGCCTCGGTGACGACGCGGACGTCGCTCTCGGGCGCGAGCTTGGAGTCCTTGGCCAGCCGCGCGAGGCCGGGGTTGCGGGCCTTGCTGACGACGAACAGCTCCGCGCCGCTGCGCACGAGGGCCTGGGCCATGGCGTGCTCGCGTGCGCCGCCGCCGATGAGCAGGACGCGCGTCATCGGGCGGGGATGGGGCTGGGCTTGAAAAGGCTTTGCCGGGCGCGCGAAGCCGCAGCCTTTTCCGGGCTCGCCACCATGGCCCCGCGTGCCCACGGCTGCCCTCGACGCGCTGGCCGATCCGGCCGAGCGCGCGCTCCGGCTCGCGCTGCGCGCAGGGCTCGAGGGCGAAGTGCGGGCCGAGCGCACCGTGGAACGCGTCCTCGCCACCCACGGCGGACAGCTCACCGCGGCGACCTCGACCGAGGGCGGCGGTGTGGGCGTGCGGGTGCTGCACCGCGGGCGCGCCGGCTACGCGTCCACGACCGACCCCACGCCGGCCGAGCTCTCACGCATCGTGGGCGAGGCCGCGCGCATGGCGGGCGCGCGCACGGGGCGGCGCGCCGTCGCCGTCGCGAGGTCCGCCGCTGCGTTGGCCGCGCCAGGCGGCGACGATGCCGACCTCGAGGCCAAGCTCGACCTGCTCCGCCGCGCGGCCCGCGCAGGCCAGGAGGCGGGCAAGGAGGTGGCGGCCGTCGTCGCTGGCTACCAGGAGCGCCTCGGCGCGCGCGTCGTGCTGCGCACCGACGGCGCGCGGTGCGCCTGGGAGCCACGCGCGGTGACCCTCGACGTCAGCGTGGTGAGCCGCGCCGGCCAAGGCCTGGCGAAGGGGCGCGCCTTCCACGGAGGGAGTTTCGGGCTGGAGGGCTTCACCGGCGAGCAGGGCCCCGAAGCCCTGGCGCAGCGCGCGGCCCAATGGGCGGCGGAGCGGCGCGACGCGCGTCGGCCTCGCGCCGGCAAGCAGCGCGTGCTCGCGGACCCGCTCCTCGCAGGCGTGCTGGCGCACGAGAGCTTCGGCCACCTCGCAGAGGGCGACCTCGTGCGCAGCGGCTGGAGCGTGCTGCGGGGCCGCGAGGGAGCGCGCCTCGGCAGCACGCACGCCACCATCGTCGACACCGGCCTGCCCCCGGAGGGCGCGGGCGGCATCGCGCTGCCCTTCGACGATGAGGCCACCCCCTCGCGCGAGGTGACGATCCTCGACCGCGGCCGGCTCGCGGGCTTCCTCCATGGTCGCACGACCGGCGCGACGACCGGCAACGCGCGCGCGGTGGACTACCGCTTCGCGCCGATCTGCCGCATGCGCAACACGTTCTTCCGGCCGAGCGACCTGCGGCTCGATGAGGCCATCGAGCAGCTGCGCGACGGCATCTACGCGTGCGGGTCCACGGGGGGCGAGGCGCGGAGCGACGGCAACTTCGTGTTCACCGCGGTGCGCGCGTACCGCGTGGAGCGCGGGCGCGTGGCGGAGCCGCTGCGCGACGTGGCGCTGGCGGGCAACATCCTGCGCGCGCTGCGGGGCGTGGAGGGCTGCACGCGCGAGCTCGTCATCCACGCGGGCGCGAACGTAAGCTGCGGAAAGTGGGGACAGTGGCCGCTGCCCGTCGGCTACGGCGGCCCCCACGTGCTGCTGGGCGAGGTCCTGGCCGGCGGCGAGGGAACCACCTGGGAGGGCGCGCGATGACCCTCGCCCGCCTCGCCGAGCAGGCGGTGAGGGCCGCGCTCGCCGAGGGCGCCAGCGATGCGGAAGCGTACGCGTGGGACGCCGCGGAGCTCCAGGCCAGCAAGATCGGCGTCGACGCGAGCCTGAAGGAGTCGCGGACCAGCGGCTTGGGCGTGCGCGCGGTTCGCGGGGGCGCCCTCGGCTTCGCTTCCGCGACGCCCGCTCGCCCCGCCGAGGCGGAGCGCGCGGCCCGGCAAGCAGCACGGCTCGCGTCGCTGCTGCCGCGCACGGGCGCGACGCTGCCCGAGGTTGCGCGCGGAGCGACGCGCGGGCCGGGGTACGACGCGGCGCTGGCCGCCCTGACGCCCCGCGACGCCGGGGCGTGGGCCGAGGCGGCGCTGCGCGAGGCGCGCGCGGGGAAGCGCGGCGCCGTGGCCTTCGCCAGCGCGACGGTGCAGCGCAGTCGCTGGCGCTTCGCGCTCGCCAGCAGCCGGGGCGTGCGCGCGGCGCAGCGCGGGGTGCGCGCCTCGATCGAGGTCGAGTGCCGCGTGCGCGACGGCGCGCGCGAGCGCACGGGCATGGCCACGCGCGTCGCGCGCGCGGGCTTCGCGCCACGCGGCGTCGGCCGCGACGCGCGCTGGCGGGCCGAGGCGATGCTCGGCGCGCGGCGGCCCAGGGTGCTCGCCTCGGAGGTCGTGCTCGACGCCGAAGCCGCGCTGCTGCTGCCGCAGCTGCTCGCGCCCGCCCTCACCGGAGCGTACGTCGCGGAGGGCCGCAGCATCCTCGCGCGTCGTCAAGGCGAGCGCATCGCGTCGCCGATCCTGACCGTGCGCGACGGCCCCGGCCAGGGCGGCATGGCGGCCCAGGCCGTGGACGACGAAGGCACGCCCGGCCGCGACCGCGCGCTCGTCGAGGCCGGCGTCCTGAAGGGCTTCGTGCTCGATCACGCGTCCGCCGCCAAGCTCGGCGCGGCGAGCACCGGCAACGGCCTGCGCGGCGGCGGCGACCAGCGTCATCGCGTGCCGCCCGCGCCGCTGCCGATGGGCCTCGCGGTCCAGCCCGGCAAGGGCGATCTCGAGGACCTCCTCGCACGCGTGGACCGCGGGGTGCTCGTGCGCTGGCAGCTCATGGGGCTGGCGAACATCAACGCGACGACGGGCGATTTCAGCGTCGTCGCGCCCTGCGCGTTCTTGATCCGCCGGGGCGCCGTCGCCCACCCCCTGCCCCCGACGACCATCACGGGCAACCTGCTCGGCGCGCTGCAAGGCCTCCAGCAGGTCGGCGCGGCGCCCCGAGAGCCCGGCCTGCGGCTGCCGCCGCTGCGCGTCGCGGGCTTGACCTGCGCGGCGTAGCCGGGCATGGAGGGCCTACCACGGGACTTCCTTGTGCCCGTAGCGGTGGCCGAGCCAGTTGGTCGCGAGGTGCAGCGCCGGCGTGAGCACGAGGATGATGACGGCGAGCGGCAGCGTGAGGGTCGCGCGGAGCCAGTTCTCCTGTGCAAGGCCAGCCCAGATCGCGGCCTCGCCCAGCAGGAGCGCGAGCGCCCACGCGCCGAGCACGAAGTCGAGCTGGTCGGGGCCGTACCACGCCGCGCCGCGCTCCTTGCCCACGCGTCGCTTGACGAAGCTCTTGGTCGCGTCGCCGAGCAGCGCGCCGAAGGCGAGGCCGGCCGCGATGGGCACCCACGCCGCACCGGGCCCGAAGTCCGTGAGGCCGTTGCCGGCGAGGGGCGCGAGCGCGTGCAGCGCGGCGCCGACGAGCACGCCCGCGAGCCCGCCGAGGAGGAAGCCCCGCCACGTCTTGCCGGGCCCGAACACGCGCCGCCCGTCGCGCAGCACCTTGCCGAAGTCCATGGGCGTGCCGCCGCCGAGCTTCACGGCGCTCATGTTGGCCGCGTAGGCTGGGAGCATGAGCCAGATCGCCTGCGCCAGCCACACCCACGCTTCGGCCAAAGGAGTCGCCGGGGCATGGCGGCGGGTGCCAAAAGGCTTGCCGGGCCTACCTGCGCGCTCGGGCGCGCCGCGCGCGTGGCGGCCGCGGGCGCTCGAAGCGGCCGTACTCCGCCGGCACGCGGAAGCCGGGGATGCGCTTGGCGAAGGCCAGGTAGTAGCCATCGGGTGTGCGCACGCTGATGGTGCGCTCGCCCCAGAACTGGTCGGCGGGCGGCTCGTCGATCAGCGCGCCCTTGGCGCGGATGCGCTCGTAGTACGCGTCGACATCGGCGACGACGAAGTTCAGCACGACGCCCCCGTGGAGCGGACCGCGGCGCAGCACGTTGCCGAACTCGCCGAAGTCGTAGTCCGTCGCCAGCAGCGCGGGGATCGATGCGATCGCCACCCCCGATGCGCGCATCCCGCGACCGAAGGAGACGAGCGCGTGCGCCACGGTGCCATCGGCAGCGACGAACCGCTCCACCTCGCGGAACCCGAGGATGTGCGTGAAGTACTCGACGTTCTTCGCCACGTCCTGCACGAAGATGCCGACGGGGAATCCAGGGCGTGCGGGCATGCTGCACGAGACGCGGGGCGGGTCTTAATCCCGCGAGGTTTCGGCCCGGGTGCAGGGCCGCTGCGGCAGCGCGAACGTGAAGGTCGCGCCGCGACCCCGGCCCGCGCTGGCGGCCCAGATGCGGCCCTCGTGCTGCTCGACGAGACCCTTGCAGATGAACAGCCCGAGCCCGGTGCCGCGCTCCGTGACCTCGTGGGCCTCGTGGACCTGGCTGAAGGGCTTGAACAGCCGCGCCAGCTCCTCGGGCGCGAGGCCGCGGCCCGTGTCCTCCACCGCCACGAGCGCCTCGCCCGCGCCGCGCGTGGTGCGCACGGCGACGCGGCCGCCGGCCGGCGTGAACTTGAGCGCGTTCGTGATCAGGTTGAAGAGCACCTGCGTGATGCGGTGCGCGTCCGCCACGACGTCGGCCGGGGGCCCCAGCTCCGCGACGAGGGCCACGCCCCGATCGGCCGCCGCGCCTTGGAACGACTGCAGGGCGTCCTGCACGAGGCGGTTCAGCTCGAGCGGCGCGCGCTCCACGCGCAGCCTGCCCGCCTGGAGTTGCGCGACGTCCTTCAGGTCGGCGACGAGCCGGCTGAGCTGCTCCAGGTTGCGGTCGAGCATCGCCAGCGCGCGGTCGTGGTCGCCAACGGCGTCGGCCCCGAGGGCGCGGCGCAGCAGGTGCAGCTGGATCTTGATCGGCGTGAGGGGCGTCGCGAGGTCGTGGCTGATGTTGTTGATGAGCTGGGTGCGGAAGCGGTCGTGCTCGCGCAACTGCTCCATCGCACGCTGCAGCTCCAGTTGCTGGCGCTTGCGGTCGGTGATGTCGCGGAAGTACCAGCCGCGACCGTAGTACGTTCCATCGCGGCCATGGACGGGCGTGCTCCAGCGTTCGAACACGCGGCCGTCCTTGAACCGCACCTCGTCGCGCGTCTCGGCGTCCGGGTGGTCGAAGAGCCACTCGATCTTGGCGATGAACTCATCCGGGTGCTCGAGCTTCTCCAGCACCGAGCGCAGGGCTTGCTCGTCGCTGCCGCCGCGCTGGAGGAGGTCCTCGGGCACGCCCCACATCTCGAGGAACCGGCCGTTCATCGACACGACCTTGCTCGCCGCGTCCACGATCAGGATGCCGTCGATGCTCGCCTCGTTCTGGCTCTCGAGCAGCGCCTTCTCGAAGTGCAGCTCTTGCTCGGCCTGGCGCCGCGAGGCGATGTCGCGCAGCAGCAGGAGCCAGCAGGCCGGCGCGGGCCCCGCCGGCAGCAGCGTGCCCTCGAGGGGCAGCGCGCTCCCGTCGGCGCGGCGGCCGTCGAGCTCCAGGCTCGTGCCGGCCGGCCTCGGGCCGCGCAGGGCCTCGCCGAGCGCGGCGCCGTCGCGGGGCGCGAGCCATCGGTCCATGGGCCCGCCCAGCAGCTCGGGCATCGCGGCGCCGAACAGGTCGAGGGCGCGCAGGTTCGCGTCGAGGACGCGCGCATCCGCGTCGAGGAGGAGCGCGGGCGCGGCGAGGTCGCCGGGCGCGCCCGCCCAACGGCCAGGCTGGGCCAGCGGCGCGAGCTCGGCGCCCGCCTTCGCCATGGCGCTGCGGAGCCGCGGGGGGTGAGGCGGGATGCGGCCAGGGCCAGCGCTCATAGCGGGTGCTCCACGGTCGGGCCCGTCCACAGGCTGGGGGGGTTCGCCTGGCAGTAGGCCAGCCGCGCCGGGGCGGGGTCGGGGCTGTTGGGCGTCTGGAAGCCCTGCGCGACGCTCCAGGCATAGTCCTGCATGGCCGCGTCGTGGGCGGCGCGCGCCTCGGGCGTGGGCAGGCCCTCGATGGCGAGCGCATTGGCCCACGACCCCTCGCGCCAGCCCGCGATGGGCTCGATGGTCAGCCACGTCGCGGTGTCGCCGGCCCGGGACGTGTGGGTCTTGCTGTAGGTGGGCGGCGAGGGTGGCGTCGGCCCGTCGTAGAGCGCGAGGTAGTAGGCGGCGTCGTCGCTGTCGTCCGCGAGCACGTGGTTGATGCGGTCCATGTCGGGCTTGCGGCTGTGGCCGTTGGCATCCGTGGTGCCGAGGGTCGCGATGGCCACGCCGAGGTCGTAGTTGACGTGGGCGTTGATCCCGAGGAACTCGTCCTGCAGCACGCTCGTGTGCAGGCCGCTGCCCGCGCGGAAGGCCTCCTGCCAGCCTTTCTGCACGTGCGCGACGTCGCCGGCTTTCCAGTGGTTCCACGCGTCCAGGTACAGCGACGCGAACACGGTCGTGATCGTGGCGAGGTAGTCGTTGTCGTCGAAGTAGCCCTGCAGGACGTGCTCGCGCACGCTCCACGTCATCGTGAGGTACAGGAGCGCGAAGACCGCGTTGCCATCGCAGGCCCCGTCGAGCTGTGCCCAGTGCTTCGTCATGATCTTGGCCGTGCGGTCGAGGCGCTTCAGCTCGGGGTGGGTCGCGTAGATCGGATCGCTCGAAGGCTGCACACCGAGGCTGATTTCCGCGTCGGTGAGCCACGCGTCGGCCTCCGCGGGCGTGCGGATCACGAGAACATCTGGGATGTACACGTACAGGGACGCGCCTCCTGGCGCCACCACCAAGCCGGCCGCGGCGACGGCCAGCGCTGCGAGCGCGGTGCGGTGCAAGGCCGCTCCCCCTGTCCGTCCACTGGAGCGGTCGCTCCCGGGACTTAGGCCTTCGCCGCAAACGCCGGCGCGCGCCGCGGGAACAGGGCCGCGCCGTGGACCCGGAGGGCCGGACGGGGCGCCCCGCGGGGGACCGTGCGGTGGCCAGGCAACATGCGCGGGCCACCCTCTTTAGGCGGGGAGCGCGCTCCGCCCCCGATGGCCGCGACCCTCGACGACCTCCGCCGCGACCTGAGGGCCTTCGTCGCGGCGCGCGACTGGGCGCAGTTCCACAGCCCGAAGAACCTCGCCGCGAGCGTCGCCATCGAGGCCGGCGAGCTGTTGGAGCAGTTCCAATGGACCGACCCTCGGCCGGAGGAGGTGATGGCCGACCCCGCCTGGCGGGAGCGCGTCGAGGACGAGCTGGCGGATGTGGCGTTGCTCGCGCTGACCCTGTCGGAGCGGCTGGGCATCCGGCTCGAGGACGCGATGCAGCGCAAGCTGCGGCGGAACGAGGCGCGCTACCCCGCGAGCGAGTACCGCGGCAGCGCGCGGAAGGCGCCGAAGTAGGTTCGGCGTGTTCGGTCCACCCTCCCCTCAAAGGCCTCGTAGGCGAACCTTCCGTCCCAAGGGTGGGCGGGCATCAAACTACGAAGCGCTTGGCCCGCCGATGTCGAACCCGGGCTCCTGGCCCTCGGGCGCGCCGCGCGCAACCTGCAGCGCGGGGTCCGCCAGCGCGCCGTACGCTTCGGGCCGCCGCCGGGGCAGGCTGAGGCTCCGCCGGCGCTCCTCGCGCAGCTGGTCGAGGTCCAAGTCGGCGAGCACGACCTCTTCGCCCAGCTCGTCGCGCGCCTCGGCGAGCATGCCCCACGGCGCCGCGACGAGCGAGCGCCCGACGAGCCGGCCAGGCCCAGGACCGCTGACGCTGCCCGCCTTGAGCACGAAGCAAGCATTGTCGTAGGCGCGCGCGACGAACATCGCCTTGCGCGCGTCCTTGCCCCGATCGTTGGGCTTGAGCCAGCTCATGACCGGCACGAGCAGCACCTCCGCCCCGCGCAGCGCGAGGATGCGCACGCCCTCGGGGTGCAGCACGTCGGCGCACACCACGCCGCCGACGCGCGCGCCCTGCCACGCGAAGGGAACGAGGTCATGGGCGGGCAACACGCCCCAGCGTTCCTCGGTCGGCATCGGATGCAGCTTGTCCTGCTGCCCCACCAGCGCGCCGCGGTCGAACACGAACAGCGTATTGTGCAGGTGGCCCTCGTGCCGCGCGAGCGCGTTGCCCGCGATCGCGAGGCCGAGGTCGCGGCTGATGTCCTGCACCGCCTCGCGCGCGCCCGCGCTCAAGCCCTCGGGGTCGCGCGGGGGGCCGTCGCCCCGCGGCAGGAACCAATACTCGGGAAGCAGCGCCAGCTGCGCGCCTGCGGTCGCGGCGTGCGAGGCCATCGCGCCGGCGTGGGCCCACGCCTCCTTGGGGCTGGGCTTCAAGGCCATCTGCAGGCAGGCCGCGCGCACCGCCGTCACGCTGCCGGCGAGGGCCGGCGCGGGACAAGGAGCTTTCGCACCCGCCGGAAACCTTTCGTGCCCCGCTCGCGTTGGGGCGAGCATGGACGCCGTGCCCCTCGCGGCCCTCGCGGGCGAGCGCGTGCTGGGCTGGCGCGTCCTCGACGGCGCGCTCTGGCTGCGGACGCCGCGCGGCGAGGTGCCCTGCGTGTGCGACTGCGGCCGCGTTCACCTGCTGCCGGACGAGGACGCAGACGCGCAGCAACTCCACCTGCGCTGCCACGGCTGCGGCCGCGTGGCGCGGCTCGCGATGGCCTAGGCCCGGCAAGCTTTTGCGCGCGGCGCGCGATGGCGCCCCGATGATCCTCGGCTCGCACGTCAGCGTCGCGGGCGGCCCCGAGCACGCCTTCGGCCACGCCGCCGAGATCGGATGCGACGCGATCCAGGTCTTCGTCAAGCCCCCGCGCAAGCTCCGCGGCATCAAGGACTTCACCCCCGAGCAGATCCATGCTTGGGAAGCGGCGCGCGCGACGAGCAAGGTCCAGGCCATCGTGGTCCACGCGAACTACCTCATCAACCTCGCCGGCCAGGGGCACACGGGCGAGTACAGCCGCGAGGCTTTGCTGGACGAGATGAAGCGCGCCCACGAGCTGCGCATCGGCACGGTCATCTTCCACCCCGGCCAGCACTTCGGCGGCGGCGAGGAGAAGGGCCTGAGGACCATCGCGAAGAACCTGCAGTGGTGCCTCAAGAAGGGCAAGGACTACGGCGACGTCACCATCGCGCTGGAGAACATGGCGGGCCAGGGCACGATGCTGGGCTATGACTTGCAGCAGCTGCGCACGATCATCGACCTCACCGGCGAGCCGCGCCGCTTCGGCGTGTGCATCGACACGTGCCACACGCTCGCGGCCGGCTACGACCTGCAAACCCGGGAGGGATACGCGAAGACGATGGAGCTGGTCGAAGCGCTCTTCGACGACACCACCGCCGGCGTGCGCGCGTTCCACGTCAACGACTCCAAGACCCCGAGGGGCAGCCGCGTGGACCGCCACGCCGAGATCACCAAGGGCACGATGGGCGCCGCGGGGTTCAAGTTGCTGCTGCAGGACCCGCGCTGGCGCGATGCGCCCGGCGTGCTCGAGACGCCGCACGACGACAACAAGGGCTTCGCGAAGGACCTGAAGCGCCTGCGCAAGCTCGAGGCCGAGCCGCTGACCGACAAGGATCTCCCGAGGCAGCGTGTGCTCGGGTAGGCGCGGGCGGCGGCTGCATAGCCTTATGGGTCGCACAGCCCGTCGCAGACTGGGAGGTTTCCGATGCGTGTCCTCATCCCCGTGCTGCTGCTGGCCGCTGCGCTTCCGGCGCTTTCGCCAAGCGCGTCGGCGTGCCATATCGTGCTGCCCCTCGATGTGGAATGGTCCGACGGCGGCAAGAGCTGGGTGCATGTGTACTACGACAGCTGCCTCCACATGCTCTGCGTCGACAGCGCCTTCGGGCTGCTGGCGATCCACGAGTGCGCGCCCGGCTAGCTAGCGGATCCCGAACAGCGCCTGGCCCAGCAGCAGCACCGCGAGCAACCGCAGCGCGAAGCCGGCGAAGACGGCCAGCAGGAACGGCCTCAGCCGCAGCCCCATGCCGCTGAACAGGTAGACGGGGACGATGTCGAAGGGGCTGAACGGCACGGCCAGCATGAGGCCCAGCGCCGCGTACCCAAACCGGCGCGCGAACCGCTCCGCCCGGGCCATGAATGCGCGCGTGAGCCGGCTCCGCGCCTCGAGTTTCGCGACGCCCGCGCGCAGCGCGGGGCCGAGCGCGTAGATGATCCAGGCTCCTGCCGCCTTGCCCGCCGCGCTCGACAGCACCACCAGCCAGATGCCCAAGGTGCCCACCGACGCGAGCGCGATCGGCTCGACGGGGATCGGCAGGAAGAGGTTCGTGCCCATCGAGGCGAAGTAGAGCGTGAACAGCACGTTCCACGCGACGCTCAGCCGCGGCGAGGCAAGCGCAAGCCCGAGCAGGCCCACGAGCCACACCCAGACCGTGCTGAGCAGCACCAGGAACAGCAGCGTGCGCTGCATGCGCGGCGTGAGGAGCTGCGGGTGCCGGACTGCGCGCGCGAAGTCGCGGCGCGTCGCGGGGTCGCTGAAGATGTCCACGACCTCGTGGTACTGCTTCCACACGACGTCGGCGAAGCGGTTCGCGGCGCGGCCCGGGTGGCCCAGGCGGTGCAACCGTTCGCCCGTGGCGCCGAGGGGGTGGCCCTCGAGGCGGGTCGTGCTCGTGACCACCACCTGGCCGCCCTCGACGCGCACGAGGTCCTGGAGCAGCAGGTGCTCGCGGTCGGCGAGGATGTGGCCGTGCTCGATCCGGAACTCGCCCGGGGCTGGCAGCGGCGTGGCCACCCACGACGTGGGGACGGACTCGCCGCCCTCCAGCAAGCCGGTCTCCCAGTCCTCGCGCTCGCCGCGGGGGCCGCGCTCCAGCCGGAGCCGCACGCGGACGCGCAGCGGAGGGGCCATGTCACCGCCTGCGCCGCCGCAGCGTGCCCAGCCGAAACAGGGCGCCCAGGACCATGGCGCCCAGCCGGCGGCGCGCGAGCTTGCCCTCGCGGAAGCTCTCGCTCTGGATCTGCGTGAGCTTCTCGTCGAACTGGGTCATCGGCTGGCGCAAGCTCAGCCAAGGCTAAAGCCTTGCGCGCGCGGCCTCAGCAGGCGCACTTGTGTCCCGCGCCGTGGCTGTCCCCGCACCCGCAGCCACCAGCTGGGCTGCCGACTTTGAGCGACACGACCGCGCCGCCCGCGTTCTGCGCCGCGAAGGGGCTCACCGTCGGGAGCGCCGTCGAGGCCTTCAGCGGGTGCTCGATGGGGCGCCCGATGGCCTTCTCGTAGTGGTCGATGATGCGCCGCTTGTCCTCGAGGGCCAGCTCGCGCTTGTACTTCGTCTCGTAGTCGCGGATCTTGCCTTCCGCGGTGACGTACTGCGGGTTCTGCTTGGCCCACTCCTTGGGGTCCATGCTGTACTTGCGCTGCACGCGGTCGCGATACAGCTCGGGGATAACGTTGAACGAGCAGAACGGCACGACGCGGCCATCGGGCATGGCGTAGTGGATGTCGCACCGCTCGACGCGGTCCACGTCGTAGTTGTACGGGTCCATGAAGTGCATCATGCCGATGAACAGGCTGTTGTAGTGGAACGCGCGCAGGCCGTCGTAGTCGCCCTTGACGAAGGCGTCGAAGAGCATCTTGCCCATGTCGAGGCCTTCCGGCATCTTGGCCTTGTCCACGAAGGTGTCGAGCTTCCACACCAGCTTGCCCAGCGCGGCAGCGCGCGCGAGGTTGCGGTGCTTCGCGGCGGTGATCTCGTCGGCGCTCTCCTCGAGGAACTCGAGCATGCCCTCGATGTCCACGAAGCGCGAGATGGGCACGAGCTTCCCACTCGGGGTCTTGAACACGTACGTGCCGACGCCGCAGCTGAAGTGGATCGAGAGGTTGTAGGTCTGCTTGCCCTTCATCGCCTCGACGAACTTGCTCACCTTCACGCTGATCGGGACGGTGAAGAAGTCGCGCTTGGCGATCTCCCCGTTGGTCTGCTCCTCGATCTTCTGGCACGCGCCGGGGATCGTGATGCGCTGGCGCTCGCGGAGCTTGTCGGGCATGCGGCCCACCAGGCTCACGGGCTGGAAGTTCACGGCCCTGACGATGTCGAGGTTCGCGGCGCCGAACCTGATGATGTCGCCCAGCTCGTGGTCGTTCACGCCGCCGATGACGGTCGGCACCAGCACGACCCCGATGGGCGCGCGCCGCGCCGCGTCCAGCGCGGCGGGCATCTCCCAGAAGTTCTTGGGGTTCGTCTTGGGCGTGACGCCGTCGAAGCTGAGGTAGAACACGTTGGCGCCGGCCTCGCGCGACTTGCGGGCGATGTCGGGATCTTTGGAGATGTTCACGCCGTTGGTGTTCAGCTGGACGTGGTCGTAGCCCTCCTCGCGGGCGATCTTGATGATGTCCACGAGGTCGAGCCTGCCTGTGGGCTCGCCGCCCGTGATTTGCACGCAGTTGGCGCCCGTGGGCTTCTCGTTCTTCATGGCGCGCAGCATCATGCGGATCTGGTCCTGGGACGGCTCGTAGAGAGGCTCGCCCTCCTTCGCGTAGAAGAAGCAGTACCAACAGGAGAGGTCGCAGCGGTTGGTGATGACGATGTTGCCGAGGCCGGTGTGGGACTTGTGCTTGGGGCACAGGCCGCACATCTTGGGGCAGTCGATGTCCTGCTCCTTGACGTTGCCGAACACGTGGGCCGTCTCGAGGTGGTTCGCGAAGTCCGCCGCGACGCGGGCTTCCTTGAACATGTTGTAGTCTTCCCAATACTTGTCCCACACGAAGCCGTGCTCCTCGCACCGCTTCACGAGCTTGACCTGGTTGCCTTCCTCGAAGATCACGGCAGTGACCTTCATCTTCGCGAACTTCTCCTCGTCCACGCAGTAGGGGCAGAGGGACTTGGTGACGCGGATGACGGTGACGTTCTCCTTGCCGGCAAGGAGCTCGCCGATGAGCTGCTTCACCTGCTCGGGGCTTTCTTTGACGTTGTGCGAGATCTCGAAGGGGATCTCGGCCTTCGAGCCGGGGCTCCGGAAGGTCGCGTTGGGCGCAAGCTGCTCGACGCGGGCTGCCATACGAGGAACCTCCAAGCAACTTTCAGCAAGTTCTGAAAGTTTGGAACGCTTATCAAGGATGACGCATATAGCCCTTTCGAGTTGCGGGCGATGACGGGTTCAACTCAAGCCGAGCGGAAAGCCAAAGCAACTAGCACGGCCAGCAAGGCCGCGCCCGCGGAAATCAAGGACAAACTGTACAGCAGCTTCGCCAACGTCGCGGCGCTCATGGGCTACAGCGAGGTCCACGGCCGCATCATCGCCGCGTTGACCGCGGACGGCGGCCCCGTGTCGCTCGGCGACCTCGCCAAAGAGACCGGCTACAGCCTCAGCAGCATCTCCACCAGCCTCGACTTGCTGGAGGTGCTCGGCATGGTCCGCAAGGTCAAGGTCGCGGGCGACCGGCGCGTCTTCGTCCAGCTCGACGGCGACTTGCTCGAGGGCATGAAGCGCGCCATCGTGATGAAGGGCCAGAAGGGCGTCGAGAACGCGTTCAAGGAGTTCACCAAGTACGAGGCCGCGCTGGCCACCATGCCCGAGAGCGACGACCGAGCGAAGATCGCCAACGTCCTCGCGACGCTGCGCAGCGAGCTGGAGCGGCTGCAGGCGTACCTCGAGCTGCTGGGCGCGATCCAGCTGCCGAGGGAGCCGCCGGTGCGGCGGTAGCGGCCTCGATGTACGGTCAAGGAATCGCGCCACGCACGGTCTGCCTTGGCCAGGTCGCGCACGGGAAAGGTCGGCCCGCCCCCGGGAGGCGATGTGGGCGGCGGGCCGCGGCAAGAGCAGCAGAAAGGTGAAAGGCACCGCGCCGGTCAGGACGCCGGGCGAACCCTTGCGGGTTCCTTCGGCGCTCCGCCGGTCCTCCGTCAGGTCGAGGCTTGCGCCTCGTCCAGACCCGGGCCCTCTCGAGCCCGGCACGCTCCCCCTTGCGAGGGTGCGGGCCGCTTGCGCGGCGGACCGGGTGTCCGACCGTTTTGGCGCTGGGTCGCGCCCCGCCTCGCGGCGGTGGCGACATCCGTGCGCGGCGGCGTGCGCTTGCGCGCGCGTCGCCGGTCGTGCGTGCACGGGCTTGCGCCCGTGGCGAGGGCGTTCGACCTCGCGAGCCCTTGCGGGCCCGCGGGCGTTCCCGGCGCAGGGACCTTGCGCCTCGGATCCTCGCGAGGATCCTGGGATCTGCACGAGAGCTTGCGCTCCCGGTCTGTCTGCCGAGGTCCCGGCACTCCGCGATGGGATGCGTCGTGCCGCTGGTTGCCCCCACCGAAATCCAGGTAATGAGCCTGGTCCCGGCGGTTGGCTGGCATTCCCTGCTTCGGCCCCGCGAGGGGCCTACCGCGTTTCGCGTTGCCTGCGGTCGCCGCGGGGATCAGCCGCGACTTGCGGTGCTTGCGCACCGCCAGGGTCGTCCTCGCGCCGCACGTGTCCCAGGGGCGCCGCCCGTCGGCGGGGCCTTCCTCCTCGCGGAGGTCCCGCGGCTCCCTCGCGGGAGTCGCGTCCCGGGCGCGCGGTTCGGGCGCACCTTGCGCCCCTTCCGGCGCGGTGTTTGTTACAATCCGGTGCGGGGGCTTGAGGCTGCCGGCGGCAACGCTAAAATAATGGGAAACGAAGCGCCGCGCACTTTATGGCAGCGCGCTTCCGCTGGAACGCGAAGCTTCATGGCAGGTGCGGTTCGTCTGAACCTCAGAGCGGGTTCGGCGCGGTCGGCGCGCCCGCGACGAGGCGCGCGTTGGCCTCGAGGCGCTCGGCCTCGGTACACACCTGCCACTTCTCGCCCCACGCCTTCATCACGTGGAACACCTGCTCGAGCTCCTCGCCCTTGGGGGTCAGCGAGTACTCGACGCGGATGGGGCTCTCGCTGTGCACGCGGCGCGCGACGAGCTGGCGCTGCTCCAGGTGCTGCAGGCTCTCGCTCAGCACCTTGGCGCTGATGCCGCGCACGCTGCGGCGGAGCTCGTTGAAGCCGCGCGGGCCCTTGGTGAGCTCGTGGAGGATGATCAGGTACCACTTCTTGCCGATGATCTTGATCGTCTCGGTCACCGGGCAGAGGTCGGCGCGGCCGCCGTGCGCCATCGCGGCGCCGACCGCAGTGAGGTCGTTCACGCCAGGGACTAAGTTACCATCCAACATAAAGTTTCGTTCCGTAACTTCAGGTTGTCTGAAGGCTGCCCTTCCCCGGCCACGGTGCTTCCCGCCTGGCCTCTCCCCAGGGGCGCGTGGCTCGGTCGAGGCAAACTTATTATATTTCATTAGTTTATGTCCCAAACCAGGGTCCCGGATGGCTACGGATTTCGTTGAATCGAAGCCCCTTCATAAGGTGCCCTTCAAATCGGGGAAGGACATCCTGGAAACCCAATATAAGAGCGGCCGCTCCGTCCTCGAGCGCTCCGACTGGGCCCGCGCGTCCTTCGACAGCCTCCGGCGCCGCTTCGTCCATGTGCCCGAGGAGCAGCTCGTGCGGCTCTTCCACAACAAGACCCAGTCGCAGTTGGAGATGATCCAGGGCGACGCGGTCTTCCTCGAGTACAACGCCACGCACCCCATCGGCCGGCGCCGCGTCAAGGTCCGGCGGAAGCTCGCGCCCCTCGCCGCGCCGAAGGTGGCCGCACCGGCGAAGCGCGCGGCCCCGCCGAAGCCCGCCAAGGCGAAGGCGAAGCCCAAGGCGCGGCCCGCCCCGAAGCCCCGCAAGGCCTCGGCGGCGAAGCGCCGGAAGCGCTGATGGCGCGGCCTTTATCCTGCTGGGCTCCCTCCTGAGATCGAGATGGAGAAGGCGCGGGCTCTCGTCGAGGCATTCGAGGCGCTCCGCGACCGCCTCAAGATCAACCTGCTCTTGGTCGTGACCGACCAGTCCGAGCTGGTCGATCTGTGCCTCCAGCGCAGCCCGGTGCCCGTGATCCTCGCCACGAGCGACGAGGGGCTCCGGCGCCGCTACGCGGGCAAGGTCAAGGCGTCGCTCCCGTTCCCCGGGGGCGTCCGCAGCACCGTCAGCGCGTTGAACCAGCTCAACGACCTGCTGCTCCAGACCTACCTCGAGGGCGCGCTGCAGCTGAGCGACAACGTGCTCGTGCTGGCGAGCCACGGCGAGGCCATCGACGCCATCGTGGTCTTCGACGTGGACAAGGACCTGGAGCTCGCGCGGCTGCGCTCGCAGTTGGAGGACTCGGCGAACCTCAAGGTGGTGGAGCGCGTGATCGCGCTCGCGAGCGAGCTGGCGCGCGAGGGCCGGGAAGGCCACCGCGTGGGGGCGATCTTCGTGGTGGGCGACAGCGGCAAGGTGCTCGAGCACTCGCGGCCCCTCGTCATCAACCCCTTCGCGGGCCACCCGGAGAAGGAGCGCAACATCCTCCAGGACAAGAACTGGGAGACCGCGAAGGAGTTCAGCCGCCTCGACGGCGCGTTCGTCGTGCGCAGCGACGGCGTGATCGAGGCCGCCGGGCGCTACTTGGAGACCGACAAGGGCATCGAGCTGCCCTCGGGCCTCGGGGGCCGCCACCTCGCGGCGGCGAGCATCACCAAGAAGACCAACAGCGTCGCGGTCACGGTGAGCACGAGCGGCGTGATCCGCGTCTTCCGCGATGGTCGCATCGTGGTGGTCCTGGGCCGCCACGCATGAACGCGTTCGATCGCGGCCCCAGCACCGATTTATAGGCCCGAGAGGTTAAAATGCCGGGCCCATGGCGCGCATCGTCCTCGCCACCGACTACACGCTCATGAGCAACTACTGGGAGCTGCCCCTGAGCACGTTCTTCAGCTGCATCCCGGCGGACGTGTGGGCGAGCCGGCTCGCGTTCCGGATCCTCGCGCCCGACCCCCCGCACGACCGCGGCGTCGCGCGCGTTGCGCCCTACGGGCTGCGCAAGCTCGAGGCCGCGCTGCTGAACGGGCCGGCGGCGTACCGGCGCGACGAGGTCGTCGTCGCGCACCCCCGCTACCTGCACAAGTTCATCGGGCCCGAGACCGAGGTCGTCGCGCTCAGCGCCATGGATCCGCTCGGGCTCGGGCCCGTCAGCATGACCTTCACCAACGGCGGCGAGTTCGAGGCGTACACGAAGCACGAGTTCGCCAAGCTCGCGCTCGCGGCCAATGGTTTGGCGGCGAACGGCCGCAACGGCCACGGCGTCAACGGCCACGCGGCGAAGCGCTCCTACAAGGTCGTGGTGGGCGGCCCCGGCGTGTGGCAGTTCGAGCACCGCCCCGCCGTGCTCGACCAGCTCGGCATCGACCATGTGGTCCACGGCGAGTGCGATGTCGCCGCGCCGCACCTGCTGCGCGACCTCGCGGCCAAGGGCGGCGACCGCTTCATCAAGGTCAAGGACTTCCCGCGCGTCGAGGAGATGCCCGACATCGTCGGCCCAGCCATGCACGGCATGGTCGAGACGATGCGGGGCTGCGGGCGCAACTGCGAGTTCTGCGACGTCAACCTGCGCCGCGCGCGGGACTATCCGATCGACAAGGTGCTGCGCGACGTGCGCGTGAACGTCGAGCAGGGCGGCTTCCGCAAGGCGTGGCTGCACAGCGACGACATCTTCCTGTACCGCTGCGAGAACCGCGCGACCTTGGAGCCGAACGTGGACGCGGTCGTGGAGCTGTTCCAGGCCGTGCGCGAGTTCCCCGGCATCGCGCACTGCAACCCCACCCACGGCACGCTCAGCCCTGCCGTGAGCCACCCGCGCATGGCCGAGCGCATCTCCGAGGTCGTGGGGGCTGGACCGCAGAAGTGGATCGGCATCCAGAGCGGGGTCGAGACCGGCTCGCCCGAGCTGATGAAGAAGTTCATGCCGCGCAAGGCGTTGCCCCTCAGCGTCGCGGACTGGCAGCACATCATCGTGGACGCGGTGCGCCACCTCAACGCCAACTACTGGTACCCGGCCATGACGGTCATCGTGGGCCTGCCGGGCGAGACCGAGGAGGACGCGTGGGAGACCGTGCGGCTCATCTTCAGGCTCGAGCACGAGATCGAGCAGCCGCACTTCATCATCGCGCCGCTGTGCTTCGTGCCCGTGGGCGTGCTGCGCGACGAGGGCTTCTACCGCATCGGCGAGAAGCTCGACGAGGCGCGGTACAACGTCATCTACCACTGCTGGCGCCACACCGTGCTCGAGATGGACCAGAGCCTCTGGCTCGTGAGCCGCATGCCCTCGCCGGTGAAGGCCCTCGTCAACGTGCTGGGCCGCGCCGGCGGGCGGTGGATCCTGCGCGGGCTCGAGAGCTACGCGCGCGACCGGAACTTCAGGCTCAAGCAGCCGCGCGACTTCGGGTTCACCTAGCGCCGCGGGACGTCCTCCCACGTCCGCGTCACGTCCGCCAGGGGCCGTTCGAGGAACTTCGCGCGCACCTGCTGCTCCGCGTCCTGGCCGAGCACGTTGCAGATGCTCAGTGCCATGAACAGCACGTCGCACGCCTCGTCGCCCGCTCGCTGGGCCTCGCCTTTGCGCACGGCGCGGGCCAGCTCGCCCACCTCCTCTTGCAGGACGCTCACGAGGAACGGCAATCCCGCTTGGCGGTCCATCGCGGCGAACCGCTCCGCCAGCGCGTCCTGCAGCGCGCGCAGCTCCATGCCTCGGCAAGGATGGTCGCGCCCATGAACCCGCGGGTTTCGGAGCGCTCGGAACCGCGCGCACCCGCAGCGGCCGGGCCGACCGTCGCCGTTATCCGCCGGCGAGTCGGTGCCCGGCCGGGCGGCGAGGCGCGTGGGGCAGCAGGTCGCGGACATGGGGGCCGGCGCGGCGGCCGCGCCCACCGCCGACGCGGGCATCGCCGAGCTGGTCCGCGCGTACGAGGGGGCGCTGCGGTTCACGGACACGCTGCCGGCCTTGGGCCGCGTCCGCCTCGAGCCCGAGGCTCCACCCGAGGAGGCCACGCGCTGGGCCGCGCTCGCGCGCCGCCTGCGCACGCGGCGCCCGTGGGTGGCCCGCCCGCTCGTGCGCTGGTTCGTCGAGTCCCACGCGCGCCGCCAGTTCGAGGCGATCGCGCGCCACGTCCGCTTCGAGGCGGCGGGCGCGACCGGCGACCCCGGCGCGCCGCCCATGGCGCGCAGCCGCATGCTCGACGAGCTGGCGCGCGAGATGTTCTCGTGGCGCAGGGGCGCGGCGGGCTTGGCGGGGCTGGTCGCGCTCTCGCCCCTCGCCGTCGCGCAGTACGTGCTGCAGTGGGTGGAGCCGTTGCTCGCCGCGGTCGGCATGCCCCTCGGGTTGCTGATCATGTTCCTCGCGGTGGCCAGCGTCGCGTACGTCGCGTACTGGGCGCTCGTGGTTCCGCTGCTGTTCCTCGGGTTCCGCCCCAAGCGTGCGATCTTCTGCGGCGGCCACACGGGTCCCGCGCTGTGGTCGGTGTCCGATGCGGCCTGCCACTGGCGGCGCAAGGACGGCGCGTTCCCCACCACCAACGTGTACGCGCTTGAGGATCGCGTGTTCCGCCAGCTCGGCGCCGCGAAGGGTCGGGAAGTGCCCCTCGATCTCTACGCGCACCCCACCGCGCTCTTCGGCGTGCCGGGGGCGCTCGTGTGGACCTTCATCGGGCTGCTCATCGCGCGCGACGCGGCGGGCGACCTCGGCACGAT
This sequence comes from Thermoplasmatota archaeon, assembly GCA_036003985.1. Taxonomy (GTDB): domain Archaea; phylum Thermoplasmatota; class SW-10-69-26; order JACQPN01; family JAIVGT01; genus JAIVGT01. The sequence continues at coordinate 31,861 of DASYRW010000313.1, forward strand.
CGCGGGCGCCGCCGCGCTCTTCGTGGTGCTGCCGTGGGTGGGCGTGGTGCTCCTCTACCGCGACGCGGTCGCGCGGTTCCGTCGCCGGCCGTCGTAGCGCGCGCCGCGCATCGCCGCCGCCTGCCCGCCAAAGCCTCTTATACCCCGGGGGGGATGGGCCGCCGAAGGCCATGCCGGTCAACGTGGACCTGTCGAAGCTCCGCCACGGCACGGAGCTGCTGAAGCGCGGCTTCGCGTCGATGCAGAAGGGAGGCGTCATCATGGACGTGACCACCCCCGCGCAGGCCGCCATCGCCGAGGAGGCGGGCGCCGTCGCGGTCATGGCCCTGGAGCGCGTGCCCGCCGACATCCGCGCGGAAGGCGGGGTGGCGCGCATGGCCGACCCGCGCGTCGTGGCGGAGATCGTCGACGCGGTCACGATCCCGGTGATGGCCAAGGCGCGCATCGGCCACTTCGCCGAGGCTCAGATCTTGGAGACCCTCGGCGTGGACATGATCGACGAGTCCGAGGTGCTGACGCCCGCGGACCCCTACTTCCACATCGACAAGCGCGGCTTCACCGTGCCCTTCGTGTGCGGCGCGCGCACCCTGGGCGAAGCAACGCGGCGCATCTTCGAGGGCGCGGCCATGATCCGCACCAAGGGCGAGGCCGGGACGGGCAACGTCGTCGAGGCCGTGCGCCACCGCCGCCAGATCGCGCGCGCCATCCGCGAGGTCCAGGCCCTCGACAAGGACGCTCTGCGGGCCCTCGCGGGCCACCACGCGCAGCGGTACGGCGCGCTGCTGGCCGAGGTTCGCGCGGACGCGGGCACGCCCCAGGCCGCGCAGCCCAAGGACCGGCTCTTCGCCGACGCGACCCTCGAGATCG
>DASYRW010000314.1:0-13891 GCA_036003985.1 Thermoplasmatota archaeon
GGCCTTCACGTCCTGCTCCGTCAGCTTGTCCGAGGGCAGATCGTAGTTCACGATGTCGCTTGGCGTCACGCCCAGGTCCTGGGCTGTGGGGGTCGCGAGGTACTCGCTGATGTGGGCCGTCTTGATGGCGCCATAGGCCACGCTCGCGTAGATGCGGAAGCTCCAGGGATCGCCATCCGTGAACACCACCACGGGCAGCTTCATCTCCTCATTGACGCGCTTGATGAACCGCCGCGTGCTCCGCGCGGGCTGGCCCTTGAGGTGCACGAGCAGGGCGTTGTGCGTCTCGTCGAAGCCGTTCTCCACGAGGCGGTCGAACATGCCGCCAGTTTCGATCGCCACGATCATCTTCGCGTTCGTCGCGAGGACCTTGATCTTCTCCTTCTCGCAGTTGTACGGGATGTTGTAGCCCGCGTCGCCGACGTCGTCGCGGCAGTTGATGCGGCGGCGCTCGCCGTTGCGCGTGACCTCCTCGATGCTGAGGTCGCCGAGCACGCGCGCGCCATCTTCCTCCGGCCGCAGCTTGAAGTCCTCGCGCAGGACTTCCGTGATGATCTCCAGGTCCTCGGCCAGCTTGTCGGACTCGTTCTGGTCGTTGAACTTGGCGAGGTCCCAGCCCTCGCTGATGTAGTACATCTCACGCAGCGTGCTCGACTTCGCCGTGCGGATCATGTCGCGGATGAACTCCGCCATGTGCATCGTGCGCAGCAGCATCAGCGCCCCGTCGGTGGTCTTGGCGCTCCTCAGGCTTTCGCTCTCGCCGTACTTCCATACGCCGAGCTCGTCGCGGAACTCGATGTTCTGCTTCGTGCGCGTGGCGATGGTGAGCTCCGGGACCTTGACATCGTGCAGCTGCTTGTACACCTGCTGCGCGATGCCCTCGAGCTCGGCCTGGGCCTTCTGGTAGCGCGGATTGTTCTGGCTCGCTTCCACCCGCTCCGCGTCCCGCTCTGCCTTCTTCTTGCGGGGCGCCATCAGGCCTTCACCTCGGTGATGCGTTCCTGCTCTCCCTCGGGGGGCTTCTCCTCGATGGCCTCGGCGCCGATGACCAGCTCCTCGTCGATGCCCTTGACCAGCAGCTCGGTCTCGTCGTAGGCCTCCTGGTCCAAGCCGAGCAGCTCGTACGCGATCTTGCGCGACTCGCCGGCCGGGATGCGCTTGAGGTCCCACACGATGCGCTGGCCGTCGACCTTGCCCTTGGGCTCCATGGGCCCGACCTTCGCTCCTGCAGGGAACTCGCTGATCAGCTCGAAGCCCTTGCCCGTGGTGGTGTAGTTCTTGACCGTGAGCGCGACCTTGTGCTTCTTGTCCGCTTGCACGTAGGTGATCTCGCTGTCGATCAGCACGTTGTTCATGATGCGCGCGATGATCGGCTCGATGTCGGGGACGGGCTTGCCCACGATGCTGGCGCTCTTCTCCGCGATCTTGGGCAGGATCTTGCGGATGATCTCCATCTTCTCGCGCATCCTCGCATACTTCTTCTGCTTGTGGATGTGCGCGTTCATGCGCCGGCCGCAGTCGCGCAGCGCGAGCTGGATCTCGTTCTCGATGGGCTCGACGTGCGCGATGGCCTCCTTGGCCTCGCTCGTGTACGGAACGTTCGTGGAGCAGACGTGCACGAGGATCGCGGCTGGGCCATACGGGATGCCCTTGCCGCCGCGCTGCTCGAGGCCGTAGCGGCGCCAGTCGATGCCTTCCACGGCCGCGGTCGAGGCGCAGTCGCCTTTCTGGTAAAGCAGCGGCACGCGGTTGCTGAAGCGCAGGATCTTGACCGGCTCTTCGGGATTGAAGGCCTTGCCCCCGTAGACGACGCCCGCTTCGACTTGGAACGGGTTGCCGCTGTAGACCGAAGGCGGTCGCGTGACCGTGACGATGAACTCCGCGTCGGGCATCTCCTTCTTGAGGCCCTTCTTGATGAGCGTCTCGCCGATGGGGCTCAGGCAGTCCGTCGGGGGCGCCATGAGCCGCGCGGTGCGGAAGGCCTTGAGCATCTCCTTGGCCTGGTCGAGGCTCAGGTCGTGCGGGTCGAGCTTCTCCTCCACCTTCGCCTTGTCGAGGATGCCGCGCGCGCTCGTGTAGCCCACGCGCACGAAGTCGTTGGTGAGGAAGGAGGTCATCTTCGTGCTCTCTGTGTGCTTGGCCATCTTGAGCAGGGTGCCCAGCTCGATGCCCTCGGGGTGGGGCTTGATCTCGACCGTGGGGGCGGGCAGCTTGTCCGTCGCGCGCTCGAAGGTGGTCGTGGTGCCGTCGGGCTCCTTCAGCGAGATGCGGGCGTGCGGGTTCACGATGGCCGTGTTGCGCACGTACTCGAAGATGCTCTGGCCGCCGCGCTGGTACTTGCCCTCGAGGTGCAGCGTGACCTTCGTGCCGTGGTCCTTGTCCCAGTGGGTCGGGGCCTGCTTGAGCATCTCCGCGCGGTTCTTCTTGGTGTCGATGATCAGCTCGCAGTCGTAGGCAGGATGCTCGGGCGCGATCTTCGTCAAGATCTTCGCCGGCTTGCCCGTGGTGAGGTTGCTGTACATCACCGCCGCGCTGATGCCGATGCCCTGCGCGCCCCTGGTCTGCCGGATGGCGTGGAACCGCGAGCCGTAGAGCAGGCGGCCGAAGATGTTGGGGATCTGCGCCTTCACGATGCCGGGGCCGTTGTCCTCCACGCCGATCCGGAACTCGTCGTCGCTGGCCTTCGCGACCTCGACGGCCACGTCCGGCAGCACGCCCGCCTCCTCGCACGCGTCGAGCGCGTTGTCGACGGCCTCCTTCACGACCGTGATGAGGCTGCGGACCGAGGAGTCGTAGCCAAGGATGTGCTTGTTGCGCTCGAAGAACTCGCTGACGCTGATCTCGCGCTGCTTCTTCGCGAGCTCCTCGGCGATCGGTTGGCTCGGCGGCATGATTGTCCCCTGCGGCATCCCAGGAGGGACAGAGCCTGGGGCGGTCATAAAAAGGATGCGCTTTGGCGCCGCGAGGTTTCGGGTCCGGACGCCGAACTCACGCGCGCCGCCGCGCCCGCGCGAACGCCAGCGCGCCCACCGCCGCCACGAGCAGGGGAAGCTCGAGGCCGGGAATCGCCGCGCGGCCGTCGAGGTCGAACTGCACGCGCACGGGGTCGCCCGCGAGGTCGGGCCGGCTCGGGTGGCGCGGGACGACCTCGAACTGGACGGGGCCCTTCACTGGGCCGGTCCACGGCACTTGGACCGTCAGCTGCGCGACCTCGCGCTCGCCGGGCTGGGCGAGGGTGACACGCGACGGCGCGACCACGCGCACGCCTGGCGGCGCGGTGATGTTGCGGAACGTGACCTCGATGGGGCCGTTGCCCTCGTTCGCCAGCTGCACGGCCACGTGCTGCGGCGCGCCGCCGCGCACGACCTGGACGGCCGCGGCCTGCGCCGCGAGCTTGCCCACGTACGCCGTCGTGAAGTTGCGCGACACCTCGCCGGTCGCGTCGCCCAGGGTGCCCGTGGGTGGCGCGTGCGCGGCGATGCGCACCTCGGCCGGCTCCAGCGCGACGGACGGGCCGGTGATGTTGATGCCGACGATGGCGGTGTTGTTGGGGACGCTGGTGCCGAAGGCCTGCGACGGGTTGAGGGGGAAGCAGACGCGCGTCGGCGTGATGTTCACCGACGCGTAGCTCGGCGCCGCGGCGACGGTGAGATCCGCGCACGGGTTCTGGTCCGGCGGCGTGAGCCCGCCCCCGGCGTAGATGTAGCGCACCGTGAGCTGCAGCGCGTAGGGTCGCGCGGGCACCAGCGGGGCGCCGGGGTCCTGCAGCTCAAGTTGGAGGCGCGCGGTCGCGGGCCCTCCCGGCAACACTGGCAGCTGCGCCAGCGCGGGCTGGGCGAGCAGGAGCACCGCGAGGGCCACCGCAGCGAGCAGGCGCACGCAGCGGCCACGCGGCTGCTGCTACATGAAATTCGCGGTGGGCTCGCTAGGGTTCAGGCGAAGGCCGCGTCCTTCACGACCTTCTGCGCGTCCTTGATGCTGCTGCCCAGCACCTTGTCCACGCCGCGGCGGAAGTGCTCGATCGCCACGTCGGGCCGCTGCTCGCGGATGGCGAACATGCCCGCTTCGGTGCAGATCGCCTTGAGGTCCGCGCCGGTGGCGGTGTTGCCGGCCTCGAGCGCGACGAACTGCAGGTCCACGTCGGCCGCGAGGGCCATGCGCCGCGAGTGGATCTTGAGGATCTCCACCCTGCCTTGCGTGTCGGGCAAGGGCACCTCGATGAGCCGGTCGAAGCGGCCGGGCCGCAGCAACGCCTGGTCGAGCATGTCGGGCCGGTTCGTGGCCGCGATGATCCTGACGTCGCCGCGGGCGCTGAAGCCGTCCATCTCGCTCAGCAGCTGCATGAGCGTGCGCTGCACCTCGCGGTCGCCGCTGGTGCTGGCTTCATACCGAGCGCTGCCGATGGCGTCGAGCTCGTCGATGAACACGATGCTCGGCGCCTTGTCGCGGGCGAGCTGGAACAGCTCCCGCACCAAGCGGGCGCCCTCGCCGATGTACTTCTGCACCAGCTCCGAGCCGGCGAGCCGGATGAACGTCGCGTTCGTGTGGTGCGCCACCGCCTTCGCGAGCAGGGTCTTGCCGGTCCCTGGCAAACCGAAGAGCAGCACGCCCTTGGGCGGGTCGATGCCGATGCGCTGGAACAGCTCCGGCTGCGTCAAGGGCAGCTCGACGGCCTCGCGGATCTCGCGCACCGCGGCCTTCATGCCGCCCACGTCGTCGTAGCCGACGTCGGGGCGCGTGATGACCTCGGCCCCATAGACCAAGGGGTCGGTGCTGGGGGGCAGCACTCCCACGACCGCGAGCGTCTGCTGGTTGAGCGACACGCGCGCGCCCGGCAGGACCGTGGCCTTGTCGAGCTCGTCGGCGCAGTGCACCACGAAGTGCGGGCCCGTGCTGCTCTTCAGGACGATGCGCCCGTCGGCGAGCACGTCCTTCACGAAGCCCACGAGGAGCGGCGGGGTGCGCAGCTTCTCGAGTTCGGCGCGGAGCTGGCGAAGCTCGCGGAGGAGGCGCTGCTTGTCCACCTCGGCGACGCGCGCCGTGTTCTCGAGGCGCCGCTTCTGGTCGCGCAGCTGGGACGCGCGCACCTCGAGCTGACGGATGCGCTCCTCCAGGAACTTGCTGTAGTCCTCTCCCGCGGGGACGATCTCGGGGAGTGGAAGCTCGACCTCGTCCTCCATGCGCGCAGCCCTCAGGGCCCGGCCCGGCAGCAGGCCAGTTAGCCTTCAGGCTATATGATGGTTGCTGTGAAGCGACCGGACTTTCGACAAGCCTGTCCACCGACCTCACGAAGGCTCCGCAGCGGCCCGGCTCCACCGGAACCAGAGGCAGCCTTATGCGGAGCATGGGCATTGCCAGCGCCATGCCGGCCTGCGAGATGTGCGGCCGCGAGGCGCCGCTGCGCACCGCCGTCGTCGAGGGCACCCGCATGATGGTGTGCGGCAACTGCATCAAGTTCGGCGTCGAGGTCGCCGGCCACCAGGCCGAGGTCACGGGCCGCAGCCGCGTCACGCAGGGCCTGGAGGAGCGCGCCGCGCGCCAGCAGCCCAAGGACATCTTCGCGCAGATGGACAGCGAACTGGTGGAGGACTTCGGCAAGCGCATCCGCGACGCGCGCAACAAGAAGGGCATCACGCAGGAGGAGCTGGCGAAGCGGCTCAACGAGCGCCAGTCCGTGCTGAGCAGGGTCGAGGCCGGCACGCAGCGGCCCCACGACGACCTCGCGCGCAAGCTGGAGCGCGAGCTGGCCATCAAGCTCTACGAGAAGGTCGCGCCCGCCGAGGCCGAGACGCGCACCACGGTCAAGGGCACGTTCACCCTCGGCGACCTCATCAAGCGCGAGGAGCAGCGGAAGTGATGCCGCCAGCCCCCGAGGCGATGCTCGCGGCCCTCGAGGCCCTGCAACGGCGCGAGCTGGTGGTCTATCCCACCGACACGCTCTATGCGCTGGGCGGCGACGCGCTCGACGCCGCGGCCGTGCGGCGCGTCTTCGAGGCGAAGCGGCGGCCGCCCTCCATGGCGGTGAGCGTCGCCGTCGCGGACATGGCCATGCTGCAGCAGGTCGCGCGCCTCTCCCCCCTCGCGCGCCGCGCCGCGGAGCGCTTCCTGCCGGGCCCGCTCACGCTGGTGCTGGCGCCCGACGCGGGCCTGCCCGACGAGCTGCGCGGGGCCCAAGAAGGGATCGCCGTGCGCATCCCCGATCATCCCGCAGCCCTCGACCTGCTCGCCAAGTTCGGGCCGCTCACGTGCACGAGCGCGAACGTGCACGGCCAGCCCGGCCCCGCGACGTGCCCCGAAGCGCGCGCGCGGCTCGGCGCAGACGTCGCGGTGTACCTCGACGCCGGCCCTTCCCTGGGCCAAGCGAGCACGATCCTCGACCTCACCGGCTCCGAGCCGCGCGTGCTGCGCGACGGGGCCCTGCCGCAAGCGGAGCTGGAAGCATGGCTCGCCACGACCACGAGCACGACGATGTGAAGCCCGACCTCGACAAGGTCCGGAAGGCCGGCGCGATCGCCGCCAAGGCCCGCGACCATGGAGCGACGCTGATCCAGGAGGGCAAGCTGCTCCTGGAGGTCGCGGAGGAGGTCGAGGCGATGATCGTGAAGGAGGGCGCGAAGCCCGGCTTCCCGGTCAACCTCAGCATCGGCACCGACGCGGCGCACTACACGCCCAACGTCAACGACCCGAAGCGCTTCGCGAAGGGCGACCTCGTCAAGCTGGATGTCGGAGCGCACATCGACGGCCACCTCGGCGACACCGCCGTGACCATCGAGGTGGGCACGAACCGCTTCGAGCGCATGATCCAGGCGAGCCGCGAAGCCTGCAACAACGCCGTGAACCAGGCCAAGGCGGGGGTCAAGCTCACCGACATCGGCGGCACCATCGAGAGCACGATCCGCGGCCACGGGTTCAAGCCCATCTCGAACCTCACCGGCCACAGCATCGAGGTCTACGAGCTGCATGCCGGTGTAAGCGTGCCCAACATCCCGCGCGGCCACGGCCAGTTCGAGCAGGACAAGGTGTACGCCATCGAGCCCTTCGCCACCGATGGGGCAGGGCACATCAAGGAGGGCGACAACGGCAACATCTGGCACTTCGTGCAGGCGAAGCCGGTGCGGAACCCTCACGCCCGCAAGGCCCTCGAGTACCTCGCCGCGGAGCACAGCGAGCTGCCCTTCGCCGAGCGGTGGCTGCGCAACGCCGTCGAAGACCGTTGGATCCCCGCCGCGGTGCGCTTCCTGGCCCAAGCAGGGTGCATCAGCAGCTACGCGGTGCTGCGCGAGGCCGGCCCGGGGTACGTGACGCAGGCGGAGCACACGGTGATCATCGGCCCCGACCAGGCCGAGGTCACGACCGGCGGCGCGCTTTGGCCACCCTAGAGGATGAAGTCCGCGGTCACGACGTTGATGTTGAACCCGGCGCCGCGCGCGAGGCTGAGCGCGCGCTGGATGTTGGTGCCCCATAGCTCGGGCGAGCCGTACGGCGTGATCCCATGGGTGAGGATCGCGTAGGCCTGGCCATCCGGCCCGACGAGCGGGGAGCCGCTGTCACCGGGGCTGCCGAAGCCCCAGAACACGACGCTGTTCGCCGTCCAGCCCGTCGCGACCTGCGGGCGCGAGCGCGCGGCGGTGCTGCTCGTCACGAAGCCCCAGCCGCGCGCGCCGAGGCCGACGGCTGCGCGATCAGGCGCGCGCGCCGCGCGGCGTGCGCGGGCCCGGCGCGGAGGAGAAAAAGGTGGAAGGGTGTGCTGGCCTCACTAGGAGGGGATGGGATGCACGAAACACTACCAGCCGGGCCCTTCCAACCCGGCATTCCCCTTGAAGACTATATATATGTTCCGAAATTAAATCCCCGCTGGCCATCCATGCGCGGCCCGCGCACGTGCGCGCTTGCGAAGCGGTCAGCGTTACTCGGGCGTGATCGTCACGACGTTGTTGCCCCGCAGCACGACGGTGCCGAGGCGCCGGGAATTCGTGTCGCTGCGCTCCTCCGTGTCCTCGAGGACGAGGTTCATGTACTGGTCGTAGCCGACCAGCTTGCCCTCGAGGGTGCGGCCATCCTTGAGCTGGAGCGCCATCTTGCGGTTCAGCGACTTCTCGAGGACGTCGAGGGGCAGCGCCATCGCGTTCGCCGCGGGCCCGAACGTGCCCGGACCTCTTCAAACTACCCCGCGGGCGGCGCCGGCGCAGCCCAGAACCGGGCCGCCGCGCGCGCCGGATCGTCGCAGGCCACGAGGTCGGGCATCCGCGGGAGGAGGCGCGTGCCGCGCCGGTCGAGCACCACCACCACGCCGCGGTCGCCGGGGCCGCGGAGCAACCGGCCCGCCGCTTGCACCACCCGCTGGAGCGCCGGGCCCTCGATCGCATCGTCCCAGCCGCGGCCCGTGCGCGCGTCGAGGTGCGCCGTGAGGGCGCGCAGGCGGAAGCTCGGCTTGGGGTACGGCAAGCCCACGACCACCACCAGCTCGAGCTCGCCCGCGGGAAAGTCCACGCCCTCCGCGAGGCGGCCGCCCATCACGGCCGCGAGCCCGCGAACCTCGCCCGCGCGGAACGCCTGCACGAGCGCCGCCACCTCGGCGGGGCCCATGCCGGGGCGCTCCAGGCCGAGGCCCCGCGGCAAGAAGGGCAGCATGCGCTCGAGCAGGTCGTGGCTGGGGAAGCACACCAGCGTGGGGCGCCCGAGGGCCAGCAGGGCCGCGACGTGACCGGCCAGCCGCGCGACGAGGTCGGGGTGCGCGACGAGGTCCTCGTGGCGCGTCGTCACGTCGCCCGCCAGCAGCGCGAGGCGCTGGCCGGGCCGCAGCTCGGGCGCGAAGCGGTGGAGCGGCGTGTTGGGCGGCAGCCCGATCGCGTCGCGGTAGCCTTCCAGCGGGGCGAGCGTCGCCGAGAGGTGCAGCGTCGCGCGCGCCTCCAGCAGGTGCGCCGTGGCGAGGCGGGCGTCGAGGAGCCGGCAGGCGATCCGCGCCGGGCCGCCCTCCACGAGCTTGGCCCATCCCTCTTCCCCGGACGCGCTCCAGAGCGCGAGGAAGTCCGCACACGCGCCCAGCGGGGAGCGCGGCAGCTTGCCCTGCCGACGACGCGCCTCGCGCAGCCGCTCGCCGTGCTCCTGGAAGCCCTTCACGGCCTGCGCAAGCCGCGGCGAGGCGCAGCCCAACTCCTCCAGCAGGCGCGCTTCGACCTCGCCGTCGGGGACAGGACCGTCCTCGTCCACCAGGTACTCGTGCACGAGCCCCGTCGCGGCGCGTCGCAGCGCGCGCACGAACTGCGTGGCGAGGATGCCCTGGCACGCGGGGTCGCCGGCCTGCTCGGCCTCGGCCATGGCGCGGTCCAGGGTCTCGACGCGCAGCTCGCGGCTCCACAGCTCACGCGCGGCCTCGGGGAGGTTGTGCGCCTCGTCCACCACGACGATGCACTGCTCCAGGCCGATGCCCATCGCGCGCTGCAGGGCGGTGCGCAACGCCGGCACCAGCACGTAGGGATAGGGCGCGACCACGAGCGTCGCCTCGGCGAGCAGCTGGCGCACGACGTGGTCGGGGCACACGCCCGCCACCGCGGCGCGCGCGGACAGCGCGTCGGCGGTGGGGGCGGTGTCGCGCGCCCAGTCCTCCACGTCCGACGTGCCGCGCCGGAGCCCCCCCTCGAAGAAGGGGCAGGCGGGCGCGTCCGGCTCGCCCGAAGGCTTTGGCAGGCCCAGCACGACCCGCTCGGCGGCGCGCCGGCGGTCGCGGCACATGCGGCCGAACTCCTCCGCGTCGGCCTCGGCCAGCTCCGGCTCGCGCTCCTGCTGCAGGCAGAGGTGGCGCCTTCCCTGCAGCGCGACCGCGCCCCAAGGGAAGCCGGCGGCCTCGCGCACGCGGCGGAACTCCTTGAGCACGTGGGCCTGCTGGCTGTGGGTCCGCGTCAAGTAGAGGACCCTGGCCCCGGAGCGCTGCGCACCCTCCAGGCTCGCGGCGAGGGCGCACACGGTCTTGCCGCTGCCCGTGCCCGCCTCGACGACGACGTGCGCCTCCGACTGCACGGCCTGGCCGAGCAGGCGCACGAGCTCGCGCTGGCCCGGGCGCGGCGCGTAGGGGAAGAGGCGCACGGGCCTGACAGCGGGGGGAGCGTGATGGACTTCGAGGGAGGAGTGGGATGAAAACCGAAAGCACGCGCGGGCAAGGCCCGCGCGCGTGCTTGGAACTACAGCCGGGCCCGCGTCGCCCAGACGTCCTCGGGGAGCTCCTCGTAGATGCCGAACTCCTCCGTGCTCTGGGCCAGCTTGGAGCGGTGCTCGCGCGCCGCGCCGAGGATGCGGTCCTTGCGGAACAGCCAGTAGTGGGTGCGCCACTCGCGGCCGTCGTAGAGCGTCGTCTCCTCGCGCTCCGTCGTCAGCAGGCCCTCCTCCTCGAGGATGTAGAAGAGCTGCCGGTCCTCGGGCTCGAGGACGTTGTCGATGATCCGGTCGTTGTAGCCGAAGATGTCCATGACGAACTCGGCGTCGCGGTCGGACTCGTCGGGGATGAGGCCGATGCGCTCCTGGATCGCCTGGCTCAGGTCCTCGACCGTGATGATCTCGGTGCTGAAGTCCGAGGCCACCGCGTCCTTGCGAACGTTGCGCTGCATCACACCGCACCCCTGTTGTTCCGAGCGTTCGTGCCTGCGCCGCAGGCCCCGTCCGCAGAGGGTCCCACCCCCTCCCCGGTCAGGTGGGATCGGCTTTGTCAGCGCCCGTAGATATAGTTACCGTAGCAGCGGGTGCACGATCACGGGCGCTTGCCCGGTCCCTCCCGACGCCTGGTCCGCCGCGCCAGGATCCCTGTCCGGCGGCCAACGCTTATATAAGCCCAGCCCGGTGGCGGGCCCGCGAGGGTGTGTCATGGCCATCTGGCAGGCGGAGTCGAAGCGGAAGCCCACGGGCGGGCGGCGCATCCCGGCCCACAAGAAGCGCAAGTTCGAGATCGGGCGGGAAGCGCAGCCTGCGACGCTCGGCCAGCCGAAGCGGAAGACCGTGCGCACCCGCGGCGGCCACCCGCGCGTCCGCATCATCACCGCCAACAGCGTTGTCGTGACGGACCCGAAGACGGGCAAGGCGAAGCGCGCCGAGATCGTGCCGCCGGGCGTGGTCACGAACGCGGCCAATCCGCACTACGTGCGTCGGAACATCATCACCAAGGGCGCCGTCGTCAAGACCACCCTCGGCCTCGCGCGCATCACGTCGCGCCCGGGCCAGGACGGCACCCTCAACGCGGTCCTGGTCGAAGCGGCCAAGTAGGGCCCATGGTCAGCAAGCGCGACGGCAAGTACGTCGTGTACCCCTGCTACTTCGACAGCCACACGGCGCGGCCGCTGCGACGCGTGCCCAAGGAGCTGGCCGTGCGCGGCCCCAGCGCCGACGAGGTCGCCAAGGCCGCGCTCGCGCTGCACCTCACGCCCGTGCTGGAGAAGGGCCGGGCCCATCCAAGCAGGCCGTGGGAGAAGAGCGGCCGCGTGCTGGTCGATGTGCGCGGCGAGAAGGGCGCGCTGCTTCGCCAGCTCGCGGAGAAGCTGCGCGAGCACCGCGGCCAGGCCCACGCCGCGGCCCCGCAAGCCCCCGAGAAGGGCCGGCGACGGTAGCTTCCGAGCGATCCGATCCACTTTCGGACGAGCGGGCGATTCGACCGCGCTCCAGCCGCGCTTGGCCCGCGCCCCACGACCCGACCTGGACCTTCGTGCAATCGCGGATTCCGCACGGCTGACGAACGGACGCGCGCAACCCAACGCGGGATCCCGTGCAGCTCGCAGCCCTCGAGGCCGCGGTCGTGGCAGCCTTCCTGCTGCTCGGCCTGGCCCTGGTCGCGCCCGCGCCGCCGGCCACGCAGTCCACGCAGCCGACCCGCGTGGCGCTCGAGCGCAACGTGCAGGACCTCCTCGTGGCCATGGACACCATGGACGACGCCGACTACGGCGACCGCATGAACCGCGCCATCATCGAGCTGCTCAACGGCAACACCACCAGCACCCAAGCCCTGCTCCACCGCGCCATCAGCGACCAAGCCCTGTTCCGGCTCACGCTGCACAACAGCCGCGGCGGGTCGATGGTCCTGTACGAAGACCGGCAGCCCACGGGCGAGATGGTGGGCCGCACCATCGACTGGGTCCCGCCCTTGGACACGGCCTTCGTCGTGCCCGAGGTCGAAAGCGTGGACGGCGACGCCATGGGGCTCGGCGCCGCGCTGATCCCGCTGCGCAACGGCTATCCGGTCAACGACCGCGACATCGCCATCGAGGTCGATGCGGTCACCAACCAGAGCGTGCACTACAGGGCCAACGTTGGCGTGCGGTATGGGGACGCGCAGGTGACGATGGGGTTGGTGAAGAATGGGGACGTGACGCACTACGAAAGCGAGAAAAATTCGAAGACCTTCACACTTCGCCTGAACTCCAGCGAACTTCTGCCGACCGGGACCCAACTAGAGATCCGGGTGCCTAACGCCTGGACGGCTGTTTCCGCCAAGACGACCGACGCCAACTGGACAAGCGTGGGATGGCAACAACAGCCTGACTTCTGGACCATCGGGGGGTCCCTCAATGCCGCCGCGAACATGGTGGATTTCGAATTCAACGGGACGCGTCCGGAGGGCAGCGCCGCTACAGGGTTCGACCTTGTCGCAGCAGCGTTGAATAGCAGCACGGTGGGCCGGTCAGATCTGTTGTTCAAGGGCCAGGGAACCACGGCAACGCTCGCTGCACCCCTTACCCGCAGCATCCACCTTGCGACGCCGAAGGTTTTCGTCCATGGTCAGCCAGCACCCTGGAGCATCGTGTTCGCCAACGCGCAGAACGAGACCACCGTCCGCCTTCTAGGAACATGCATAAGCGGCTGCATCAAGGTCACGGATATCACCATCCGCCAGCCTGATGGGCTTCCCATCTTCGACCCCGGAACCCCAGGCACCGGATGGTCCCGGCTGGACGCCAGCACGCTCCGCTGGACTGGCAGTGTCGAATTGGGCCGCGACGAGGCCTACGAATTCAAGCTCAACGTCACGCCCGCAGCCGAGATCCTCAGCCACGTCTACACCCCCCAGCCAAGGCTGACTCTTCCGGACGGCCATTTCAGCCTCAACCTCTCCGCGATGGTGGACAACGCCACCCACGTCGGCCGCATCCGGCCCGCCTTTGCCAACGCGACCACCGAGATCCCCGGCTACCCGCTGGTCGTGGGCCAGCACTGGCTCTGCGGCCAAGCGGTCATCGACGACCGCACCCACCAAGCCTGCACCACGTACAATGTCAGCCGGCTCACCGCCTTGAAGCGCCTTAGCAACGAGGTCGCCAAGGGCTTGGCCCGCTGCACGCTCACCATCCCCAACCCCGTCACCGCACCAGGCGGCAGTATCCGCATCGAGGCGGACTTCACCCACCTCATGGAGGGCATCATCAACAGCCCCGACTATCTTGGTACGCGCAACGCGACCGTGACCATCTATTACCCCTGGGTGCCCAAGGAAAGCGCCACGAGCAAGTGGCCCGTCCTCGACAGGGCGACGACAGCGAATGATTCGCTCGTCCACAACTTCACCATCCCCTCGGGCGCGCCGTACGGCACGTACTTGGTCATCGCCGAGAAAGGCCTCGACTTCGCCGGCGGAGCCGACACGGATCAAGTGGTCCGCAAGGTGGGATGGTTCAACGTCGGGGTCGACGGACTCACCGCGCCCACGATCTTGTATTCCCTCACGCTCAGCGCGTGGCTGGAAGATTGGGGCTGACCCTCAGCAGGCAATGGCTTGGTCGATCCCGAAGCCCGTTGGGCCCTGCTGCCACATTTGATCGTTGCCACCCGGCACGCCCCAAGAACCACCTAAGTACGTGTCCAGCCCGCAAGCGTCAAGGAAGATTCCCATGGGATCATAGGGCCCAAATACAAAGCC
>DASYRW010000315.1:0-8497 GCA_036003985.1 Thermoplasmatota archaeon
AGTGCGCGGACGACATCGGGCGGCAGCAGAGCGAACGTGCTCCCGCCGATCCGCTTGACGGTGGTCTCGGCGTCCACGAGTTAACTTAAGTTAATCTCCCCCATAAGCCTTCTCCCGCGTTCCCGCGCAGGCGGGGCCAACCTTCAAGGCCCCGAGCCGCGTGGCCCGCGCGTGCAGCTGGCCCTGGATGAGCAACACCTCAGCGCCGGGGCGCGCATCCTGGCGCAGGAGCAGCCGTGCGACCACTGCTTGGGCAGGTCCTTCGGCAAGGTGGGCACGGGCCTCACCAACGACCAGCGCGGCCGCGCGGTGCGCGAAGCCCTCGGTCGGCCCGCGGTGGCGGCGCGCGACTGCAGCGTGTGCGAGGGCCTCTTCGCCGAGCTCGACGCGCTGGCGGCGCTCGTCGTGCGGGCCTGGGAGAGCATCGAGTTCCGCACGTTCCTCATCGGCTCGCGCGTGGATCCGGACATTGTGGCCCGCGAGCAGGCCCTCTGGACCCTGGGCGAGCCCGCGTGGGGCGAGCCCGTCACGATGGAGCTAAACCGCGAGGTGGGCAAGCGCGTCGCGGTCCTGAGCCCCCACGAGGTGGACGTGAAGAAGCCCGACATGACCGCCATCGTGGACACGCGCTTCGACACCGTCGAGCTCCAGATCGCGCCGCTGTTCGTGCGGGGCCGCTACCTCAAGCACGTGCGCGACATCCCGCAGACGCGATGGCCTTGCCGCATGTGCAAGGGCCGCGGCTGCGCGACGTGCGGGCTCACCGGCAAGCAATACCAGACCAGCGTGCAGGAGCTGATCCAAGCCGCGGCGGTCGACGCGTTTCACGCGCGCGACGCGGACTTCCACGGCATGGGCCGAGAAGACATCGACGCGCGGTGCCTCGGGAATGGCAGGCCCTTCGTGCTCGAGCTGCGCGAGCCGCGCGCTCGGTCGGTCGATCTTGCCAAGCTGGAGGAAGCGATCAACGCCCACGCCGCGCCGCGCGTGCAGGTCCAAGGATTGCGGTGGAGCCAGCGCGACGAGGTGGCGCGGATCAAGGCCGCCGAGAGCGTGAAGGAGTACCGCGCGGTGGTGCAGTTCGATGGCCCAGTCGAGGAGGCAAAACTTTATCAAGCCCTTGCAGCTTTACGCGGCGCCGCCGTGGCCCAGCGCACGCCTTCCAGGGTCGAACATCGGAGGGCGATGCTCACGAGGCAGCGGTCCGTGCACGACGCGGTCGTCGAACAGGTCAGCGGCTCGGAGGCGGTGGTCCGCATCCGGGGCGCGGCCGGGCTCTACATCAAGGAGCTCGTGAGCGGCGACGGCGGGCGCACGCGGCCGAACCTCAGCGAGCTGGTGGGCACCCCAGCAAGGGTGACCGCGCTGGACGTCGTCGGCGTCGACGAGCCCCCCCAGGAGGGGGCGCAGCCGCCCAGGTGAACAACGATGGTCAAGCGCTCCGCGGGACCCCGCAGCAAGACGCGCCACAAGCTCAGCCGCAAGCCCCGGGACCGCGGCGAGCCCCCGCCCTCGCACACGCTGCGCGAGTTCGCGCCCGGGGCGAAGGTGGACGTCGTCATCAACCCCTCCGTTCATGGCGGCATGCCCCATTCGCGCTTCCACGGCTTGACGGGCACCGTCACGGGCAAGCAGGGCGACTGCTTCACGGTCGCGCTCAAGCTGGGCCGCCGCAAGGTGAAGACCCTCATCGCCCGCCCCGAGCACCTGCGGCTCAACGGCGTCAGCATCAAGCAGTCGCGGTGATCTCCATGCCCCCGCAGGAGAGCGTGACGGAGGGCCGCCTGCTGACCCTGTCGGAGGTGCGCGAGCTGCTCGAGGAAGCGGAGCGCACCCGCGGCGAGCTGAGCTACGAGCAGAAGCTCGCGCTCGACCACGCCCGCAGCTTCGCGCTGAAGCTCAGCGGCGCCAAGGCGCGCGAGCTGGTGGAGCGGCTCCGCAAGGTCAGCGACAAGGTGAGCGAGCAGCACGCGGTCAAGATGGCCGACCTGCTGCCCACCCACCCGGATGATGTACGGGTCATCTTCGCCAAGGAGCGGTTCCAGCTCGAGAAGGACGAAATGGATAAAATCCTGGAAACGGTTCAGTCCTACCTCTAACGCAGGAGCGCGGGCCCCCCCATGGAAGATTACGCCTACATCCTGGATTACCTACCCCGGGGTAGGCCCGACAACCCCCGCTCCAAGGAGCCGCTGGCCTACGCGGTCGGCGAGCGCACCTTCGTGCTCCTCGAATTGGTGCCGAAGTTCGACGCGTCGCTGCTGGTGGGGGACAGGGTGTACGTGGGCAAGGAGCCCGCGCTGAAGGACAAGATCGACCACGTTCGGGGCAGGGTCCGCTACGAGGACGTCACCCACGCCGCGCAGTCCGAGCTTCGGCCTGTGCTGGAGCAGATCATCAAGAACGACGAGACCCGCTTCGTCGAGTTCTTCAACAATGCAGGCCCCATCACGACGCGCATGCACATGCTCGAGCTGTTGCCTGGATTGGGCAAGAAGCTCATGTGGGCCATCCTGGACGAGCGCAAGCGCGGGCCCTTCCAGAGCCTGACCGACCTCGACACGCGCGTCAAGGCGCTGCACCAGCCCACCAAGCTCTTGGCCCACCGCATCGAGCAAGAGGTGACCGACACGCACGAGAAGTACCACCTCTTCGCGCAGCCCTTCGTGGAGCGCGAGTTCGAGCGCGGGCCGCCGCGGGGGCCGCCGCGGACGGGCATGCGGTAGGTGGGGTTGGCCGATCTCGCGTGGCCTTGGCAAGCCTCCACCGGCGAGCTGATCGAGCGCGTGGTGAAGCGCCTCGACGAACGCGGGCCTCACGCGCGCCACCTGCGGAGCTGCGCGCGGACGTTGGCGACGGCCTGTTCCTCGCTGCCCGTCCTCGCGTGCTCGGCCGCCAAGAGCGCCTGGTAGAACTCCTCGATGCTTGCAAGCCCATACGCCATGCGCTCGGCGTCCGTCCAGGACGCGATGATGGCACGGGTGCGCTCGCTCACGCCCCACCAAACGCAGCGTTCGATATTAAGCCTCGCCGTGCGCTGCAGAGATTCAGTCCACGACCTCGAGCTTCACCGGCTGCGCGTCGTGGTCCCACGCGCGCCATGTGTCCTTGCGGTACGGCTCGGCCATGATGATGTGCGTGTGCCCAAAGTGCCGGAAGAGGTCCTTGTCCGCTTCGCTGGGGAACGGGATCGAGCCGGGATGGGAGTGCACCGTTCCGACCGTGTGGCGGTCGATGGGCAGGCTCCACAATTGCATGTGCGCGCTCGTGGGGCCCATCTGGGTGGGCATGACCACGATCTCGGTGAGCGTGTCGCCGTCCGCGTGCAGGCCCGCGGCGAACTCCAGGGGGTGGGCGTCGCGGCTCGCGGCGCAGATCAGGTCGAGCAGCGGGCGCGCGACCTTGGTCACCTTGCGCTTGGGCGGCCCCGCTGGCGCTGCCTTGCGGCCGCGGAGCGCGTCGAAGAGGCCCACGGCTCCTGCATGGGAGGCGAGGGTTTGAGCCTTCCCACCGGTCCGCTAGGAGGATGTTGTGGGCACCGTGTGCCGTGGCGGGTCGCTGGCCTCCGAGGTCGCGGCGGCCGGCGCACCATTCGTCGGCATCCTGGGGCCGTCCTGTTGCACCGCGACCCGCAGCGGCGTGTCCCCGGGGGAGGCCCGAGCGCCGCCGGGGTTGTTGGAGTTCAGCGACAGAGCCAGGTACGCGCGGCCGTCGGGGCCCAGCGCGGCGCCCTGCACGTGTCGCGACGCCTCCGGGCCGTCGTCCACGGCGAGCATGATGTTCTCCAGGCGCAATGTTCCATTCTCGCTCGGGAACACGTGGCCCACGAACCAGTCCGTGTGGTCGCCGTCGATCTCGCCCCACGTGAGGAGCGACCCAGCGCCGTAGCGGTTGCCGTCCATGTAGAACGCGCTGATCGGGCGGGAGAACCGGAAGGTGGTCTCGACGAAGGTGGCCGCGTCGTCGGTGCTGAGCGCGAGGTGGATGGCCCCCTCGGAGGGGTGGGCGACGCACTCGTCTCCGTCCATGATCGCCGTGTTGTTCATGGCGCCGACGTACAACGCGCCGTGGGCGTCGAACACGGCCTGGCCATAGAGCCCGACCTGCGATGGCGTGGAGTCGCTCTCCGCGGGCGCCACGTGGGAGTTTTGGAAGACCGTGGTCTGGGTCAGGGCGTGGAGGTCGTTGGCATGGCCGGTGATGACGTCGTAGTGGGTTTCGGCGCCGCACCCTTCCGTGGCGAAATCCACCCACTGCGGCACGGCGAAGAAGTGGTCGTCGCGCATGTCCGGGATGCCCGGGATGAACCCGCCGCTGCTGCCGCACAGGTTCCACGAGATCTGCCAAGCCGCGCCCGTGTACGCAACGGCCGTGGGAGGCGGCACGTCCAGGGATCCGACCTGCAAGGGAATCTGGCCGTTCGCCGACACCAGCGCGCCGCCCGGGTTGTTGACGAGGAGCACCTTGCCATTGGCGTAGGCCACCCAAGGGCGGTCGGTGGTGGGGAACGCGACGCAGTTGGGCGACGCGTCGAGCAGGAGGCGGGTGTGGTCGTACGCGTTCTGGTTGTAATAGCATACCGCGGCGCCGTTCTCGCACCAGCCCACCAAGGGGAACTCGCTGCGCTCGTTGCAGCAGTCCGCGCCCCACGCGGTGCCGGCCTCGCCCGCGACGATGAAGACCTCGTCGGAGAACAGCGGCGCGCTGCTCTGTTGGTTCGGGTCGCCCTGGTAATCCTGGGCCAGGGCCATGGACTGCCACGTGACGCCGTCGTCCACGCTGAAGTATGCAGGCGCGGGGTACCGGCCGACCTCGGTCGAGTGCGCGCTCACGTAGATGGTTCCGTCGTCCCCGACGTCGATGGTGGGCTCGTACAGCCCGATGGTGTTCTCGTCGTTCTGGCCGAGGGGGTCGCCGAACACGGCGGGCAGCGTGTAGACCTCGAACCGCGCGGCGGCCAGGCCGGACGGAGGGGGGCCAGGGGGTGCGGTGGGAGGCTGCGAAGGGGTTCCGAGGCAGCCCGCCAACGCGCTCGCGACGAGCAGGAGCATGACCAGGACAGCGCGCATGCGCGCGCGAACCGATGGGCAAGGATAAAGGTTGTTGCTGGGTCGCATCCTCGCGCGGTCGGTCTCACCGCACCAGCCGCTCGCGCAGCCTGCCATAGAAGTGCGTGCTGAACCTCAGGAAGCGCGCGCGCTGCTGCGCGCCCGTGAAATCCACTTGATCGCCGCCCGCGAGCCGGCGCTCGAACTGGCCGTCGGCCACGAGCACGGCGTCCTTGGCCTCGGGTGGCAGCGCCACCTCCACCTTCGCGCGCGCGGGGAACACGAAGGGCCGCGCGCCCAGCTTGAACGCCGCGAGCGGAACCATGATGAACGCCTCGATGCGGGGGTCCACGATGGGCCCGCCGGCGCTCATGCTGTAGCTCGTGCTGCCGGTTGGCGTGGCCAGGATCACGCCGTCGGCGCGGATGTCCTCGATCAGCTCGCCGTTGCTCGCGACCCTCAGCGCCAGCATCTTGGAGGGGTGCGCGCTCTTGATGACGGCCTCGTTGACCGCGTCCGGGGTCCGTTCGCCGTTGACGCGAACTGCGAGCTTGAGCCGGTCCTCGACGGTGTACTCCTTGCGCAGCAGCTTGTCGAGGGCCTCGCGCAGGTTCGCGGGCTCGACCTCGGTCAGGAACCCAAGCTCTCCGGTGTTGATGCCGAACACGGGCGCGCTGGACTGCTGCATCGCGTAGAGGATGGTGCCGTCGCCGCCCACGGTGGCGAGCACGTCCACCTGCATGTCGCGCAGCGCTTGGGCCTTGAGGTCGGGGAAGTGCGCCGCCAGCTCGTCCTTGACGATGACCTCCGCGCGGCCGTTGAGGAGCTTGACGACCTCGCGCGCGACCTCGACGCGCTCGGGCACGTCGTGCTTGGCGACGAGGCCGATCCTCATCGGCGGATCGCCCCCGCACGCTCGGCGAAGGTGCGGTCCCCGACCGCGAGCATGGTGGTGCGCTTCTCGAGGCTGAGGTCCATGACCAAGCGCTTGAGGGTGCCATCGTAGCATTCGCCGCCGGCCTCGCGCACGATCAGCACGCCAGCAGCGATGTCGGTGACGCGCAGCGAGCCGTAGCCGTGGTAGTACGCGTCCATGGCGCCAGCGCCCACCAGGCTGGTCTCGAGGGCGGCGCAGCCGAAGCTGCGGATGTTGCCCCACGTGCCAGCCAGCGTGAGCGCGAAATCGTCGGCTTTCTTGCCGAGGACGACGCTCACGGTGGGCTTCTCCTTGGCGACGAGCTTGCGCACCTTGAGCGGCTTGCCGTTGAGCGTCGCGCCCTGGCCCTTGATGGCCTCATAGACGTCGCCGGTCGGGAGGTTGCGCACGAGGCCATAGACCAACCCATCGGTGGTGCCCTGGCCGAGGGCGAGGCTGATGCAATAGATCGGGAGGTTGTTGATCGCGTTGGTGGTGCCGTCGAGCGGGTCCATGACGAGCGTCCAGGGCTCCTCGCCGCGGAGCGCGCCCGCTTCCTCGCTCACGATGGTGGGCTTCACGCCGTGCTCCTGCAGCGAGCGGAACGCCACATCTTCCGCGAGCTTGTCGATGGCCTTGGTGTCGGTGCCATCCGCCCCCATCCCGAGCACGTTGCCGCGGCCCTCCAGCGGCGCGGCGAGCACGGCCTTGTTGACCGCCTCGGCGCACGCGCGCAGCGCTGCGATGTAGCGCTCCAGGTCCTTCGCCTCGATGGCGGGGCCAGCGGGCATCGCGGGGCATCGGGGCTGCGAGGCTATGTAGTTTGGGGGCTCGATCGACCGGAAGCGGCAAGGCGTGGCAGGGGTTGGCGGGCGCGATGCTGCACATCCTCGACGGCGCGATGACCGCGCACGCGCTCGAGGCCAGCGCGGTGCGGGGCGAGCGGCTGGCGTGGCCCGAGATGTTCGCCGAGGGCCCCGCGTTCGCGGGCGCGGGCACGGCCGAGCAGTGGGGACAGCGCGCGGACTACCTCGAGGAGCACTTCCAGGTGCCGCGCGACGCATACGTCGACCGCGTGCGCGCGCTGCCCGACCAGCTGCGCGCCGCGAGCAAGCACGACGAGGTCGTGCTTTGGTTCGAGGACGCGTGCTGGTTCTGCCAGGCGAACCTGCTCTCCTTGCTGGGAGGGCCGTTCGCGGGCGAGCTGAAGCCGGCGAAGCTCAGCGTGGTGCTCAGCGCCGAGCG
Organism: Thermoplasmatota archaeon; assembly: GCA_036003985.1. Classification (GTDB taxonomy): domain Archaea; phylum Thermoplasmatota; class SW-10-69-26; order JACQPN01; family JAIVGT01; genus JAIVGT01. Next base: position 7,210 of record DASYRW010000315.1, read on the forward strand.
GCTCGGGGCGAAGCGCGCGCCCGTCGAGCTCGACGCGCTGTTCGCGGCGCGGGCGCCAATCGGCGAGCCGCTGCGCGCGCTGGCGAGTCGCGCGTGGGACGCGTACGCCAGCCCCGATCCCACGAAGGTCGAGGCCCTGCTCCTAGGCGACTTCGCGGCCTGGCCTCTCCTGCGGCCGGGATTGCAGGCGCACCTCGAGCGCTTCCCGAGCGCGCACAACGGCTTGAACGCCATCGAGGGCCAATTGCTGCGGCTGCTCGCGTTCGGGCCCGCGACGTTCGGGCAATTGTTCGAACGCCTCCAGGCCAGCCCCGCCATGCGCGCCCATGGGCTGGGCGACACGCAGGTGCTGCACTACCTCTGGACGCTCGTGAAGGCCCAAGTCCCCCTCGCGCTCCCGCGCGGGCCGATGCCGACGGGCTCGCTGACGGCGCTGCGCAGCGGCAGCTTCGAGATTACTGCTGACGGCCGCGACGTGCTCAACGGCACGAAGGACCATGTCGAGATGAGCGGCGTGGACCGGTGGCTCGGGGGCGTCGAGCTATTGGGGAAGAGCGACATGTGGCGATGGGACGGCGTGCGGAAAGAACTGCTCCGATCCTAGTACTTCGGAATATTGATCCCCAGGATCAGCAGCTCGCTCCTGCCTTCCTCGCTGATCTTGTCGGGGCCCCAGGGCGGCTCGTGCACGACGTTGACCTTGCACGACTTCACGCCCGGCACCTCCATGGCGCGCGTCTCGACCTGGTTGACGAGCAGGCCCGCGGCGGGGCACGCCACGCTCGTCATGGTCATGTTGATGCTGACGTCGCCCTCGGGATTCACGTCGAGCCCGTAGATCAGCCCCAGGTCCACGATGTTCACGGGGATCTCGGGGTCGTAGCAGTCCTTGAACGCGTTGGTGAGCTCTTCCTTCAGCTTCGCCGGATCGACGTTGCCGTTGCCGCTCATGACGGGGAACCCCCTTCTTGCTGCGCGGCCGGCACGAGCAGGTTGTGGCACGAGCTGCCACCCGTGGCCATGCAGCACTGGAGCTTGGCCTCGCCGCCGAAGGCGGCCTTGACCAACTCCTGGTCGAAGCGCCCGCAGACGAGGTCGTGGTGCTCCTTCGCCGCTTCCATGAAGATGCAGTTGCGCCGCACGAGCACGATGCCCTGCGCGGTCTGCTCCAGGGTTGCTTCGAAGCCCATGGTGTTGAGGGCTTGGGCGAGGGCGAGGGCGCGCTGCTCGATGGTGCCCTCGGTGGGCACCTTGAGCTCCTCGGCCAGCTCCTGCGCGACCTCCGCGA
>DASYRW010000316.1:0-4675 GCA_036003985.1 Thermoplasmatota archaeon
ACCGCCAGCGGCAACCTCAGCCTCGCCGCGAGCCTGGGCAACGTGACGTCCTACACCGACACGGGCCTGGCGAACAACACGACGTTCTTCTACAAGGTGAGCGCCGTCAGCGTCCTCGGCGAGGGCGCGCCGTCCAGCCAGACCAGCGCCACGACCTTCGGGCCCCCCCAGGCCCCGGCGAACCTCGCCGCCGCGACGGGCCCGGGCGTCGCCGAGCTGAGCCTGACGTGGACCGCGGCCAGCAGCGCCGGCACGCCCGTGACGGGCTACAGGGTGTACCGCGGCACCTCCAACAGCAGCCTCGCCCTCGTGGCCGAGCTCGGCAACGTGACCGCCCACACCGACGAGGGCCTTGCGCACAACACCACGTACTTCTACAAGGTCAGCGCCGTCAGCGTCCTCGGCGAGGGCGCGCGGTCCAACGAGGCGAGCGCGACGACCTTCGGCCCGCCCGGCGCGCCGCAGGGCTTGGCTGCCTCGGCCGGGCCCGGCGTCGGCGAGCTGACCCTCAGCTGGACCGCCGCGACGAGCCTCGGCACACCCGTCACCGGCTACAAGGTGTACCGCGGCACCACCAGCGGCAGCCTGAGCTTCGTCGCCGACCTCGGCAACGTCACCACCTACACCGACAGCGGCCTCGAGGACGACACGACCTACTACTACGAGGTGACCGCCGTGAGCATCCCCGGCGAGGGCCCGCGCTCCAACGAGGCGAGCGCGCGCACCTTCGCGCCGCCGGGCCCGCCCGAGGACTTGGCGGCTGTCCCGGCGCTGAACCTGCGCGACGTCGTGCTCCAATGGGACCCGCCGGCCTCGAACGGCGGCACGCCGGTCACGGGCTACCGCGTGTACCGCGCGCCGACCATCGGGAGCGGAGGCTACGTGCTCGTCGGCACGGTGGGCGCCGTGACCACCTTCACGGACCGCGAGGTCCCCCTCGGCCTGTGGAACTACCGCGTCGCGGCGGTCAACGCCGTCGGGGAGGGGCCCCTGAGCGACGCGGCCACGAGCGTCGGCCTCCTCGGCGGGCTGCTCCTCGCCGCGCCCGGGGCGTCCTAGCCTCGCGGCGGCTTCGTTAGTCCTTCGCCGCAGCCGCGGCTCCGCAGGCAAGCCTTTTGTCCAGGGCCGCGCGGTGGAGGTCCGGAGGCATCGCATGCGCATCCTCATCCTGACCCTGGCGCTGATCGCCGCCGCGGGCGTCGCCGCGGCCGCCGAACTTCCCCCGCTCCCGCCCCTTCCGCCCATCGGCGGCGGCGCGGCCCCGAGCGTCACCTGCGGCGGCCAGCTCGGCGTGAACGTCGCGATCTCGGGCGGCCAGCCCGTGGTCGAGATCTCGGTGCCGAGCTGCGACGTGGACCCCGGCCTCTGAGGGCCGCGGCGCCATCGCCGCAAGGGCTTTGGGCCCGCGAGGCGTCCGCGCGGCCATGCTCGACGACCGCGCGGCCCTGCGCGCCGTGGACCGCAGCGACATGCTGAGCGTCCTCGCCGGCCTGCCCGAGCAAGTCCGCCAGAGCGCGCAGGCGGGCGCGCGGCTGCAGCCACGGTCGCGCGGACCCTTCACGGCGGTCTGCTTCGCCGCCATGGGCGGCAGCGCCATGGGGGCTGACGTCGCCGCGGCGTGGCTCGCCCGGCGCTCCTCCCTGCCCTGCGCGGTCGTGCGCGACTACGACGCGCCCGCCTGGGCCGGCCGCGGCGCGCTCCTCGTGGCGGTCAGCTACAGCGGCAACACCGAGGAAACCCTCGACGCAGCGCGCCAAGCCCACGAGCGCGGCGCGCACATCCTCGCGGTGACGAGCGGCGGTGCGCTGGCCAGCTGGGCCGAGGGCGCGGGCGGCGACGTCGTCCGCGTGCCGGCTGGGCTGCAGCCGCGCGCGGCGTTGGGGCACCTGGCCTTCGCGACGCTCGGCGCGCTCGAGGGCCTAGGCCTGGCGAGCGTGGGCAAGGACGCGGAAGGCGTCGCGGCGCACCTCGAGCGGGTCCGCGCCCAGCTCAGCCCCGAGCAGCCGGAGGCCCAGAATCCCGCGAAGCAACTGGCCCGCGCCCTCCACGGCAAGATCGGCTTCGTGTACGGAGCGGGGCTGTGCGCCATCGCGGCGCGCCGCATCGCGACCCAGTTGAACGAGAACAGCAAGGAGCTGGCGCACTGGGGGCCCATCCCGGAGGTGCACCACAACGAGCTCAGCGCGTGGTTCGGCGACCCGCGGCTGCGCACCCAGGCCATGCCAGTCGTGGTCCAGGCCGAGCCGCCCACCACCCCGCTCGGCGCGCGCGAGCGCGCGACCGCCGCGGTGCTCCGCGAAGCGGGCGCGGCGCCGTGGTTGCTCGAGGCGCAGGGCGACACGGCGCTGGCGCGGGCCTTCCATGCGATCTACGTGGGCGACTACGCGAGCATCTACCTCGCGTGCCTGCTGGGCCGCGATCCGACGCCGGTCGATGCGATCCAGAAGCTCAAGCAACGGATGGCCGAGTTCCGGCGCCCGAGCTGAAGTCCGGCCAGAGCGCCCTCACGGGTGGAGCAGGCACGGCGGGAAGCCCGGCGTGAGGGCCTGCACGTCGGCGACCACGTGGGTCGCGCAGTGCGTGACGCAACCGACCAGCGAGTCCGGCAGGCCCCCGGAGACGCAGTTGTAGTCGTGGTCCGTGTCGGCGGTAGCGGGCGCCGCGACCGCGATCAACCCGAGCGCGAGCAAGGCAAGCAGGATGCCACGCATGGCCCTGCGAGGCGCTCCTGGCCCTTGAAGGATTCCCTGCAAACCCTACGCGCGCCCCCGCGACTCGCCGAAGTGGAGCGCCGCGGCGATGAGGTGGGCGAGCCGCAGCGGCTCCGGCAGCGCGCCGCGCACGGTGGTGGCGCGCACGAGGTCGCGGGCGTCCTCGAGGCCCATGCCCACGGCCTTGACCCAAACGGGGTTGTGCGCCGTGTCGACGCGGTGCAATGGATGCCGCTGCAGGAGCGCGATCCGTCGCTCGGCGTCGGGGAAGTGCTTGCGCACGGCGGCCTCGATGGCGTCGCGGTCGGGCGGGTCGCGCGTGACGGTCATCACCGGCAGCTCCAAGGCTTGGTGCATCGCGTCGAGGTCGAGGACGTTGAAGCCGCCGACGCTCACGCCGTCGAGCATCACCACCTGGATGGCCTCGCGGTAGCGTGAGCCGAGGATCATGTTGAGCATCGCTTGCGTGCCGTCCTCGCCGTCCACGGCGACGCGCGTGCGCATCACCGCTTCCACGTACGACCCAGCGCGCATCAGGACGCCGACGACGTCCGCGTGGCCCTGCTCCCATGTGAAGGGGCCGTCGTCGATCCCGAGCACGCGGACCTCGGGCTTCACGGAGCCCCATGGCGGGCCGGACGCAAGAATCTAGGTCCCGCCCGCCTCGCGCTTCATGTTGTTGCGGAAGTCCTGCCACTGCACGAAACAGTCAGGGTTGGCCTTGGCGTGGTCGATGAAGCCCGCGCCTGGGTCCTCGAGGGCGATGCCGCACCACATGCAGCGGTGGGGCGGGTACCAGGGCGGGCCATGGTAGCCGTGGTCGCGGCTCACGCAGGACCGTAGCCCCTACTCCACGTCAATTTTTCGGCCCGGCGCGCGCTGCTCGTGGGTCCGGTCCGACAACAGCTGGAGCCAGCCGCTGACGACCGCGATCTGCTGCAGCGAGGCCAGTTCGTCGCCGTCGGCCGCGGCGCCGGCCACGGGCACGCGGGGCGGGCGCGGCGCGAGGAGCGGCGAGGGACCCGCGGCGTCGGGCTCGGGGAGGGTCATCGACAAGGCCTGGTTCGCGCGCCGCTTTGAGCCTTTGCCTTGGGCGGGGGCCTCCTCCCGCCGGCCAATGGTCCGAGCCGCCCGAAGGCCCGCCCCGGAAGGCCCGAGGGCGGTTACGCGCAGCCCACGGCCGTCCGGATCGTCGGCGTCACGCGTCCGAGGTGGTTGATCGCGAAGGTGTCGTGGACCGCCACGGTGTGATGGCCGCGCGCGACGCTGAAGCTCATCTCGTGGGAGGCGCGCTCCCCCGGATGGAGGGTGACCACATCGACGAGCACGGTGTCCCCGCCGAAGCTCATCTTGCCGATCTCGACGTCATCGCCCTGCAGGCGGACCTGCAACGCGCGGGGGCCGCCCGGCGCCGCGACGCTGATGTTCACCCAGGCTGCCGCCAGCATCACGGCTCGTGCGTCGGCGCCAACCACGGTGGCGCGGCCACCTCCGGTGATGTTCGTGCTGGGATGGAGGACGAACACGCCGGCCGGCCGGGCGTCGGGGGTTTCGTTGTCCACCGTGTAGTCGATGAACTCCAAGCTCGGCGGGGCGAGGCCGTACTGGGGGTTCGCGCAGTGCGGGGCGTCGAGGCCGAGGACCTGGCCTTCGGGCACCGCGGCGACGATGCTCTCCTCCGCGAACAGGAACACTGTCGGGCCCGCGCCGGGGATCGTGCAGCCTCCCAGCAAGAGTGCGGCCGGCAGCGCGAGCGAGGCCCGCATGGCTTGGCAAGCCCGGTGGCCACGCTTGAGCCTTGCGCCCGCGTTGGGGCCCGCCCCAACCGTCTCAGCGCGTGACCTTGAAGCTGTCGACCTGCTCCTTGAGCGCGCGCGCTTCGGCGTTCTTCTCGAAGTGCTCGCGCACCGGGTCGAGGAGCCGGTTGATCGCAGCCGCGCACGCGTTCTTCGCGTCCATGGGGT
>DASYRW010000317.1:0-4174 GCA_036003985.1 Thermoplasmatota archaeon
GGGCGAGCCGCCGGTCATCAGGCCGGTGACGGTCGTGCGCAGCGGCTCCCACCGCGCCTTGCCGTGCTCCTCCACCTTGAGGCCCGGCAGGATCTCGATCTCGTCGCCGATCTTGAACTTGCCTTGCGCGACGCTGCCGCCCAGCACGCCGCCCTTCAGCTCCTTGGGCCGTTGCCCTGGCAAGTTGATGTCGAAGCTGCGCGCGATGGCCATGCGGGCTGGCTTGGCGGGGTCGCGCTTGGGGGTGGGGATGAGGCGCTCGATGGCCTCGATGAGGGGCTCGAGGTTGATCTTCTGCTGGGCTGAGAGGGGGATGATCGGCGCGCCCTCCGCGACCGTGCCCTTGACCGCGGTCTTGATCTGCGCGTAGTTCTCGAGGGCCTTCTCCTCGCTGACTAGGTCGATCTTGTTCTGCACGATGACGATCTGCTTGACGCCGATGATGTCCAGCGCCATGAGGTGCTCCTTCGTCTGCGGCCTGGGACAAGGCTCGTTGGCGCCCACGAGCAGGATGGCGCCGTCCATGATCGCCGCGCCGCTGAGCATCGTGGCCATGAGGGTCTCGTGGCCGGGGCTGTCGACGAAGCTCACGGTCCTCAGGAGTTCGGTGGTGGTGCCGCACTTCTTGTGCTCCGGCTCGATCGTGAAGGCGTCCGTGCCCTGGCACTTCGGGCACTTGTAGAAGGCCGCGTCAGCATAGCCCAGCTTGATGCTGATGCCGCGCTTGATCTCCTCCGAGTGCCGGTCGGTCCACTCGCCGGTCAAGGCTTGGGTGAGGGTGGTCTTGCCGTGGTCGACGTGCCCCACCATGCCGATGTTGACCTCGGGCTGCTTGCCGACCTTCATGGAGCACCCATTTAAGTGGGCGGGGAGCGCCGCGCGCCTACAAGGCCTTTGCGCCCGGCGCGAGGGTCGCCCGCAAGGCTTCATCCGCCGCCGAGGGCATGGGCGCGCATGGCCCCCGGCACGCAGGAGCGGATCGAGGGCCAGACCATCACCGACGTGATCGAGCGCCTCGCGGCGCTCGGCTACGACACCCATCTCATGGCGAAGGAGGGCGGCATGGTGCTCTGCGCCGCGTGCGGCCAGCGCAGCGCCGCGCGCGACGTGGCCATGGAGCGCATCGCGCGCATGGAGGGCCCGAGCGATCCGGGCTCCGAGGTGCTGATCGCAGGGGTCATGTGCCCCCAGTGCGGCGCGCGCGGCGCGCTCACGCTCACCTACGGCCCCATGGCGAGCGACGTGGACAGCGAGGTGCTGCTGGCCCTGCGCGACGAGCGGCCGACGGCGCGGTCGGCCGAGGCGGCGACCGTGCCGCGCGGGTAGCTCACAGGAACGGGAGCACGAGCGGCGCGCACTGCGCCACGGCGCCGTCGAGGCAGAGCGTGCCCGGGTCGATCAGGTCGCGGTTGTACGTCGCGCCCTGCACCGTGTCCGCCCCGCGGAACGCGCGCGCGTCGAGGGCGAGGATGTCGCACTCGCTGCCGGGCCCGTTGAAGTCGAGGCAGTAGTAGGTCAGTGCGGCGCCGTTCGCCCCCGCGGGCGAGTCCGCGGCCGTCGCGGCCGCGACCTGCAGGCCCTCGCTGTGGCCCGCGAAGCCGTCGATGGACTGGTGGGCAGCGACCGCGCTCGCGACGCCGGGCTGATCGAGGCTCACGGACTGCTCCTCGTAGGTGCCGGCGGCGACGTAGCAGAGCTGCAGCGGGCCCAAGGCCGTGCACGGGTTGATGGCGGCGGCGGGGCCGGCCGCGAGGGCAAGGGCCGCGAGGGCGAGCAGGAGCGGGCGCATGAGGTGGGAATTGCGAGAAGAAGCTGAAGGTTGCCTGGGGAGCCTGGCCGGGGCCGCCCCGGACGGCCCCTCACTTCTTCTCTTCCTTCTTCGGCGCCAGCTCCGCGAGCGACTTGGGGCCGCGCGTGGTGACCTTCGTGTTGATCTGGATGGTATCGGGGCTGATCTCGTTGCCGCGGAAGGTCTTCTTGCGGCGGTTGCCCGTGGTGCGGAAGGTGCGCTTCTTGCGGATCATGCGCCGGTTGGGTTTGTAGCCCAGGCTCCTGGAGACGAGGATGCGCTTGCGGCCCGAGCTGGGGACCTCGGGGCGCATGGCGAAGCCGTCCTTGTCGCTGCCGCCGGTGATCTTGAGCTTGTAGCCCGGCAGGCCGCAGAACATGCCGTCGATCTCGTCGCCGATCTTCTTGCGCACGAGGACGTTCGCGTGCTGGCCCGTGACGTTGACCTGCACGCTCTTGCCGTCCTTGGGGTCGCTCACGACGACGCGGAACTCGACCATGCGTGGGTCTCCTGCGGGAGGTGCGGCGATGCTTGAGGCCTCATAAATAGGTTGCGCCCTCGGACGCTCGTCGCGCCGCGCCCCAGCCCGGCCACCACGCAGGCCCGGCAAAGCTTGATGGGCCGAGGCCCCATCGCGCGGCCATGAGCACGCCGCCGGCCCCCGCGGGCCCCGAGGCGAAGGCCCCCGAGCCGCCCGCGCAGGTGGTCAAGTTCACCTTCTTCCGCGTCGCGCCCGAGTGGCGCCGGCGCAGCGACGAGCAGCGGTCCAAGGACCGGGAAGAGTTCGCGCAGACCGTGGACAAGTTCCGCGACGCGCTCATCCTCAACAGCTACAGCACCGTCGGCACGCGCGGCGACGCGGACCTGCTGCTGTGGTGCGTGGGCCAGCGCGTGGAGGACATCCAAGCCCTGCACGGCGCGCTGAACGCGACGGCGCTCGGCGGCTTCCTTGCCGTGACGCAGAGCTTCCTGTCCATGACGCGGCGCTCCCAATACATCCGCGGCCACGAGCACGCTGGAGGTCATGGAGCGGAGAAGCGCATCCATCCGGGCGAGGGCAAGTACCTCGTGGTCTACCCCTTCTGGAAGACGCACGACTGGTACCAGCTCAGCTTCGAGAAGCGCACGGAGCTGATGGCCGAGCACTTCCGCATCGGGCACAAGTACCCCAGCATCAAGATCCACACGACGTACTCGTTTGGGTTGGACGACCAGGAGTTCGTGCTCGCCTTCGAGTTCGACGACCTCGAGCTGTTCCTCAAGATGGTCGAGGAGCTGCGCGGCGCGAAGCAGCGGCCCTACACGCAGCGGGACACGCCGATCCTGACCGGCGTGCGCCAAGCCTTGCCGGACGCGCTGCGCATGCTCGGCTAGAGCACGCGGCCCACCAGGTCGCGCGCCGCGTCGGGCAGCAGGCCCTCGGCGGGGCCGAGGCCGATGAGCTGGCCAGCGACGATGATCCAGTCGCCCAGGCCCACCCAGGGGTCGAGCAGCAGGCCTGCATAGCCCCCCGCGACGTTGGCGAACGTGAGCCGCACGTGGCGCTCGTGGTCGGTGCCTTCGGACGTGGAGGTCACGTTGGCCTCGGCCTGCGAGCTGTCGTCGTAGGTCGCGGTGGCGTTGCGCGCCCACTCCACGTACCCGGTCTTGTCGCCCGTGCTGTTGCGCAGGCCGATGCCGTTGTCCGCGCTCTCCATGGTGAGCTGCGCGCTGGCGACGTCGAAGTCGTAGGCTAGGACATGGTCGGCCGCGCCGTCGGCCCAGGGCCAGGCGTGCACGACGAGGTCGAACTTCGTGCCGAGGCCGCTGGCGTTGAAGGCGTAGCGCAGCTCGACGGTGCCCAAGCCCACGCTGCCGCCCTGCGCCTCGCGCACGTCCTCGGTGATGGTGATGCTCAGCACCACGCCGTCCTCGGTCTCCGTCACCGAGCAGGTGCTCTCGTGGGGGAACGCGTGCCCGATGTGCATCGTGCGCAGCTCGGTCCCGTCGGCCGCGAGTTCGGCCAGCCAGGCGCTCTGGTACACGTAGCTCGCGCCCTCGCGCTTGTCCTCGACGACGACGTGGGCCTTGAGGCCCTGGAACCAGAGGCGGACCTCGTCGTTCTCGAAGGCCTCGCCGGGCAGGCACGCGGGGCCGCCCGACGGCTCGCTCACGCTGGCGACCTTGGCGCTGCCCGGGGCGACGGCCGCGGGGGCGGCGAGCGTCAGGAGCAGGCCGCAAGCGACGGCGAGGGCGGTGGAGCGAGCCAGCACGAGGAGGCCTCGTGCGGTGGGGCCCTCGGGGCAGCTTCACGGTTCGCCTGTCCCCCGCGGGGGGTGACAAGCCTTAGGAGGGCCTGCAGCTTTGCGGCGGCGTGGCCGCGCCCTCGCCCTGGCCGAAGCACCG
>DASYRW010000318.1:0-11989 GCA_036003985.1 Thermoplasmatota archaeon
GGGGGGCCAGCCGGACCTCGAGCCCTTCGACGTGAGCGCGCTCGCGCAGCCGCTGGTGGTGCGCGCGCGGCTCGGCGAGTGCGTGCGACTCAACCTCACCAACCACGTGGCGGAGCCGGTGAGCGTGCACGTCCATCGCGCGCAGGCGCGGCCGGGCGCAGGCATGGCGCTCGGCGACGACGAGCCCGACCTGGCGCTACCGGGGCAGACGCGCTCGTACGTGGTCTACATCCCGGACCTGCCCGGCATGGAGGGCGCGCATTTCCTGCACAGCCATGCCGACCCGCGCTTCCAGACGAAGCACGGCCTCTTCGGCGCCATCGTCGCGGAGCCGGCCGACGCGTCGTGGCTCGCGCCCGACGGCGCGCCGATGGACAGCGGCCAGGAGGCGATCATCGCGCGGCCCGGCGCGGCCGACTTCCGCGAGTACGTGGTCCTGCTGCACGACGAGGTCGAGCTGGTGGACCACCACCTCAACCCGCTCCCGGTCGTGAGCACGTACGGCGAGTACGGCCCCGGGACGAAGGCGATCAACCTGCGCAGCGAACCGTTCATGGACCGCTTCCAGCGCCACGACCAGCTCTTCCTCGGCGGCGAACTCCCGACGGGCCACGACAAGAGCCAGGGCTACGGCTCCTACAGCTACGGCGACCCGGCGCATTTCCTGCCCCGCGCGTACGTGGGCGACCCGACCAAGTTCCGGCTCGTCAATGCTGGGCCGGGCCAGCACCACGTGTTCCACCTGCACGGCGGCGGCGACCGCTGGCGCGCCTCCCCGGTGGGCGACGACACGCAGTTCGACGACGGGCTCGTCAAGCAGAATCCCGTCGTCCAGAGCAAGAGCGAGCGCATCGACGTCCAGGTCGCGGGGCCGGGCGAGAGCTTCAACCTCGAGATCGAGGGCGGCGCGGGCGGCGTGCAGGGCGCTGCTGGGGATTTCCTCTACCACTGCCACATCGTCGAGCACTACCTCGCCGGCATGTTCGCGTTCTGGCGCGTGCACAACACGCTCCAGGAGGGACTCGCGGAGCTCCCCGATCGCGCGGGCCGCGTGCCGGACGCGGTCACGAGCGCGCAGCTGCTGGGGCGCACGATGCCCGACGGCACCACGCTCGCGGTCGGCAACCTCGAGGCTTGGCTCGCCGCGCACCTGCCGCCGCGCGGCGTGCCCGGCGCGGACGACGCGTCCGCGTGGGACTGGACGATCGAAGAGGACGAGGACGGACGGTCGATCGCGATGGGCGAGCCCGAGACCGCCATCGCGTGGCCGAACTACCGCAGCAGCGCGCCGGGCGAGCGGCCCACGCTGCTCTTCAACCCGCTCGACGGCCGGCCGGCGTTCCCGTTCCTGCGACCCCACTTCGGCCAGCGCCCGCCCTTCGCGCCAGGCCACGGCCCTGCCCCCCACCTGGGCGAGGTGTGGGATGCGCAGCACCCCGATGGCCTCTGCCCCGCGGACGCGCCGCGGCGGGACTACAACGTCGTCGCGCTGGGCGTGCCCGTCGCGTACAACGCGCGCGACGTGGACCCCGAGGGCCAGGTCTTCGCGCTCGCCGAGGACAAGGCCGCGATGCTCGCCGGCGCGAAGGCGCCGAAGAACCTCGTGATCCGCGCGAACCAGGGCGACTGCGTGGACGTGCTGCTCACGTCGCAACTGGCGGAGCCCGAAGGCGCGCACAGCAAGGTCAACATGCACATCCACCTCGTGCAGTTCGACCCTCAGGCGAGCGACGGCGTCATCACGGGCCTGAATTATGAGCAGAGCGTGCGCCCCGCGGCGACCACCGGCAGCGCCCTCGCCGCGCCCGCGATGGCCGGCGCCACGACCGTGACCCTCGCCGATGCGGGCTTCCTTCGCGGGGCCGACGGGCGGGTCAAGGAGGGCGCGAGCCTCGGCCTCGGCCTCACGCTCGCGAGCGCCGAGGTGCGCCGCGTCCTCGCGCTCAGCGGCAACGAAGTAGCGCTCGACGCACCGCTGGCCCTCGACCACGCCGCCGGCGAGCGGGCGGGCTTCGAGTTCGCGCGGTACCGATGGTACGCCGATGTCGAGCTGGGCATGGTGTACTGGCACGACCACGTGGACGGCCTCAACAGCTGGCGCCACGGGCTCTTCGGAGGCTTGGTGGTCGAGCCGGCGGGCAGCGCGTGGCGCGACCCGAAGACCGGCGCAGCCGTCCGGGAAGGCACCGTCGCAGATATCGTAGGCCCGCAAGGCAGCTTCCGCGAGCTCGTCGCGGAATTGCAGGACCGCAGCTGGCCGACGAGCGAGGGCCGAGAACTCGCGAGCTTCAACCTGCGGAGCGCGCCCCTCGCGGACCGCGCCGCGCCCACCCTGAGCAGCGGCGGCAGCAACGGCGACCCCGCGACCGACGCGCTGCGCGCGTACCCTGGCGACCCGGTGGCGATTCGGCTCTTGTGGGGCGCCAACGCGAACTCGCGCGCGGTGGGCACGTTCGCGGTCCCCGGCCATCGCTTTGCCGTGGAGCACAACGACCCCGGCTCGCGCGTCTCGGACGCCATCAGCTTCGGCATCAGCGCGCAGCACAACCTCTGGCTCGACTGCGGAGCGGGCGGCTGCGCGCGGTTGCCGGGCGATTACCTGTATGGCATGACGCAGCCCGACCTGCTTGAGCGCGGCGCGTGGGGCCTGCTGCGTGTCCACGGCACGGCGCAGCCCGACCTGCTGCCGCTCCCGCAAGGCGTGGGCGCGCCGGGCGCGCTGCCTTCGGGGCCTGTGCGGCACTACGACCTCGTGGCCATGGAGGCGGACGTCGCCTTCAACGAGCGCTTCGACCTCCACGCGCGGACGAAGCTCCTCGCGCTCGCCAGCGAGCAGGACGCCATCGCGTCCGGAGAGCTCCGGCCGCATCCGCTCGTGGTGCGCGCGCTGCCGGGCGAGTTGGTCGAGGTGACGCTGACCAACGCGCTCGAGGAGCCCGTCGCGCTGCACGCCGGCTTGGTGCTCAGCGATCCGGCCGACGCGCCCGTCGGCGCCAACGGCGACCCGCGGGTGGCGCCGGGCGCGACGCGCACCCACCGCTGGTTCGCCGACCGCGAGCTGGGCGCTGCTACCCTCACGAGCCTCGCGCGGCCTGCGGACGACGCGACCGAAGGCCTGTACGGCGCGCTCGTGGTCGAGCCCGCGGGCAGCTCCTTCAGCGACGCGAGCGGCATGAGCGCCACGCTCACCCTCGCCGACGGCCGCACCGCGCGCGAGCACGTGCTCCTGTATGCGAGCGACGACCCGCTCTTCGCGTCGGGCGTCATGCCCTACAGCGTGGACGTGCAGGGCCTCGTGAGCGTGAACTACCGCACCGAGCCTCTGGCCGCGCGCCTCGGCGGCCGGCAAACCTTGCCGGGCTTCGACGAGCCCACGCTGGGCCTCGGCGTGCACACGTGCGAGCTCGACCACGACGCGTGCCTGCTCAACCCCGGGGGCGCGGTGCCGAAGCCGCTGCGGCTCGAGGCGCGCAACCCGCTGAACGTGCTGGCGCTGGCCGCGACGCCCTTCGGCGCCCCCGAGACGCCCCTGCTCGACGCGCGCGTGGGCGAGCTGCTGGTGGTGCGCGCGCTCGGCGGCGCGGGCGACCAGCTGCAGGTGCACAACCTCGACGGCCACTGGTGGACGCGCGACCCCGCGGGCGGCGAGATCCTCGACGCGGCCACCCTCGGCGTGCGCGAGGCGAGCAACGCGTGGATGCTTGCGGGCCCGGGCGGCGCGGGCGACTACCTGTGGGGCAGCCACCGCGGCGCGTTCCTCGAGGCGGGCGCGTGGGGCCTGCTGCGCGTGGACTAGTCCGCGGCCCCGCGGCGGTCGTCACCGAACGAGGCAACACCGCGAGGATACGGCCCATCGAAAGTCTTGATAAGCCCAGATTCCGGCGCAGGCCCGTTGCGCGGAGCCTGAGCGATGGACCCCTACCGCCTGCTCGGAGGCGTCGTCACGGCCGTGGCGATGCTCGTGGTGCCCCAGCTCGGGGCTCCCCTCCTGCAGGGCATCGACGTGCCTTGGGAAGAGCGCGACGGCGCTGGCGGGCCCCAGACCCTCGCCATCGCGGACATCGAGGTCGGCGACCGCGTGGCCCTCCTGACCCTCGACGAGCACGGCAACCGCAGCGCGCTGCGCGTGCTGTGGCTGGAGCTCGACGGCCAGAAGCTCGACGCGCGCGGCCAAGGCCAAGGCAAGGTGCGCACGATCAAGCTCGCCACCGCGGCTCCTTCCGCGCTGGCCCTCGGCGACGACACGCTCGCGCTCAAGCCGGGCGACGAGGTCACCATCGAAGGCTTCGACGGCAAGTGGGCCTACGCTCCGGACGGCATGGTCGGGGTCGCGCGGCTCGAGGGCAGCGTGCTCCAAGCCAGGCTCGGCGACAAGGGCCTGCGGCCGCTCGGGGTGAAGGAGGAGAGCGTCGCGCCGAGCTGGGCGCTGTCGAGCGCCGACGGCGTCGTCGGCAACGTCACGATCACGGCCGGCCGCACGACCTTCGTCTCCACGACCGGGGAAGCGCAAGGCGAGCCGATCAAGCAGATCAAGGTGCGCGACGTGCGCGTGAACGGCGAAGCCCTGCGCGGCACGCTGTGGGGCGAGGGCGCCCTGGGCAGCGTGTCCTTCACGGCCCTCGCGCCGGCGGCGCTCGCTGGCGACCAGGGCCAGGTGCCGCTCGCGCAGGGCCAGCGCGTGGCCATCACCGACTTCATCGGGGCTTACGTGGTGTTCTACGCGTCGCCCGACGAGGCGCGCATCGCCCTCGAGGGCTACGCGGGCTCGGTGCTCATCGAGACCGTCGAGGACGCGGTGCAGCACAGCCGCAACGCCGCGCCCGTGCCGGGCTTCGACTGGCAGCCCCGCGAGGCCACCGCCGGCCAAGCGGTCAAGTTCTTCGACCGCAGCACCGACCGCGACGGCATCATCGTGCAGCGCAGCTGGAGCTTCGGCGACGGCAGCGTGAGCAACGAATCGAATCCCGTCCACGTGTACGAGGACGACGGCGTGTTCGCGGTCCTCCTGCGCGTCATGGACAACAGCCTCGTCGAGCGCCTCGAGCTCGTGAACCTCACCATCCTCAACGCGCCGCCGCAGGCCAGCTGGCGCAGCACGCCGGCCCAGCCCACCACCCATGACGCGGTGCAGTTCGCGGACGAGAGCAAGGACCTCGACGGGCGCATCGTGGCCTGGCATTGGGACTTCGGCGACGGCCAGCAGAGCGACGCGCAGCACCCGGCCCACCGCTTCGCGGCCAACGGGCCGTACAACGTCACGCTCACCGTGAAGGACGACGACGGCGCCACCGACCAGGCCGCGCGCGTGCTCGAGGTGCGCAACCAGCCTCCCAGCGCGAGGTTCAGCTGGCTGCCGGCCCAGCCCACGAGCGGGCAGACGGTCCAGTTCCACGACGACAGCACCGACGTGGACGGCGCCATCGTGGCGCGCAGCTGGGACTTCGGCGACGGCGCCCGCAGCAGCGAGGCCGAGCCGCAGCACGCGTTCCTGCGCAAGGGGCCGCGCCGCGTGATCCTCGAGGTCACCGACGACGACGGCGCCGCGACGAAGTACGAGGCCGTCGTGGACGTGCGCAACGCGCCGCCCATCGCGAGCTTCCGCGTCAGCCCCGACCCGCCGGCCGAGGGCCAGGCCGCGAAGTTCGTGGACACCTCCTCGGACCCCGACGGGCGCGTGCTCGAGCGCACGTGGAGCTTCGGCGACGGCAGCGTCAGCAACCAGGCCGAGCCCGAGCACACCTACGCGCTGGGCGGCAACATCACCGTCGCGCTCACCGTCACCGACGACGACGGCGCGCGCACCACCCTGCTGCGCAGCCTCGAGATCAACCGCAGGCCTGTGGCCAGCTTCCTCGTCAGCCCTCAGCCCACCACCGAGGAGCCGACCCAGTTCACCGACACCAGCGTGGACCCGGACGGCCACCTCGCCGCTTGGACCTGGACCTTCGGCGACGGCGGCGCGAGCAACGAGCGCTCCCCGAGCCACAGCTACACGCGCGCCGGCTGGTACAACGTCACGCTGCGCGCCACGGACGACCAGGGCGGCGTCGGCACCCTCACCAAAGCGATCAACGTCAGCGGCCGCGGCCCGCGCGCCGACTTCACGTGGAGCCCCGCCAACCCCACGACGAACGACACGATCACCTTCCGCGACGCGAGCAACGCCACCGACAGCCCGATCCGGTCGTGGTCGTGGAGCTTCACCGACGGCGGCCCCGAGATCGCGGGCTCGGTGGCGAGCCGCCGCTTCGAGCAGCCGGGCGACTGGCCCGTGACCCTGACCGTCATCGACGACCAGGGCCGCACCAGCAGCGAGGTCAAGGTCGTGCACGTCAACGCCGCGCCCGTCGCGGCCTTCGGCTTCAGCCCCTTCGTGCCCTCGACCGGAGCCCCGGTCCAATTCACCGACCAGAGCAGCGATCTCGACGGCAGCATCGCGTCGTGGGCGTGGAGCTTCGGCGACGGCACCACCAGCGCGCAGCGCTCCCCCAGCCATGCCTTCGGCGCGCCGGGCAACTACCCCGTCCAGCTGACCGTGACGGACAACGAGGGCGGCGCCAGCGCGGTGACGCGCGTCGTCAGCGTCGGCAGCTCGAACCCGATCGCGGATTTCACTTTCGCACCCGCCGCGCCCCAGGCAGGCCAAGCCGTCCAATTCACCGACCGCAGCCTCGACCCCGACGGCCACATCGCGGCTCGGCTGTGGGAGTTCGGTGACGGCACGACCAGCCAGGAGCCCAACCCAGCGCACGCCTACGCGCTCGCCGGCACGTTCCGCGCGCGCCTGACCGCGACGGACGACGCGGGCAAGATCGGCTCCGTGACCAAGACCGTGCGCGTCGTCGCCGCGGGACCCTTGAGCGTCGTGCTGCGCGTCGTGTACCCCGACGGCAGCCCCGCGGAGCTGCAGCGCTCCGGCTACCAGATCAAGCTCACCGACACGGCCAGCGGCGCGGAGCTGTCGCGCGAAGCCGGCACGCTCAGCGTCGAGACCGGCGTGCTGCAGGGCACCCTCCCCGCCGGCCAATGGGCGCCGGGCGACGGCATCGCCGTGAGCATCCGCAACGCCGCGGCGGACGTGCGCGAGAACCGCGCCATGAGCCTGCCCGCGGACGGCGACCTGGGCACGATCCGCCTCACCATCCGCCAGATGGTGCTCATGGCCCTGCAGCCCGAGGAGCCGGGCGGCAGCACGAGCACCTTCAGCGGCGCCACGCAGGTCGTGGGCGACCTCGCGGTCAGCTGGCTCGACGGCGCGCCCTCGCGCAACGCGGCCGTGCGGCTGGGCTTCGCGTGGAAGCGGCCCGCGCTCACCAGCTACCAGGACGGCCCCGACACCGCGGGCACGACCGACGAGGAGGGACGCATGAGCTTCACCGTGCCCTACGACCTCGGCGGCTCCGGCCTGGGCCTCTACCTGCCCGGCGACCACAAGGTGACGGCGCGCGTCACCGGGCGCGAGTGGGTCAAGTACTACGAGATCGCGCCGCTCCGGCTCGTGTCGCTCGCAGCCCTGTGAGCCGCTCCGCTGGGCCAGCGAAGCAAGGCGCCCGGGTGCGACGGCAGCGGGCGCGGGAGAAAAGAGCGCGACTAGGGAAGGATCGGCGGCTGCCCGCTGTCGGGCTGCGCCGCGGCCGGCAGCTCGCCCGGCGGGTGGGCCTTGCGTTGCTCGGCGGCCTTGAAGTAGGCGTCGAGGGCCTCGACGATGGTGTCGCTGATCGGCTTGCCCTTGAGCACCTTGAACGCGTGGAGCTTGAGGTGGAAGCTCACGGGGATGCGCACCTTGATCTCCTTCAGGGACAGAGCGTCCTCGGGTTCCCCCTCGAGCATGCGTGAATTCCTCCGGCGATCCCGAGACGCCCTCGCGCCCGGGTGGCCGCTGCGTCTGTTGGGGGCGTTTCATATACATTTGTGAAGGTGCTAGGGCCAGAGCGCCCGATCGGGCGCAAGGGCCGCGACCGCGCGGCGCGCGCGTCCCAGACGCATTCCCAGAGGGCCGCGGCACGGGCATGCTTTTGTGCGTTGCGGAAGGTGCCCTGGGTGCATGCACCGCTGGGCCGTGCGCGTCGCCTACGATGGTCGAGCCTTCGCCGGCTCGCAGCGCCAGCCGGACGTGCGCACCGTGGAGGGCGAGCTGCTGCGCGGGCTCGCGAAGATCGGCGCCGAGCCGGGCCGCTTCCAGAGCGCGTCGCGCACCGACAAAGGCGTCAGCGCCCTCGGCAACGTCGTGGCCTTCGACACGGACTTCCGCCCCGATGCGCTGCTGCCAGCCCTGGGCGCCGCGACGGAGGACGTGTGGCCCCACGGGCTGTGCCCCGTGCCCGCGACGTTCGAGGCGCGGCACGCGCGGTCGCGGACGTACCTCTACTTCCTCGACGCGCCGGACGCGGAGGCCGCGGACCTCGAGGAAGCCCTGCGCTTGTTCGTCGGCACGCACGACGTGCGCAGCTTCGGCCGCGTCGAGGAAGGCGTGAGCCCGATCCGCACCGTGCTCGCCATCGACGTCGCGCGCGCGGGCGGGGCCTTCGCGATCCGCGTGCAGGGCGCGAGCTTCCTGTGGAACCAGGTGCGCCGCATGGTCGAGGCTGCGCGGCGCGTGGCGGAGGCGGAGGCCAAGCTCGACGACATCCGCCGCGGACTCCAGGGCGAGCGCGTGGACCTCGGCACGGCGCCCGCCGAGAACCTCATCCTGCTCGACGTGGACCACGGCCTCGCGTGGCAGCCGAACGCGGCGGCGCGGGAAGCGGCACTCGACCAGCTGAGCGCGCGCCTGGCCGGGCTGGAGCGCGCGCGGCGCGTGCTCGACGCGCTCCGACAGGGCATCGGCGCGGGCTGATCACAGATGAGGCACCGGCGGCACGACCGGGACGACCGGAGGCTGCGGGCGAACGTGCGGAGCTTGGGCTCGGCGACGCACGTGCGCGTGCCTCCCGAGGTGACGAGGGCGGCCAGGCTACAGGACCGCCTACGCAGAGCATGGCCGCGCGGGACAGCGGCCCAAGCCGCACGCGGGACCGGTCGCGCCGACCACGCGGCGCCCACAACCCACAAGAGGGGGCCCCCCGATGGCCCGCCGGGAGGTCATGCGCCCAGCTCGCTGCAGGGGGCCCGCCGCCGCGCTGGCAGCCGTGCTCCTGGCCCTCGCGCTCGCGGGGTGCGTCGCGCCTCCCGACGTGCCCGGCGAAGCGGCCGCCGTCGCGCCCGATCCCGCGCCGCCACCGGGCGCGCGCGCGCTGCTGACTGCGGCGCGGCTCGGCTTGCCCTTGCCGCTCGAGGCCCTCGCCGACGACGCCGAGCGCGCGCAGGGAATCGAGCTTTCGCAGATCGCGCTGCCTCCAGGCGACGCGGCGGACCTGGCGCCCGCGCTGCTCGACCTGCTGGCAGCGGAGGGCCGCGCGCCCTCGCCCTCGGAGCTCTTGCAACTGAAGGCCCTCGCCGACGTGCCGTCCGACCTTGCCGGCGCGCTGGCGCGCCTCGCGCGCGCGGCCCTCGACGCGCATCGCCTCGCGCAGGCGGCCTACGCGGGCGAGGGCGTGGACTGGGGCCTCGCGCTGCGGGCGCACCGGCTCAAGCTCGCGGCCGTGGAGGCCACCCTCCCCGCCCTGGAGCGCGCCGCGCAGCGGCCGCCCGGGGGCAGCTTCGAGGTGTGCGGCGCGGTCGAGCTCGACCTCACGGGCGCGGACAGCAACTGGACGTGCGACGTGCTCCTGCTGGTGGACCTCGGCGGCGACGACCACTATGCGAACAACGCCGGCGGCACCTACCAGAACGACGGCAGCATGCTCGCCATCGATGTCGCGGGCGACGACCTCTACGACGGCCACGCCGCCGCGCACCACGGCAAGGCCGGCGGCGCGTTCCGCGGCCTCGGCATGCTGCTCGACCTCGCCGGGGACGACACCTACAACTACACCACGGGCGAGGGCGCCGGCGTGACCGGCGGCGGCAACACGCTCGGCATCGGCTTGCTCGCGGACCTCGGCGGCACGGACGTTCTCAACACCACCGGCGACATGCACTCCGCCCTCAACGGCGGCTCATGGGGCGGCCTCGGCCAGCTGCTGCTGCGCGGCGGCGACGACCTCGTCGAGGCGAGCGCGCTCACGAGCGCGGGCGTGAACGGCGGCGCCGTCGCCGGCAATGCCATGCTGCTCGCGATGGAGGGCGCGCGCACCTACCGCGCCAACATCAGCACCGACTTCGGCGGCGCGGCGAACGGCGCGAGCTTCGCCTTCGGCGGCGGGCTGCTGGTCGACGACGGCGGGTCGACGCGCTACGAGGCCTGGATGGGCAACACCAGCAGCGCCAACGGCGGCAGCAACGACGGCCGCGGCGCGCTGTACGACTACGGCCAGGGCGACGACACCTACTTCGCGCGCTCGCCCACGTCGCGCTCGGCGCTCAACGGCGCGGGCCAGGGGCGCGGCTTCGGCGTTCTGTGGGATGATGGCGGGCGCGACGCGTACGACGACATCGAGGGCGTCGCGCCGCAGTTCGACAAGACGATCGCCCCGAAGGGCAAGGGCGCGCAGCTCGACCGCGAGCGGCCGGCCAGCCTCAGCGCGGGCGAGCCGCGCCGCGTCCCCGGCGCCGAGCCGCTCGTCGGGGCCCTCGGGGAGGCTGCCCAGGCTGACTGGAGCCCTGCCTCGCTGCAGGGCCTCGCGCTCGCGCTGGCCGGCGAGGCCCCACGCCCCTTGGCCCAGCCGCGGCCTGCGGACCTGGTCCCAGAAGTCGTGGCGCTCGCGCCCGGGATCACGCCCGCGGACCTCGCCGCCCTCGCGCGCCTCCCGAGCGACCTTCAGGACGCGGTCGCGGAGCTGCTCGCTGCGCATCGTGTCGCGAGCGCCGCCGCCGCGCGCGCAGGCGACGATGCGGCGCGCGGCGACCTGCTGGCAGCGCGCGGCTCCCTGCTGACGGCGGTGGAGGCAGCGCGCCCGGTGCTGCAGCGCTATGCGAGCGCGCGCTTGATGGCCGCGCCGGTCGCGATTTGCCCCGCGCTGATGCTCGACCTCACCGGCGCCGCGGCGGAGCACACGTGCAACTACTACGTGCAGATCAGCCTCGGCGGCGACACCGTGTACCGCAACCACGCCGGCGGCAACCTCCACCCGGGCAGCGCGTCGCTGCTCGTGGACGCGGGCGGGAACGACCAGTACCTCGGCCCCGACGACGCAGGGGAGCGCTTCATGGCCACGACCGGCGGCGCGTACGTGGGCCTCGGCATGC
Organism: Thermoplasmatota archaeon; assembly: GCA_036003985.1. Lineage (GTDB taxonomy): Archaea > Thermoplasmatota > SW-10-69-26 > JACQPN01 > JAIVGT01 > JAIVGT01. The sequence continues at coordinate 11,227 of DASYRW010000318.1, forward strand.
TGGTGGACTACGGCGGCGACGACCTCTACGCGCCGCCCTGCTCCGCACAGAGCTGCATCGCCACGGGCGGCGCGATCGGCGGGGCGGGCGCGCTGCTGGACTATGGAGGCCACGACCGCTACCTTGTCGGCTCGCGCGCGGTCGGCGAGGACCAGCCGGTCGTGGCGAACGGCGGCGCGACCGTTGGCGACGGCTTCCTCGCCGACCTCGGGGGCCACGACACGTACTGGGCGCTCGGCGTCGACAACGCGGCGCTCAACGGCGGCGCGACGTTCAAGGCCGCGGCGCTGCTCTTCGACCGCGAGGGTGACGACCTCTACCACAGCGAGGCGGGCATCCACAGCGCCAGCAACGGCGGCGCCCTCGACGGCAGCGCGCTCCTCCTGGACCTGGGCGGTGACGATGCGTTCTGGGGCATGACCGGCCACCACGGCGTGACCAACGGCGCGGGCTTCGCCGCGGCCGCGCCCGGCGCGTGGCTGATCGACGCGGGCGGGGACGACAACTACACGGCCATCAGCGAGGCCCACGTGAGCCACGACGAGGAAGCCATCCAGCTGGGCAACGGCCGCTACTACATGCCCGGCACCTGCGCGCGGCCGCCGGCCTGCAGCAAAGGCTCCGCGGCGCTGCTCGACCTGGGCGGGCGCGACGCCTACCTCGAGTGGACGCTGCCCGACCCGAGCATGCCTGCGGACATGCCGGCGCATGAAGGCATGCAGGGCAACGGCACGATGCCCGAGCCCGACTACGACCGCACCGA
>DASYRW010000319.1:0-15348 GCA_036003985.1 Thermoplasmatota archaeon
CGACCGCCGAACGAGAGAAACTCCTCGACGAGTTCCACGCCCTCCCCATCCGGCAGTTGCCGCTCACGCCTGAACTGCACCGGCAGGCGCTGACGCTCGCGGTCGAGAAGAACACGAGTTCTTACGATGCGGCGTACGTCATCTTGGCCAGGAGCCTGGGGACGAGCTTGGTCACAGCCGACGCAAAGCTCGTCCGCGCGATGCGCGACCCCAAGGTCGTGCCGCTGTCGGAGGACCGGCCCGAGGACGCCTGACTCCTAGCGGGAAACGGCTTCCTTCTCCTCGATCCCCACGACCTTGAAGAACTGCTTGCGGATCGCGTCGCGCGCCAGCTTGAGCAGCGCCTCCTGGTCCTCGACGTTGCCGAAGATGCCGAGCTTGATCTGCCCGCCGGCCATGTGCGGGTGGCCGCCTGCGTTCTGCCTCCCAAAGGCGCGCTCGAGGCCCTCGCCGAGGTTGATGCGCACGTCGTTGCTGCGGGCCGAGATGTGGATCACGTCCTCCATGATGCCGAACACGAGCACGGTCGTGATGCCCTCGAGCTGCATGAGGAAATCCGCCGCCTGCGGCAGCGTGTCGCGGTCACCGATGAAGTCCACGCACGTCAGCAGGTGCGAGCCGTACACCTCGCGGTTCATCACCGCGCGGCCGAGCACGTCGATGGTGTCGGGGGCCATCGGCGGCGTCTCGATGCGCTGCAGCAGGTTCATGTCCGCGTAGGCGCTGAGGAAGGTCGCCGCGGCCATGTCCTCCGCGGTCGCGCCCTTGGTGAAGCCTTTCGTGTCGGTGCGGATGGCGAACAGCAGCGCCGTCGCAAGCCGCGGGTCCACCGGCACGTTGAGCTGCTGCAGGTACTTCGTCATGATCGTCGCCGTCGCGCCCACGCCCGTCCTCACCTCGGCGAAGTCGGCGACGATGTCGTCCTCCTCGACCTGGTGGTGGTCGAAGACGATGTTGGGCATGACGTCCGTGGGCAGGATGTTGTTCTTGCCCGGCAGCGACGCCTCGACCAAGGCGATCTTGTCGTGCTGCCGCATCGTCTCGAGGACGTCGTCCTTGGGGCCCAGCTCGTGCAGCTGGATGTTGAGCAAGTTCACGAAGGCGCGGTTCTCCTGGTGGCCGACCTTGCCGCCGTGGTAGAGCGCGGACTTCGTCCCGAGGTGCTCGCAGATGGCTTGCAGGGCCATCCCCGAAGCCATGGCGTCGGGGTCGGGGCTGCTGTGCAGCACGATGGCCATGCTCTTGGCCTGCTTGATGATGTCCGCCAGCACGCTCCCAGCCCGCTGCACTTCGAGGTCCTGGAGCTCGCGCAGGATGCCGCGCGCCAGCACCTCGGAGGGCTGCACGACGCTGTCGGCGCCGGCCGCGAGGAACTCCTCGGCGCTCACCGGGTCGAGGGCGCGCACCAGCACGTAGCAGTTCGGCAGCTCGCGCTTGAGCCAGCGCACCGCGTTCAGGTTGCCCTTCATGTTGCTGCTCATCAGCAGCACGGCGCTCGCCTGCTCGAGCTCGGCGCGGTGGGGGTCGAGGTCGTCGAGGTCCCCGACTTGGGCCTGCAATTCCGCGTCGCGGAGGTCCTCGGCGCGCTTCTTGTCGCGGTCGAGGATCAGCAGCTCCTTGCCGCGGTCGCGCAGCATGCGCGCCGCGTTGAAGCCGACGGAGCCGCAGCCGATGATGACGTACACGGCAGGGCGCGCTTAGCCCTGGAGCGTATTTAAGCATGATGGGATGGCGAGAAGCTGGCCGCGGCGGCCGGCGCGCGGGCTTAAGTACCACGCCCGAGCAGCAGCCGGTGCGTCGCGCGGATGCACGCATCCTCCACCACCACCACGCCTGCAGCGCGCGCCTTCGCCGCGGCCTCGGCGTGCGCGATGCCGGTCTGCAGCCACAGCGCCTTCGCGCCGACGGCGATGGCGTCCTCCGCGATGGGCGGCACGTCCTCGCTCGGGCGGAAGACGTTGACGATGTCCACGGGCCGCGGCACGTCGCGCAGGCTCGCGTGGCTCTTGCGGCCGAGGATCTCGGCCGCGCTCGGATTGACCGGCACGACGTCGTAGCCTTGCGCGATCAGGTAGGCGGGGATCGTGTGCGCGTCCTTCTCCGGGTTCTTGCTCATGCCGACGACCGCGATGCGGCGCGCGCCCTGCAGCAGCGCGCGCAGCTCCCCTGGGCCGGGATTCATCGCGGGCCCAAGGCAGGGCCAGGCCTTGAAGGTGCGGGCCGCACCCTCGCGGAGGCCAGGACCGGCGCGCCGGCGGCGCCCGCAGGCCGGAGCGCGCGGCGCGGCCGCTGCGCCCACGCGAGGCCCGCCGCGATCGGCAGGGCGAGCAGCGCGCCGGCCGCGAACTGCGCCGCGGCGCTGCCCTCGTGCACGAGCGGCGAGAGGGGCCCCGCGCTTCCTGGCAGCAGGCCCGCGCGCGCGCCGTGGCTCGTGAGCACCAGCACCGCGCCTTCGACGCGGTACTGCACCTGCACGCTGGGGCCATGGCTGCGCGCCACGATCTCCCACGCGCCCGGCTGCAGTCCGTCCTGGACCTGCACGTGCAGCTCCATCCAGCCCGCGCGCTCGACGGCGCCGCGGAACGGGCCAAGCCGGTCCCCGCCGCGCTCCAGCCAGACCTCGAAGCTGCTGCGCGGATCGTCCCAGCGGACCGTGAACTCGAGCCCCAGCGCGCCGGGCGGCACCGCGACGGGCACGCGCACCTCGCTCGCGGCTTGGCTGGGCTCTGCAAGCAGCGACGCAGGCAGCAGGCCCGCCGCGGGCGCGACCTGGCCCTCGCGCGCGAAGGGCTCGCGGTCCGGCTCGGCGGGCGCGCCGACGAGCTCGCGAGCCGCTTGGACGGCAGCAAGGCCGTCCACGAAGCCCGCGCCCGAGTCGGTGTCGAGGCCCGGCGCGCCGACGTCGCGCGCGGTGGTGAGCAGCAAGCCATGGACCTCCGCGGGCGTGAGCTGCGGAGCCGCGCTGAGCAGCAGGGCCGCGATGCCTGCCACATGGGGCGCAGCCATGCTGGTGCCGTTCATCTCGATGTAGGGATCGCCGCCCCCGGCGTGCGCGCTCGTGATGCGCGTCCCCGGCGCGAGCACGTCGGGCTTCGTCCAGCCGGCCGTGCGGCCGTCGGCGAGCTTCGCGGGGCCGCGGCTGCTGTAGCTCTCCAGGCGCGCGTCGTCGCTCGCGGCGCCGACGGTGATGACGCGCGGGTTCTGCGCCTCGACCGTCAGCGAGCCCTCGCCGGGCCCGAGGTTGCCGGCGCTGAACACGACCACGATGCCCGCATCGACCAGCGCGTCGCTCGCGCGGATGACCGGGTCGTTGGCGTCGTAAGCGGCGTCGGGCTTCTCGCGGCCCCAGCTGCTGCTCACGACGCGCAGCCCCAATGAAGCGGCATGGTCGCGCAGCCAGCCGAAGGCGCGCACGGCGTTCGTGGTGGTGAAGCTGTCTGAGATGTCCACCGCCACGAGATCGGCCTTGGGCGCCATGCCGGCGTTGCTGCGGTCGGGGCTCTGGGTCCCGTCGCCGGCGATGATGCCCGCGATGTGCGTGCCGTGGCCGTCGCGGTCGCCGCTGCTCGCCTCGATGCCGCTCGCGGTGACGCGCACGGCCTCGCGCACGCGGCCCACCAGGCCCGGGTGCGATTCGTCGATGCCGCTGTCCACCACGGCGACCGCGACGCCGGCGCCGTCGATGCCCGCATCCCACAGCATGGGGCCCACGTGCACCGCGGGGCGGCTCGAGCTGAGCAGGGCCGTGAGCGGCTCCTCCGCGTAGAGGTTGGCGACGCCCGGCACGGTGCGGATCGCAGGAAGGGCGGCGCTCGGCAGCGCCACGAGGCTCACGTGGATGAACGCGAAGTCTTCCAAGACGCGGCCGCCGAGCGCCTCGACCGCGGCATGGAGCAGGGGCTCGGCGGGGCCGTCCAAGCTGACGAGCACGCGCTCCTCCTGCAGGCTCGGCAGCGCGCCGGCCAGGGCGGGCAGCGCGACCAACGCAGCCACGAGGAGCACGGCGGGCAGGCTGGTGCTCTGCACGCTGGCCGCTTGGGGCCGCGGCCGTGTTCAAGGGCGCAGGGCGGAAACCATGGCCCACTTGCCCCCGGGCAGGCGCGGCGCTCGTGCCCCGTGCCGAAAGGTGCCGGGGGCCCAGGGGCGCCATCGTACGTTGTTAGTAGGCAGCGCTCGCGCTGCCGAACAGGAATGGGTGGGGGCGCGGGGCCTCCCAGGCCCGCGGCCCCCGCACAAGGCCCGTCCCTCCAGGACGGGTCGCCTCCTTCGATGCCTCCTAGGCGCGCGGAGCGCGCCGGTGTTGCCTCCCCTAGACGATCCCCTTGAGCTCGGGGTTGAGGATGATGTCGTACTGCCCGTTGCGCTTCTCCATCTGCAGCGCGCCGTAGTCGCGCAGCTTCGCGAGGTGCCACATGACCGTGGGCACGCTCACCTCCAGCTCGCGCGCGATGTTGAAGGGCCTGAGGTCAGGCCGCTCCTCGATGAGCTTGATGATGGCCACCACGCGCTTGCGCTGCAGGAGCGGCGCCAGCCTGACGCGGAGGTCCTCGTACTGGCCGTGCGTGTAGTAGCGCACGGTGCGCCCGTCGCGCTTGCTCTGGATCTCCCCAGCCTGCTCGAGGATGCGCAGGTGGTAGCTCACGGTGCTGTGGCTCAGCCCAACCAGCTTGCCGAGGTCCGTGATGGTGATGCCGGGCCGCTCGCCGACCAGCACCGCGAGGCGCTGGCGGACCTCGGACTTCGCGACGCGGGCATCCATGGCGGGCTGTGGGTTCCCACGGGAGCATTTGAAGTGTTTCCCAATCGGCTATGCTTGGAGGGCGCGGGACGGGTCCCGATCCTGGTGCTGGAAGGTGCGGAAGGGGAGGTTCCTCGGAGGAAGTCAGCGTTCGACACGGTCCGGCTCGATGACGATGCGATTGCCCAGCTTCCCGATGCTGACGAAGCTTCCAGGGCCGGCGCCGGGCAGGACCTCATCGAGCAGGCCTCGGTCGATACTGACCGTGATGCTGTTTCCCGTCTTCTGGAGCTTTCGCCTCGCGCGCTTCTCCGCGCCATAGAGACCAAGGCGCCTGGCGAGCGCCTCCGCGCGGCCCAGCTCGCCAGCGAGGACGCTGTCGTCCCCGCAGACGGCGCACCGAAAGCCGCGAACGGTCAATGGACCTTCCGGAAAACGGACAGCGACAACCGCGTCCTCCATGGCGACTTCCGGGTGCGCTTCGCTGCACCTAGGGCGCCAGCCGGCGGCGAGTAGCCGAGACTCCTCGGACGGAGATGCGATCCTCCGCTTCCTCGTACCGGACGAGGATCGTTCGCCTGCCGATGCGCTTCCGCGCCGCTTGGCCGTCGTCATGGTCGGATTCCTCAAGGGCCCTCACCAGATCCTCGACGCGGACCGCAGGCCGCTCAGCCTCCATGCCGTCGCGCGCGTGCTTGCGGATGTCAAGCGGCTTGCCTCGGGCGAAAGGGCCTGCCAGGTCGTAATTACGGCGTTCTGACATAAGGCCTTTTCGCCGCGAGGGCGACGGCAGGGCAAGCCGTTTTCCCCAATCGCGGCGAACGTCCGGAAGAACGGGTGCCCGCGCCCTGTGACGGTCCGGCCGCCCAGGGTGGACGCGCAGGTCCGGACAGCAAGTGGTTCCCGGCGGGTTCCTCGGCACCGCGACCCCACGAACGTCGCGAGTTCAGGGTAAGGCTGCTCACTTCCGTGCCTGGCCTGGTGCCCCTGACGAGGACGGCCGTGCAATCCTCCGATGGCCGGTTCCGTCCGCCTTCGACTCCGAGGGACGATGCCTCACTGTAGTCCGCCGGCTCGCTGGCGAGCCTGCGCGCCGCCCCCGAGCTTCAGCTCCGGCGTGGAGACCGTTTCCGGTGACAGGGCAGGCCTGGTGCCCCAGCCTAGCCGGGACCTTGCGTCGGGCGCGGGCAAGGGCGGGGAAGGCTCGCCTAGTACTCAAGGTTTGCGCGGCCAGCGACACCGCCGCGGCGAAGCGCAGCCGCCGCCCGCTGCCGCTGGTTCGTCGCACGCGCGCGCGACGAAACCTCGCACGCGCACGCACGCGCGCGCGGGGAGAACTCGCGGGCGCTGCCGCTGGGGCAGCGAGGAAGGAAAAGAAAAACCGACCCCCGGCCGGAAGGAGGGATCGGAGGGAGGCTACGGCCGGGGGGACGGGGCCTTGTGCGGGCTTAGCGGGATGCCTCGGGCAGCGGCGCCAGCTCGATGACCTCGTCCGCCCCCACGTCGGGGACGGTGGTCTCGGGCAGGGCCATCGCGGGCTCCACCATCTCGGTGGCCGGGCGCCGGTCGAAGCGCATGCGCTGGACGAGGTCCTCGGGGAGCTTGCCGACGAGGTTGGCGCCCAGCAGGCTGAGCGACTTCTTGTCCGCGTAGAGGTAGCTGACGCGGCCCTCGCGCATCTCCTTGACCACGCCGGCGGTCATGAGCTTCTTCAGGTGCCAGTTGACCGTCGGGCCGGAGACGCCCAGGCGCTGCGCCACCTCGGCGCGGTAGCACCAGGGGTTCTCCACGATCACTTGCAGCACAGCCATGGCCTCCTTGCTCTGAAGGATGGGCACGAACTCCCGCTCCTGCTGGCTGAAGGCGCCGCCGTTCTTGAAGTACCGCGCGCGCCTGCCATCCTCGCTCGCGACGAGGAGGCGCTCCTCCACGAGGCGCTCCAGGTGGTAAGCAGCGGTCGAGTAGCTGCAGCCCGCGGCCTGGGCGGCGTCGTTGACGCCGATGCCCGGCGTCGCGACGACCGCGTTGTAGACCATCTGGCGGGTCTTGTTGTTGAGCGCGTTGTTGCTGCGGATGCGGTGGTACAGGGCCATGGGGCCGAGGATGGCGCCGCCCACGATCGCGGCGCCCAGGGCCATGGCGCCCACGTCGGCGCCGCCGCTGCCGTCCTGGCCGTTCGCAGCGCCTTCGGCGGACGCGCCGTCGTCGCCCTCGAAGCTCGCCAGCTCGACCGGCGCGCCCTCGAAGAACTCGTCCAGGCCTTGGCCGCTCCACGGCGCGTCGTGGCCTTCGCCCAGCAGGTTGGCGTGGAAGCCGCCCGCGAGGGCGAGGGCGTTGACGCCGACGCCGGCGTCGAAGTTCCCGTCGCCGCTCTTGATCCGGAAGCAGTTCGTATGCGCGCACGCGTTGGTGCCGTCGTCGAAGTTGGCCTCGATGGCCGCGTTGACCTGCTCGTTGGCGTCCTCGAGGGCCGCGCGGGTCTCGGGGTCCATCGCCTCGTCAGGCACGAAGGTGAAGGCCTCGGTGCTCTGGTCCTTCGAGTCCACGAGGATGAACTTGTTGACCGCCGCGTGGTCGGCGTCGATGGTGATCAGCTGGTTCAGCGGCGCGCCCGGGTACTCGATGGGCGGCTCGTCGGTGATGCAGGCAGCGCTCTGCACGTCGCTGGGCACCTCGGGCGGCATCTCGGTGCCGCACTTGGCGTTGGGGCGCAGGCCGTTGTCCTGCCGCTGGATCTCCAGGGGCAAGCCGGCGCCCTCGAGGGCGGCGTTGGCGGCGTCGATCTGCTCGCCGTAGCTGACGGTCGTGTCCGGCAGCCCCGTGGGGCTGGCCGTGACGTCTTGCGGTCCGGTGACGGGGTTGTTCACGGTGGTGGTGACGTCCGCGTTCTGGTCGGCGAGCGCGGCGCCGGCCAGGGCCAACATCCCCACGGTGAACACCAGGGCGGTCTTCTGCATCGGGGTTTCCCTCCTTCTTCGTCTTGGGTTAGGCTTTGATCGTTAGGTGGCGACGATCGACACGGTCCACGTGCCGGTCGCGCTGCCGGCTTGGGCGTTCGCGGCCTTGGGCGGCGTCGCGGTGCCGCGCAGCTTGTACGGCGGGTAGATGATGACGCAGTGCGGGTCGTTGTCGCAGTGCTCCTCTGCGTCGCTCCCGTAGCGGTCGCAGTAGCCAGCCTCGTTGCCGGCGACCTTCGCCGACTGCCCGGCGTAGAGCGAGCACTCGAGCCACGCGCGCGCCGAGCTTCCGTCGGCGTTGCGGCCCTCGAGGATCGACTTGATGACCCCCGTGTAGCCCAGCGTGCCGCTGACGCGCGGGACGCATCCGTTCACGCAGGCGAGGGCATCGACCCCCACCTCGCAGCCCAGGTCGCGCGGCGCGACGCCGCCGCAGCTCTGGGCCGTGTAACCATTCACGCTGGGGCTGAGCCACACCTTGCCTGTGTCCAAGACGGCTTCGACGGGCCAGAGCGCGGCTCCGGTGCCCATCACGCCCAGCGTTGCAGCGACGACCATGACGACTCCTAGCCTCGGCAACGGCAACACCTTCCGCAATCCGAAACCTGCCGGGGGTGCGCGTCGTCTTAACGAATCGCTCCTCACTCGGGTGAGGGACAGGCTTGGCTCGCGGAACGGCGACCTTGCGAGGGACGGCGTCCCACCGTCCCTCGGGGGGCACATGAGCCGTGGGGCGCAGGTGTTGCCCACCCCGAGGGGTGACAAGCGCCCTTCGGCCATGCGGCGAGGTTGCAGCGCCCTGGCTCGCCGAGGGCTGCTTGAAGATTTTCACCGCGCCCTCTGGCTCGGCCTGGACAGGGCCCGCGCCCGGGGCAACCTTGAATGGCCTGGAGCGCATGGCCCGCCATGCTGCCGCGGCGCCCCGGCCCGCTGCTCGCCGTCGCGCTCCTCCTCGCCGCGCTCGGCGCTTCCCTGCCCTGGGCGGGCGCGCAGGCCACGCTCAGCGCGGACCTCGTCGTGCAGGAGGTGCAGCCGGGCACGCCGCGCGTCGGCTTCGCTGGAGCCCTCGCGGCCGTGGTGCGCAACGACGGCCCCGCGGATCCCCTCACGTTCAATGTCACCTTCGCGTGGAACGCCAACGAGACGCTGCGCACCCTCGCCTACCCCGCGGACGGCGCGAACTTCACCGCGGCGAACGGGTCTGGGCCTCCACCGGAGGATTGCCTCTCGGTGACGGCCGGCTTCCGCCACGGCTGCGCCATCGGCGTGCGGTTCGACTGGACGCCGCCCGAGGACCACGCCGGCCCCGGCAACCTGACCGCGCGCATCGCGGCGGGGGTAGGCTACGCCGACCCTGTGAGCGACAACGACGCCGCCACGGCGCCGGCCTTCGTCGAGCGCCACGCCCTCGCGCTCGACCTCGACGCGCGCGACGACCACGCCAAGTCAACGGGCCCGGGACAAGCAGCGTTCTACCGCGTCAGCATCGCGAACGGCGGCAACGTCGAGGAGCGCGTGGATGCGCGGCTCACCGGCGCAGCGACATGGCCGAGCTCGGGCCTCGTCGGCGAAGGGAGCGCCGCGCCCACCGCGAACCTCACGCTGCGCCTCGCGCCGGGGGCGAGCGCCGCGCTGCTGGCGGTGCTCCAGGCGCCCGCGAGCGGTGGCGCCAACGTCACGGCGCGCGTCGAGATCGCGAGCCAGGCGGCGCCCGACGTGCACGCCGAGCGCACCTTGCCGGCCACGTCCATCGGCGCCGCCGGCACCTTCGGCTTCCGCGCGGACGCGCCGGAGACCCTCGAGGTCGGCCTGGGCCTCGCCGTCGCGGTGAACCTTACGCTCACCAACACCGCGAACGCCGAGGACGCCATCCACTGGACCTTCGGAGAAGCGCTGCCGGCCGGCTGGGAGGTGCTCGTCGAGCCCGCGTGGCAGCTGCTCGACGCGCCCGCGGGGGCGCGGTCGGAGGCGCGCCTCTCGGTGCTCGCCAACGCGACCCTGCCGCCCGGCAGCAACGCGACGCTGCGCTTGGGCGCGGCCTCGCTGAACGGCAACGCCAGCGCGAACGTCACCCTCGCGCTGCACACGTCCGCGGCCGACCTCACCATCGCGAGCCTGGCGGTGCAGCGCGGCGGGGCCGCGGTGCCCCTGGAGGACATGGCGATCTACCAAGGCGATGTGCTCGACCTGCGCGCCCTCGTGCGCAACGCCGGGCCTGCGCCCCTGCCGAAGCCGGCGCGCATCGTCCTCGAGGTGCGCGTCCCGGGCCAACCCAACGCCACGGCGGCCGAGCAGCTCGTGGGCGGCCTCGGGCCCGGCGAGGAGCGCGACGTGTTCCTGCGCTGGGACGCGGGCAACCTGAGCGGCAGCGTCGAGCTGGCGGTGCGCGCCGACCCCGAGGGCAGCGTCGCGGAGCTGCGCGAGGACAACAACGAGCTGGCGCGCGCGGTGGTGGTCCGACTGCATGGCCTCCAAGTTGCCGCGCCGGCCGACCGCAGCGCCCTGCCGGGCCAGCAGCTCGTCTACGAAGGCCCTGGGAGCTTCGCCGTGCGAAACCTCGGCAACGCGCCGGAACGCGTCCAAGTCGAGCTCACGACACCCCACGGCTGGGTCAACGACACGCGCTTCCTCGAGCTCGCGCCCGGCGCGACCGGCCTCGTGCCCTTGACGTTCCAGGTCCCGACCTTCCCCGGCACGGTGAGCGAAGCGCTGCGCGCCGAGGCGAGCCTCACCAACCGCAGCGCGACGCGCGCCGACGCCGCCACGACCATCGCCATCGACGACCGCGAGGCGCCCGTGCTCGAGCGGCTGGAGGCGCCCGCGAACGCCACGCTGGGCGACAGCGTGCCCTTCCGCGCGGTGCTGCGCGACGCGGTGGGGGTCGCGCGCGCGGCGATCTGGGTGCGCTTCGGCGAGGGCGCGGAGCGCAACCAGAGTCTCGAGAGCAGCGACGGCACGAACTGGACCGGCGCCGTCGTCGCCACGCAGCCCGGCCCCGCGAGCTACTGGATCGTGGCCGTGGACGCGACGCCCGCGAACCACACGCTCAACACCTCGACCACGCCGGGCGGCCTGCTCGTCGAGGTGGGCGGCGCGCCGCTCGTGGAGCTGCTCGAGCCCCGGAACGGCACGGCGATCCGTCCCGGCGTGCTGATCAAGCTGCGCGTGAGCGACGTGCACGGCATCGCCAGCGTGGCGGTGCGCGACGGCGCGCGCACGTTCGAGGTGCCGGAGCCCTACGCCATCAACACCTCGGGCTGGGCCGAGGGCCTGCACGACCTCGAGGTCACGGCGCGCAACGGCTTCGGCAACGCCGCGACGGCGCGCTTCGCGGTCGTCATCGACGCGACGCCGCCCCTGCTCCGCGACGCGCGCGTGGAGCCGGCGCGGCCTGCCCCCGGCCAGGAGCTGCGCGTCGAGGCGCACGCGAGCGACGCCGTCACCGGCAGCGTGCTCGTCGTGCGCGCGAGCAACGGCGAGGTGCTGCGCGAGGTGCGGGCCAGCGTCGGCATCGGCCTGCTGACGGCCAACTTCAGCATCCCCGAGGCCGGGCGCTACAACCTCGGGCTGCGCGTCGCCGACCAAGCGGGCAACGAGGGGGTCCTCTCGCTGCCGGTCGAGATCGGCGGCGGCCTGCCAGGGTTGCCGTCGCTCGGCACGCTCGCCCTGCTGGCAGCCGCGGCGCTGCTCCGCCGTCACGGCGCGCGGTAGGTGCCGGGCCGCGGCTGGAACAGCACGCCATGCTCGACGAGCCGCTGGAGCAGCGCGCCCGCGTCGTCTTGGAGGCCCGCGCCCGCGAGGGCTTGCGCGAGGTCTTCGACGCCGAAGGGCCCGCGCGCGGCGAGGTCCAGCGCAAGGGAGCGCGCGCGGTCCGCCCGCGAGCCGCGCGGGCCGGGCGGGGCCGGCGGCACCACCTCCGCGTCGAGGAACGCCTCGAGCTGGCCGGCGAGCTTCGCGTTGAGCAGGCCCGCGGCGTCGCTGGCCTTCGCGGCGTCGTCGGTCTCGAGGTGCTTCGTGAGCACCTTGAGATCGAGGGTGCGCCCGCAGTGGCCGCAGGTGGTGGTCTTCTGGCCTGCTTGGCAGACCTTGGCCTTGCGGCAGCGCGGGCAGGCGACGACCCACAGCGGGGGCACGAGGGCCGGAGCCTGCGCTGCGCGCTTAACGTTTCTCCCGCGATCGCGTCACTCCATGAACACCAGCGCGCCGAGGCACGTGCCGTAGTGGTCCATGGGGATGCTCAGCTCCTCGATGACGAACTTGACGTCCATGAGCGTGACGCCCCGGAGCTTCGCGATCTCCTCCATCTTCCACTCGAGCACCTCGTGCAGCGCCTTCTCGGTCATGTGGCCGTGGCCTTCTGCGACGTAGCCCCCTTGACCGTCCTCGCGGAAGCCGTAGGCGATGCCGGCGCTGATGGTCTCGCCTTCGGAGCCGCGCTGCTGGGCGAGCACGCAGTGGGTGATGGCCCCCCTCGGCAGCTGCGTGCGGGGCACCTTCTTGACCCCGATTGGCAGCACGCTGCTCACGTGCACGAGGTTCTGCTCGCCGATGCCGGCCCGGGTGAGCGCCTCGTCGAAGGCGTTGAGGTCGCTGACCTTGGACACAGCCTTGCCGCTCGTCACGAAGAAGCGCGTCGGAACGGGTAGCATGGGCTCCCTTGAGCGCACAGAACCGCGCGCGACCCTAAAAGGTTGCGGTGCAGCCGAGGCTCCAGGCGCTGCACGCGCCCTGCGCAGGGCTCACGTCGGCGGTGCCACGGCCGGCAGCGGCGGCAGCGCGGCCAGCGCGCCGCGGAGCGCGGGCCCGGCGGCGAGCGTGCCCACGAAGCCTTGGTTGGGCCCGGTCGCGCCCGCGGGATCGGTGGCGCATCGGTCCGTGCACGCGTCGTCGAAGGCGGCCCACGGGCGCCCCGCGGGGTCGATGACGATGTCGATGAAGTCGTAGATGCCGTGGCAGCGCGTGCGGCCGCACACCCCCCGCGCGACGGGGTCGCTCGGGTCGTTGGCGGTCGCGGTCACGACCGTGGGCGCGTCGCTCAGGGCGTCGGTGACCACGCCGATGTAGGCGTTCCACGTCGCGTTGTCGTAGTCGCCCGTCGGCTGGCATTGGAGCCCCAGGAGGTCGCTGCACGTCTCGGTCTGCTTGCCCTCGTAGCCGCCCTCCATGGTGCTGCCGATGTACGCGAAGGCGACGCGCCCCTCGGCGCCGGCCGCGATGGCGGGCCAGCCCATGGCGGTGAGCCCCGGCGGCCCCACCATGCGCGGCGCGCTCCAGGTCTGCCCCTGATCGCGGCTCACCGCCAGCAGCGGCAGGCCCGTCGCGTTGCCCCAGAACGCATAGACGTTGCCCGCGTCGTCGACGGCGATGGCGACCTCGTGCTCCTGCGAACCCTGCTCGGAGCTGATGGCCACGACGCGCCAGGTCGCGCCGTCGTCCTGGCTGATGGCCACGCTCGGCACGCCGCAGTAGTCGCGCGGCAGGTAGAGGGTTCCCTCGGGCCCGGCCTTGATGTGGCCGCTGAGGCCGCCGCAGATGCCCCGCGGCTCGCTGCCGAGCAGCGACGTGGGGTCGAGGGCCTCGGGCTGCACGCCGAGGTACGCGGTCGTGAGCGGCTCGAAGGTCGTGCCGCCGTCGAGGCTGCGCGCGCAGGCGGTGTCGGCGACGCGGTTGACGCAGTAGTAGAGGACGTTCTCGTAGCCGCGCGTGCTGACCTGCACGGGCTTCGCGGCCACCATGGACTGGTGATCGTTGGGCACGACGGGCGTGCCGCACGCCAGCGGGTTCGTGCTCCAGCTCGCGCCCTGGTCGTCGCTCCAGCTGAGGTAGGCGCAGGCCGCGTAGAGGTCGAGGTCGAACACGCGATCCGTCGTCGGGTCCACGTAGATGTAGGGGTCGAGGGTCGTGGGGGGGTCCTGGTGGCCCGTCGGAAGCCGCGGGCCCACGTTCTCCCACGTCGCGCCCTGGTCCTGCGAGCGCATCACGGTCGGCGAGGAGCCGAAGGGCGGGGGCGCCTCGACGAAGCCGCTCACGTACACGTTGCCCTGGCTGTCCACGCCGATGGTGGGCTCGTCGTGGTCGGCGCCCGTGTACCGCAGCTCGCCCACCGTCCCAGCGAGCAGCGCGGTCAGGGCTTGCGCGGGCGCGAGGCCGTCCACGCCGTGCACGACGCCGGCCGTGGGCAGCAGGGGCGGCAAGCCCTCGCTCGCCAGCGGCGCGGGGCCCGGGGCGGGCGCGGAGACGCATCCAGCGAGCGCGATCGCGATGACGGCGAGACTCGTCCCTGCAGCGGCCTTCATGGCACTCCCTGCGGGGCGACCGCCGCGACCGCCTTAACGTTTGTGAGGACACTGTGGCATCCTCGTCGCGCCGCGGCGGGCCTTCAACCACGAAGCCAGAACGCTTATCTCGCCCTCCCCGCTTCGGTCGTCCATGCAGCGCTCGGCTCGGCCCCTCGTCGCCCTCGCGCTCGCCGCCCTGCTGGCGGGCTGCACCGCGCCGGCGGCCCAGCAAAGCTCGCTCCGCGCGCCCGCGGCCGTGGCGCCGATGGACGATGGCCTGCCCGACCTGCGCCTCGAAGGCACCGCGTGCCTGGAGGGCGGCGGCCACAGCGAGCACCCCAAGATCGCGGACTGGCTCCCTGAGCCATGGCTCCCCGCCGACGTGCAGGAGGACATCGGCACCCAGCCCGTGACGACCGAGTTCTACTCCCACCCGATGCAGACCCTCCCGGAGCCGAACGGGACCATGGGCAACTACCACGCGACCGTCCTGTGCGACGGCTGGAGCCTCAACGGCCAAGCCCTCGAGCACCACGTCTTCGGCTTCGTCGGCATGCGCATCGAGGCGCCGCCCTTCGACGCAGGCCCAAGCGCGGACCGGCACTACCTCATCACGGTGCTCGCCACGAGCGACCACGGCCTCCACGAGCTGTTCCACAGCCTCGGGTTCCACGCGACCCTCACGAAGGGCACCGCCGAGTGGCAGGCGCCGGACGTCTTCCACAACCTCCTCGACACCGAGGACCACGGCGTGTACGAGTCGATCTTCACCACGAAGGAGGTCGGGCCCATGCCCCCTCTGATGCGGCTGTGGTGGCAGCTCGAGAACGACGATGGCACCTTCAGCCCCATCGCCCTCGACATGGCCAACGCCGGGGGCAAGCACCTGCTGGCCCCTGCCTACGGATGGTTCAGCCACCTCCGCACGCACGACCACGACCCGCTCCCCGGCGCCGCGGGCGAGATCAGCGGGCTCGTCTACCAGGACTTCGACCGCGTCATCACGCTCGGCCCGCGGCCGCCGGTGAAGCTCGCCGAGGCGTACGTGCACCTCTAGGCGCGCTTCGCCCGCTTGGCGTGGGGCTTGCCTGGCTTCGCTGCGGCGCCATGCGCGTCGAGCTCGATGGTGTGCCCGTCGGGGCTGTCCACGTACGCGAGCATGCACGTGCCTTCGCGGAACGGCGCGAGGAGCAGCTTGCCGCCGTGCTGCTCGAGGCGCGCGATGGCGTCCTCGAGGCTGCCGCCCTTGATGCGGAACGCGAGGTGGTCCAAGGCCTCGCCGGGCACGAACGGCGTCGCGTGCTCGCTTCCGGGGGGGTACCAGTTGAGCTCGAGGTAGTGCTTGCCGTCGCCGCTCACGAGCTCGACGATCTTG
>DASYRW010000320.1:0-4682 GCA_036003985.1 Thermoplasmatota archaeon
GCGCGGCGACAAGGTGGACCTCGAGGAGCCGCTCATCACGCTCTACGCGGAGAGCGAGTTCAAGCTCAAGACGGCCCTCGCGCACGCCAAGAAGTTCCAGCCGGTCCGCATCGAGGGCATGCTGCTGCAGCGCATCCCGGAGATCCGCGACATCAGCGATGTGCGCGCGTGACCGCGGCGCGCTCCAGGCTACGGCCCATTCGCCAAAAACCTTAAGGCATCCTCTCCGCGTCAAGTTAGCGGAGTGGGGCGGCCTTGAGCTGGCGAACGTACGCAGGCGTGGTCGTGCTGGCGGTGCTGCTGGCCCCCGCCGCGGCCGCGGATACGACGCAGGCCCCCGTGCAGGGCGGCGCCCACGCGGACTACGACGCCGACGCCGGCGCGATCCTCGCGCAAGCCTTGGCCTACGATCCCAGCTTCCGCTTCGACCTCGCCTACGCGAAGGCGACGGTCTACGAGCTCCGCTTGCCCGGACCGAGCAGCCTCGAGGCCACGCGCGGCAGCGCGCTGCCCCGGCCACCCGTGCTGGTGAACGTGCAGCGCGTCGGCGCGGGCGCCCTCGCCCTCGACGCGTCCGACGGCGCGGCGGTGCTGCTCTTCAGCGATCCCCGCGGCCTCGCGGTCGGCGGGCTCCCCGCGCTCGACCCCGGCGAGGCCGCGCGCTTCGCGGTGCAGGCCGCGCCGCGCCCCGCGCTGGCGGCTCCGAGCCTCCACGACCTCGACCTCGGCGCGGCGCTGCACTACACGATCCAGGGCCTCGCCCTCGAGGAGCCGATCCGCGCCCATGCCGAGGGCGGCCTCCTGGTGCTCCTCACGCGCGGCACGGTGCTCACCCCCGACGGCGCGCTGCCGCTCGGCCCCGACGCCGCCGGCGACGCGCGCGTGCTGCTGGTCCAAGCGGACGATGCCGTCGCGGACGTCGCCGCCGAGGGCATGACCGCGGTGCTGCGCCTTCCCGAGGCCAGCCTCGGCGCCGGCGCGGGCGCCGTCGCGGCCATCGCCGGCCAGAGCCTCGGCGCGGGCCACGAGGCGCGCGTCGCCAGCGAGGCCGACGCCCTCACGCTCGACACCGCCGGGGCCGTAGCCTCGGCGCTCTTCGGCGCGGACCCAGCTGCAACGGCGCCACCGGGCCCGGCCGCCCAACGCAGCAGCGTCGCGCTCATCCGCGGCGACGCCATCGCAGCCGGCGCGCTCCTCGGCTCGCTCGTCGCCCTCGCGGCGGCCGGCGCCGCCGCCCTTGCCACCAGCGGCAAGTACGGCCTCTTCGCGCTCCTCGGACCCCTCTACGCGCGCCTCCAGCACGACGAAGTGCTCGACAACCGCACGCGCGTGGCGCTCTACCGCTTCGTCGTGGACCACCCCGGCGTCAACGTGAGCGACCTCGTCAAGGAGTTCGGCCTCGGCTGGGGCGCGACGGTCTATCACCTGCGCGTGCTGGAGAAGAACCACCTCGTCGTGCAGTCGCGCCAGGGCCGACAGGTCTGCTACTTCCAGAACGGCGGCACCTTCAGCGTGGCCCAGCGCGCAGGGCTGAGCGCGCTGCGCAACGCCAACGCGGCGCTCGTCGCGCGCGTCGTGCTCGCACAGCCCGGCGTGCAGCAGCGCGAGATCTGCCGCTCCACGGGCTTGGCGCAGCCGACCGTGAGCTGGCACCTGCAGCGCCTCGAGGAAAGCGGGCTCGTGCAGGCGGATGGCAGCGCGCGGAAGCGCTACCTGCCCTTGCCTGCCCTGCAGGAGCTCGCGCAGCGGGGCATGCTCGCCCCGCCGGCCGAGTCCGCGCCCGCTGCGCTCGCGCCGCCCGCGGCGACGCCTGCCTGATCAGCGCAGGGCCAGCGTCGTGACCAACAGCGCCACGATGCCCACCGCGCCGACCGCGGCGTAGGCGAAGGCGCTGCGCTTGTACATGCCGGCGTTCGTCGCGCGCAGGATGATGAGCTTGTTGAACGCGCCGATGATGCACGCGAGGACGCCCACGACGCCGGCCGTGAAGAGGTCGAGGGAGCCGCGCGCCGCCAGCGTGCCCACGCTCGCGACGACGGCGCCCCCGCTGACGAAGGCGCCCGCCAGCGACGCGTACACGCCCCACGGGCCCAGCATCTGGCGCGCGCCGAGCGCGAGCACGTTGATGGCGAGGAAGATGAGGGCAAACTTCAGGGCTGGCACGATGGCGAAGGGGTTGCCCAGCCGCAAGCTGGGCGTGGGCGCGTCGCGCAGGCTGCGCTCGCGCAGCAGCGCGATGGCCAGGGTCGCGATCGCCATGAGCGCCAAGGCGGGGGCCATGAAGCGCGCGAAGGAGAGGCTCACGAAAGCCGCGATGGCGAGGTTGCGCGCGAACATCGTGCCGGTCGCGAGCAGCGTGCCCACGATGGCCGGCTTCTCGAGGGCCTCGTCCTCCTTGGCCTGCGTGGCCAGCGTCGCGGCGGTGGCCTCGCTGTTCACCAGCCCTCCCAGCAAGCCGGAGACCTCGATGCCGCGGCGGGGGCCCACGCTCCGCATCGCGAGGAACGACACGAAACTGAGCGCGCTGACGAACACCACGATGAGCAGGATCCAGTACGGGTCCACGACGAGCCCCGGCCCCACGAGGCCGTAGGTGCCGGGAAGCGCGGCCGTGAGGCTGGCCGTGAGCGGGAACAGGATGAACGCGATGGTGATGAACTGCACCGCGCTCATCACCTCCTCGTCGGTGATGTGGTGCGCGATGCCGTGGAGCCGCTTCTTGCTCACGAGCAACGCTGCGGTCGCGACGCCGACCATCATGCCCTCGAGGCGCAGGTTGAACCCGATCAGCGCGCCGGCGAGGAACGTGACGAACATCGCCACCGGCGTGGTGAGGCCCGTGACGCCCATGCTGTGGCGCGCGGCGAACAGGCCCATGGCGAAGGCACCCGCGACGAGCGCGCCGACGGCGACCGGCCAGGGGCTCTGCAGCTCTTGCCCCACGCGCACCGCGAGCACGCCCGCGGCCGCGATCAGGGGGAAGGTGCGCACGCCCGCGATGACGCGTGTCGCGTCGCCGCGGTGCTCGCGCTCGATGCCGACGACGCCGCCGACGCCGAGGGCCACCAGGATGTTGACGAGCAGGTCGAAGTCGGTCATCGCGGCGCGCCGGTTTATCTTCGCGACGCTATAAAGGACTTGGGCGGCGGGCGCATCGCCCGCGCGGAAAGCGCCGGCTGTGGAGCGCGCCGCGGCGCCGTGGCGAAGCGCGGGCGTGAAGGCGGGGCGGTTAAATAGCGCCGCCACGCTTCCGGCGGTGCCGGTGAGACGCCCTGGCAGCCCCCAAGGCCGCGCCGAAGAAGGCTTGCAGGTTCTGCGGCCATTGGAGCTCGTCGCCCGAGTTCGGCATGGACTTCAGCAGCGGCTATTGCGAGGTGTGGGAGAAGCTCACCGACGCGAACTTCGTCTGCGACCAGTTCGTCGAGCGCGAGCAGTTCAAACGCGAGCAGGCCGCGATGTTCGACGAGCTGGAGGACGACGAGGGCGGCGAGGACTGAGCTACCTCGGCGGGTCGCGTTCGAGGGGCCTGGTGGGCAGCGGCGCGCGGGGCGGCCGGATCGCGCTCGGGCGCGCAGGCGCAGGCGACGCGCCTGCCGGCGCGGCCGGGGGCGCGCGGGCCTGCGCGGGGACGCGGTCGCGCAGGGCGCGGAAGATCCCCACGAACAGCAGGATCGTGCCGAGGTTGCTGGCCACGGTGAGGAGCGCGAAGGTCAGCTGAACGCCAGGGTCGCCGAACTGCGCGCCCGTGAGCACGTTGCCCAGGGCGGTCGACAGGAGCCGCCCGCCCACGAACAGCACCGAGCCCGCCAGCACGAGGGCCGGCATGCGCGGCAACCCCGCGATCGCGTAGAGCGCGAGGATCAGCAGGAACAATCCGAACAGCGTCGCAAGCCCGCCGAGGGGCCGCGTCGCCGCGTCGAGGCCGGAGCCGATCGTGAGCGAGGTGGCGAGGCTCAGCAGGATGCCCACCACCGACAGCGCGATGCCCGCCCGCAGCAGCCCCGGGCCGTCCATGGCCCGGCACGCGGAGCCGGCGCCAAAAGGCTTGTGAAGGCGGCGCGGCAGCGAGGGCGCCGCGGCCTGGGAGCAAGGCTTATCAAGGACATGGGGGTTGCACGCCCGTGGCCATGCACCGCGTCTGGGGCCCCGTGAGCATCGCGTTGGCGGTGCTCGGGGTGGTGTGGTACCTGTACTTCGGCGCCGCGTGGGGCCGCTGGGCGGACGTCGGCGTCTACGCGGTGACGGTCATGCTGCTCGGCTTCGGCCTCGCGGGGCTGTGGGCGAGCCAGCACATGGGCGAGGCGCCCGAGGCCTAGCGGCAGGGCCAAGCCGCGCCGCTCCTTGTCGAGGCTGTGCCCGAGCGCGAGCGCAAGCCCGATCCGCGCACCGAGGCGCCCCCGATCGCGCTCGTGCCTGGCTTCGTCGCGCGCGGCGCCGCGCTGTACAACGAGGGCAAGTTCTGGCACGCCCACGAGGAATGGGAGCTGGCCTGGCACGGGCTGCGCGCGGCGGGCAAGCAGGACGCGGCCGACTTCCTCCAGGCGCTGGTGTTCGTCACCGCCGCCTTCGAGAACCTGCGGCGCGGCAAGCCCGAGGGCTTCCGCCGGCAGCTCGGCAAGGCGCTGCGCCGGCTGCGGGCCCTCGAGGGCCGCGGGGCAGCCCTCGGCCTCACCGACGAGGCG
>DASYRW010000321.1:0-11949 GCA_036003985.1 Thermoplasmatota archaeon
GCCCGGTCGCGGCCGGCGAAAGGTTCTCGTGCCGGCGCGCGCTTGGGCGGCGTGCACGGTGACGAGAAGAGGGTCAGCTGAGCCTCGCGGCGATGATGACCCATGATGGCTCCGAGTGCGCTCCGCTCCAACATTTCGCGCCGCGGCGCAGCGTTGCGCGGCCCCCGCTGAGTTCATAGCTAACCTCTAAATAGACCCGCCCCCATCCCGCGGCCGGTCGAGGCCATGCTCCCTGCCGGGGCCCGATTCCGCACGCTCCTGTTGGTGGCGTTGTTCGCCGCCGCGTCGGTCGCCATCGCCGGCGGCCTCGTCGAAGGCTTCTCCTCCGGCGTGGACGAGGAGAAGGACAAGGAAGGCGGCGCGACCACCACCCTGCTGGCGGGCGGCTGCAGCTGCCACAACCCGCAGTACACGGGCAACGTGCGCGCGGTCCTCGAGGGCGTGCCCTCGTTCTACGCGTTCGGCGGCAAGGTCGATGCGACGCCCGCGAACATCACGGTGCGCATCGTCGGAGGGCCGAACGCCTCGGGCTCGAACCAGGGCGGCTTCAACCTCCAGGTCACGCAGGGCACGCTGGGCGTGCCGCAGGGCGCCGCCGATGTCCAGATCCTCAACGACCAGGCCACGCACACCACCCAGGGCAACGACCAGCGCGAGTGGAAGGTGACCTGGACCCCGCCCGCCCAAGCCGGCCCGGACGCGATCTTCTACCTCACGGTCAACAGCGTCAACGGCAACGGCTTCAATGACGAGGGCGACGAGTGGGGCCGCGGAACCTACGTGGCCATGGGCGCGAACCGCCTCGGCGCCGGAGCGGCGGCCGAGGAGGGCGGCGGCATCGCGGCGATCCGCGCGCTCGGTGTGAACTTCTATGCGTACTGGGTGGGCGTCATCAGCTTCGTCGTGCTGTTCGTGGTCATCGCGGCCACGTTCTTCCTCCTCCGCTACGGCGAGTCCCGGCACTGGACCGACCAGAAGGACCGCCCCGCGCGCGAGAAGACCGAGACCCCCAAGCCCATGACCGGCACGTGGGTCGTGCTGGCCATCGTGCTCATCGTCTTCGTGGTCGCGGCCGTCCAAGTGGTCCGCACGGTGTGAGCCATGGCGAAGGAAGCGGGCGAGATCGTGCGCTACGAACCCGCGCCGGAGCCCATGGCCGGGGCCATCGCCATCGGCCTGCTCACCGTGCTCAACGTCGTCTTCATCCTGCTCTTCGCCTGGGGCCTGCTCGCGGGCTGGAACAGCCCCTTCGCGCAGCAGATCGAGGGCTTCTGGCTGGCCAGCGCGCTCGCCACCACCGCGTTCATCCTGGCGATCTACCGCCGCTGGTTCCTCCCCGACATCCTCGTGGTCAAGCGGCGGCGCAAGAAGTTCGAGGATTTGTGACCCCATGGCGAGCCCGAGCAGCGTGGAGCGGGACGAGCCCCTCGACATGCCCGAGCCCCGCCGCTTCAGCCGCCGCGCCTTCGTGAAGGGCTGCATCTACGCGTCCGCGGCGGGCGTCGCCGCGGTCGGGGCAGGCGCCACGGTGATCCCCCTGGCGATGACGAGCAAGGCGCCCTTCCGCCGCATCGAGTACATCGGCGCGACGCTGATCAGCGGCCCCGCGCCCCAAGGAGTGCCGCTGCTGCCCCTCAAGGCCAACGCCGACGGCAACGTCGCCGTGAACCCAGCCCCAGAAGGCGTCGAGGGCGGCGTGCTCGAGTGGTACAAGTACTGCAGCCACGAGAACACCGTCGGCCTCCAGCAGGGCTTCAAGGCCAAGGACGAGTTCATCCGCTTCTTCCTGACGGAAGAGAAGAAGCACACCATCGTCGAGGGCTGGTACCTCGACAAGATCGGCAACATCGTGAACGTCCGCGACTTCGACGCCGTCGGCAAGGGCGCGGGCTTCAACTGGCGCTCCGAGGGCCAGAGCGGCAAGAACATCATCAGCGGGATCATCATCAAGATCGATCCGACGAAGATGGACTTCTCCGCCGCGGCGGACAAGGAGGACGTGGTGCGCAACGGCTTCCTCGTGCCCACCCCGGATGGGAACGCGCTCATCGCGTACTCGAGCTTCTGCAAGCACTTCTGCTGCGTGCCCGGCTGGCACGAGTCCACCCTCGCGCAGGCGCAGGGGTTCTGGGAGAAGATCTTCTGCACGTGCCACCTGAGCACGTACGACCCGTACCTGGTCAAGGCGGACTTCTACATGCTGCAGGCCGAGCTCGAGGAGGCGGCCTGACATGGCCGAGGAGCCCGTCCGCGCCGCGGCGCCCGCCCCCGCTGCTCCGGCCAGCCCTGCCGCTGCCAAGCCCGTCGCCGAGCCCGTGCCGCCCTCGCCAACGCCTGCGGCGCGCGCGCCGCGCCGCCCCGTGCAGCGCCGCGTCTCGCCCACCCAGAAGCTGGGCCTCGCGGGCTTCGCGTGGCTCGACGAGCGCTTCCGGCTGCGCGCGTACATGGACACCCTGACCGACATCTACTACGAGATGAACATGCAGTTCCCCCGCTCGCACGTCGAGCGGTACAAGCTGCGGTCCATCTGGTACTGGTACCCGCTCTACTCGCTGGGCAGCCTGGCCTTCCTCGCGTTCAACATCGCGCTCGTCAGCGGCGTGCTGCTCGCGCTCTACTACGTGCCCTCCACCGCGCTGGTGAACCCGACCGCCGTCGCGGGCAGCGAGGAGGCCTCGATCTCGCAAGCGTGGCAGTCGGTCGTGTTCATCATGACCGAGGTGCCCTTCGGCTTCATGCTGCGGGCCATCCACTTCTGGTCCGCCATGATCATGGTGAGCGCCGTCGTGCTGCACATGCTGCGCGTGTACTTCACGCAGGCCTACAAGAAGCCCCGCGAGCTCAACTGGCTCATCGGCGTGGGCCTCTTCGGCGCGACGATCCTGCTCGGGTACACGGGCTATCTGCTTCCCTGGAGCCAGCTCAGCTACTGGGCCGGCACCATCGGCCTCGAGATGAGCGCTGCAACGCCCGTGCTGGGCACCTGGCTGCAGGGGTTCCTCTTCGGCGGCTCGGTCCTGTCGCAGGCGACGTTGACGCGCATGTACGTGTACCACATCTTCCTGTTCCCAGCTGTCGCTCTGGGGCTGATGGTGGTGCACATGCTGATCGTGTGGCTGCAGGGCATCGCGGAGCCCCACTGAGGTGCTGAGATGGCGACCACGACCTCTGGGCTGGTGGAGCACTACCTCAGCGAGGCGAAGCGGATCGAGGAGATCCGCCGCGCCCGCAAGAAGTTCCGCAACGTCGAGGCGTTCCCCTTCTGGCCCCACGAAGCCGTGCGCAGCACGATCATCGTCCTCGCCTTCAGCGCGATGTGCATCTACATCAGCGCGCTCATGCCCTACTTCCTCGAGGCGCCGGCCAATCCAGCCGGCCAGCCCGAGGTCATCCTGCCCGACTGGTACTTGCTGTGGTCCTATGGCTTGCTCAAGCCGGGGCTGGCGGACGGGATCGCCTTCGGCGGCTCCTTCATCGACCTCCCGCTGCTCGGCCCGGTCAACGCCAAGACGATGGGCATCCTGCTGAACATCCTCATCACGGTGCCGCTGATCGTGATGCCCTTCATCAGCACGGGCCACCCGCGCCGGCCCCAGGAAGCTCCCTGGACCGCGGCCTTCGGCGTCGCCGGCATCGTGTACGTCTTCAACGCCTCGGTGTACAGCGTCAACAACGTCATCTACAGCCGCGTGACGTGGTGGGGCGACGGCATGCGCTTCGAGCCGACGGGCTACTTCCACCCCATCGTTGCCGCGATCCACTCCCTCACGGGTGCGCTGGGCGGGCTGATGCAGCCGCTCACGTGCACGAAGGGCGCGGGCGGGGTCTATGCCTGCGCGTCGGCGCTGCCCGTGCTGGCGGGCGTCGCGCTGTGGGTGGTGCCGCTGCCCCTCGCGGCGTACGCCGTGCGGCGCTATTGGCTGAAGGAGGACGCGAAGTTCGCGGCCACGATCGCGGCCGTCGAGGCCCTCATCCTGGTGACCCTCGTCGGCTACGCGGCGAACCTCGACGTGGTCAAGCTGGTGCAGAACCCCATCAGCTTCTTCTACACCGCGCTCGACGGCAAGGCGAGCGGCATGACGCTGCTCGCGTGGTACAGCTGGTGGACCACGCTGCTGGCCTTCGAGATCGCCTACTGGAGCCTCGTGGCGTGGAAGCAGCACAGCGTGCGCCAGGACACGTACGAGCACGGGCTGAACCTGACGTACTTCAAGGTGCGCTGATCACAGGCCCGTGCTGACCGCGCCGAGCCCGAGCACGCAGAGGTCTTCGTTGCCCATCTGAGCCCATGCCCACTGGATGCCCAGGCCGGGCTCGGCGAGCCACCCTGGCAGCTGGGCCTGCGCGTTCATCGCGCTCGCCGCGGCGCGCTCCGAGAGGGCTTGGCCCTCCTGGCCGGCGCGGTCGAGGCCGCGGTCCACGCCGTCGCTGGGGAAGCCGGCCCACGTGTTCCAGGCATAGCCCGCGACGTCCATCGCCGACAGCCAGCCCTGCCAGAGGGCCTGGTGCGTCGTGCAGCCGGGGTCGTCGTAGACCACCACGGCCGCCCCGCCGCCGGGCAGCGGGTAGCCCGCGCGCACGGCCAGCCGCTCGGTCGGCTCGGCCGCGCCGCTGGCCGCGAGGCTCAGCAGGGCTGCCGCCAAGGCCACCGCCGGGAGCGCGCGCATCAAGCTTCAGAGCGTGGGCGCGGGCTTGAGCCTGTGTCCCCGCGCGCGCGGTGACAACGGACGGGTCCGCGCGGAAGGCTCATGGCGCTGGCGCGCGTTGCGCGCGCGTGCGCGGCGTCGGCCTCGACACCTACCGCTGGCTGACCCTCGCCGGGAGCCTCGCCGGCGCGGCGCTGTTCGGCGCGGGGCTGGTCGCGCTCGTGCAATTGGTGGACCCCGCCCTCGCCGTCGCGCTCATGCTGGCTGGGACAGCCTGCGCGCTCGCGACGGCCTTCGTGGGCATCGAGGGCGCGCCGCCAACGCTGCTCCCATCCATGCTCCTGTACACGCGCCCCGACTGCGCGCTGTGCGACGAGGCGCGTGCGCTGCTCGACGAGCTGCGCCGCGACGCGCCCTTCGACGTGTGGGAGGTGGACATCACGGGCCAGCCAGAGCTGGAGCAGCGGTACGGCACCAGCGTGCCGGTCGGTGTGGCGCGGGGAAGCGAGTTGTTCCGGCTCCGGGTGGACGAGGCCAGCGTGCGCGGGGCGATGGGGGCCTAGGGGACCGCGTTGTCCGGGCCGGACGACCCCTGACCGCCCGCCTGCGCACACAAAGGCACTTGCGCCCAGCCGCTGGCTCCTTCGATCGACATGGAGTGCCCCAAGTGTGGCCTGCCCCTGCGGCTGGCCCCCGTCGCCACCGTCCCGGCCCTCAACGAGGCCACGAGCCGCAGCGCGAGCCGCGCCGTGCCGCGCTGGACCTGCGACAACGACGCTTGCGGCTGGACGGGGCCGTAGCGTCGCCTGCACGCCCACGCGCCCCTCTTGTTCGCCGCGACCGCGCGCGCGATCGAGCCCCGCCCGCGGGGCCCGCCAAGGGTTAAATAAGCCGCCCCGCATCGCTCCCCGATGGCAGGCGAGGAGAAGTTCGACGCCATCGTCGTCGGCGCCGGCCTCGCCGGCACCGCCGCCGCGCTGACCATGGCGCGGCGCGGGCTGCAGACCCTCGTGGTGGAGAAGGGCAAGACGCCCGGCTCCAAGAACGTCACCGGCGGCCGCATGTACGCGCACGCCCTCGCGACGTTGCTGCCCGAGTTCGCGTCCGAGGCCCCCATCGAGCGCTGGGTGACCAAGGAGGTCATCACGCTCATGACCAAGGACGACGCCGTCGAGATCGCCTTCGACAGCCCCAAGATGGGGGCGCAGCACGTGAGCTTCAACGTGCTGCGGGCGAAGTTCGATCCATGGTTCGCCCAAAAGGCAGAGCAAGCCGGCGCCCTCGTCGCGGCCGACACGCGCGTCGATGACCTCTGGCTCGAGGACGGCAAGGTGAAGGGCATCGTGACGGGCAGCGACCGCTTCGCCGCCGATTGCGTCGTGCTCGCCGAGGGCGCCAACACGCTGCTCGCCGAGAAGGCCGGGCTCAAGGGCCCGCCCGACCCGTCGAAGCTGAGCGTGGGCGTCAAGGAGGTCATCGCCCTTCCTGCGGAGACGATCAACGACCGCTTCGGCTGCGGCGACGACGAGGGCGTCGCGCAGGTGCTCATCGGCACCTTCACGCGCGGCGTCGAGGGCGGCGGCTTCCTCTACACCAACAAGGACTCGGTCTCGCTCGGCCTCGTCATCCCGCTCAGCGCGGGCATCGAGGGCAAGCAGCCCATCTACGACATGATCGAGGACATGCGCACGCACCCCCACCTCCAGAAGCTCCTGAAAGGGGGCGAGATGCGCGAGTACAGCGCGCACATGATCCCCGAGCGCGGCTACGCGGCCGTGCCCAAGGACCTCGTGCGCGATGGGCTGGTGATGGTGGGCGACACGGCTGGCTTGGTGCTCAACACGGGCCTGACCTTCCGCGGCATGGACCTCGCCATCGAGAGCGGCCGGCTCGCCGGCGACGCCGTGGCGGAGGCGAAGGCCAAGGGCAACTACCGCGCCGAGGCGCTGCGCGCCTACCAGGCCAAGCTGAACGAGAGCTTCGTGATGAAGGACCTCAAGCGCTTCAAGCACGCGTCGAAGGTCATCGCGAACCCGCGCATGTTCACCACCTACCCCGAGCTGGCGGCGGCCGTCTTCCACGGCCTGTACGACATCCGCGGCGAGCAGCCGAAGCCGAGCAAGGTCGTGAGCCGCGCGCTGAAGAAGCACGTGAGCCTCTTCGCGCTCGCGAAGGACGCGATCCTGGGCAGGATGGCGATGTGATGCTCCCCCACAAGCGGCTGCGGGGTGTGCTGCGCGACACCGCGCGGGCCGACAGGTTCATCGAGGGGCAGCGCCAACGGGAGCGCACGCGCCATGGCTGACATCAGCAACACGAAGCTCAGCGTCGATGACCGGCTCGGCAAGACGGTCTTCGACCTCGACCACGAGCCGCACATCGTGGTGGACTACGACAAGTGCGCCGACTGCGTCGACAAGCCCTGCGTTCCGCTGTGCCCCGCGCGGCTCTACCTGATCCAGGAGAGCAAGCTCGTGTTCAACTGCGAGGGCTGCCTCGAGTGCGGCACGTGCCGCGTGGTCTGCCACGCTGGGGGAAATGGCGGCGTGAGCTGGAAGTTCCCCCGCGGCGGGCTGGGCGTGCGGTACAAGGACGGCTGAGCCGGCTAGACCGACACGACCACGACCTTGCAGAGGTGCGCTTCGGGCTGCTCCGGCACCGGCGGCGGCAGCGGGCCGGGGTTCGGCACCGTCAGGCAGAGATCGATGCAGGTGTCGTCGGCGGCGTTGCACACGACGACCCCGGCTTCGATGTGGGCCTCCGCGACCGCCGGCAGCGCCAACGCGGCGCCGAGCACCGCGAGCAGGAAGATGGTTCGCACGAGCCTCCCTCGCGCCGCCGACGGGCCCTGGGGCTGAAGAAGCTTTCCTGGGGGGCCTAGCCGGCCGCCATGCGCACCGCCTCGATCGCGTCCCGCGCGCGCTTCGTGAGCACCCAGCGGTCGCCCTCCAGGGCCTGGACCAGGTCCGCCGCGCGCAGCAGCAGCAGGCATCGCAGCGCGTGGGTCTTGGTGCGGAAGGCGCACGCGCGGAACACGTCGATGATGGCCGCGCTGCCGCCCTCCTCCTCGAGGAACAGGAGCACGCGCACGCTGTCCCGGTCGCGGAGGCGGACGAGGTCCTCGCGCAGCGCGCCGGCGTTGCCGGCGATGGCCTGCTCGACGAAGGGCGCGAAGCCTTGCGCGTCCGCCCGGTGGCGGTCGGGCCCCGCCGCGCCGCCCGCGGCCGCAGCCAGCCGCTGCGCCTCGTCGGGCAGGTCGAGCGCCAGCGTGCCGACCTTCTTGCACCCCGGGCACCAGTTGCCCTCCAGGCGGCCGGGGCTGGGCTGGCGGGTCCCGCAATGGGTGCAACGGTAGATCTGGACCGTCACCGCGGCGGGATGCGGCCTGGCTGCCTTAAGGTTCCGCCCGAACGGAAGCTCGCGGTTTGGCCGTGGGCGCGGTTCGGGCAGCAACCCGTCCCCGCAACGCTAAGGTGCCCCCGGGGCTTCCTGCCTGGGGCTGCGCATGGCGCTCGAACTGGACGGCCACCAGGTCTTCGATTGGAACCGGGTGCCCCTCGGCATCGTGCGCGCCCTCGCGCGCAACGACCGCACGCACGAGCCGCGCACGCTGGTGGTGGAGCTCGACCCCTCCGCGCGCGAAGCGCTCGGGGTGACGGTGGGCCAGATCGAGATCCCGATGCGCTTCGTCGCCAGCATGGGCCGCGGCGAGGTCGTGCTGGACCGCGGCGCGGGCGCCCTCGGGCGCGGGCCGGGCTTCCCGCCCGCGTGAGCATGGACCCAGGCCTGTGCGGCGCGTGCCGCCACGCCGAGCACGTGCGGACGGCCACGTCGACGTTCATGCTGTGCGGCCTGTCGCGCACCGATCCCGAGCACTTCCGCAAATATCCGCGGCTGCCGGTGCTGGCCTGCGACGGCTTCGACCCTCAGGGGGACGCGAAGGGCCGCGGCGGGTAGGCCTGGGCGGGCGCAGCACCGCCCAGGGTGCCCTGCACGACGGGCAGCACGAGCACGCTGCCCCCGCCCTCGGCCACGACCTCGAGGCTCGGGAAGAACGGCTGGCCCGCGCGGTCGTCGAGGTTGGGCCAGCCCAGCGCGAGCGCGATGCGGTGGCCCGCCGGGAGCAGCTCGGCGAAGTCCGTGAGGTCGATGCGCACGTCCGTCGCCGCGCCGGTGGGGAAGTCCTCGCCCTGCAGGTTGCCCGCGTGGAAGCGCAGGTCGGCTGCCCCTGCCGCGAGCCGCCGCGCGCCCTGCGGCGCGCCGCCGTCGCAGCGGAAGTCGGGCGCGAGGTCATAGAGGTACGCGCCGACGACGCCGCCCGGCAGGTCGCTCGTGAGCTGCACGACCGCGAAGGGATTGCCGGCGAGGAGCACGTCGCTCGCCGCGGGCTCGGTGGCGAACACGGCGTGGGTGGGCAGCGGCGCGAGGTCGCCGAGGTCGTCGCACAGCAGGTCGAAGGAGCCCGCGTCCACGCGCGGCGCGTCGCGGAACGTGGCGCTGCCCGCGCCCGGCTGCGGCGCCAGCGCCGCGTCGGTGAGGTACAGCACCTCGTCGTGGGCTTCGGCCGGGGGCCATGCGGAGCTGCTGTGCCAGAGGCCGCTGCTGTCCTGGTAGTCCATGCGGCCTTCCCCCGGCGGCGCGGGACCGAGGCCCTTGAGCCAGAAGTCGAGCCAACCGAGCAGGCGGTCGTTCCAGTCCTCCATGGCCCACGACGGCGTGACGCTGTTGAAGTTCGGGAACTCGTGGGCCCACTGGCCCTCGAGCTGCCGCTTCGGCGCGTGGGTCAGCGCGCCCCACATCAGGCTCTCCTGGAACGCGTGGCCCGAACCCCACTGGTCCTGGAAGCCATGCGCGAGCAGCACAGCCGCGGTGATGTCGGGCGCGCGCTCGATGAGCCGGCGCGCGGCCCAGTAGTCCGCGTCGCGCACGTCGGTCGCCGTGCCCAACCACAGCTGGCTCATCTCGTGCAGCACCTCGGGGCAGATGCGATCGGGCGCGACGGGCGCCCAATCGGTCGTCCAGCGCGCGGGCGTCTGCGCGCTGCTCAGCAGGCCCGAGCCGCTGGCCGGCGGCAGCAGGCTGACCAGCACGTCGAACTCGTCCTGGAACGCCGCGCCGACCGTGAACACAGCGCCCTGCGGCGTGTGGTAGAAGGTGTAGAGGTCGCTCACGATGCCGCTCACCACGATGGTCTTGAGGTGCGGCGGATCGTTGATCGCGGCCTCGATGGGGGTGGTGCCGTGGTAGCTCAGCCCCATGAAGCCGACGCGGCCGTTGCTCCAGGCCTGGGCCGCGACCCACTCGACCAGGAAGGCCTGGTCGTGCTGCTCGTCCGGGCCGAACATCCCGAAGCAGCCGCCGCTGTGGCCGCTGCCCCGCACGCTGAACATCGCGACCGCGTAGCCCTGCTCGACGAGCAGCGCGACGGGCGTGGCTTTGTAGGCGGCGCTGTTGTCCCACAGCGAGGGCTCGTCGCCCCACTCGTAGTTCTGGCCGAAGTAGGGATGCGTCCAGAGCACGGCCGGCGCCTTCACGCCCTCGGGCAGCGCCGGGAGCACGATCCAGCCCTCGAGCTCCGTGCCGTCGAAGCTCGCGACGCGCACCGTCTCGACGGACGCGACCTCGAAGGGGCCCCGCAGGCCAGCCGGCCACTCGCTGCCGTCGCCGCACGGGTAGGGGTGCACGCACGCGGGATAGAGCGGCGCCGCTGGCGCCATCGTCTCGGGCGCAGGCGGCGGCGCGTCGTAGCGCGGCGCCTCGGGGAGGGCGGCCGGCGCCATCGACTCGGGATCCTCAGGCAACGGCGCAGGCGGCGCTGCGGGCGCGAGGCAGCCGGCGAGCATGAGCGCCAGCGCGAGGGGCAGCGCACGCTTGGCCATCGCGCCCCACCCAGCCGCGCGGAGCATAAGCTTTGCCGCTAGGTTCCTTGGAATTTCAGCGGCCGTGACGCGCTACTTCCACGTCGCGTTGGCGCGCTGCAGCAGCGGCTTCGTGTCCACCAATGTGGTGGTTGATCCCAGCTCCTCGGGCCACAGCCCCCCGAGGGCCGCGGCGCAGTTGAGATGGCGCCCTCGCCAACGGGCCTTCGGTCCTGGACGTACAAGAACAAGGCTCGAGGGAGTGGTTTCAGCGACCCCTCCCGCGCAGCTTCACGGTCATGGACCACTTGTGATCGGCCGCGACCTCGGTCGACCTCCGCGTCGAGCGCGTCTGGCAGCGCCTGGAGTGCGCCAGGTTCGCCATCGAGCTCCAGGCGCGCAGGCACGTGACCGTGCTTGCGGTCGCACTCACGCTTGGCGGCGGAGCTGCCGTTGGAGGCCTCGCGGGCCAGGTGGCACTCCCGGCAGGCACGGCCTCGGTCACCGCCTCGGCCGTCGTCATCGCGCAGGTGAGGGCGCTGGGTGTGCTCGCTCGGAAGTGGCAAACCGAAACCGAAGACGCGTCGCAGGTCATGGAAACATTGAAGGCGTCGGAGGAGAAGTCCCATGCAGATGGCGCAGAAGTTGACCCCTGAGGAACTCGCTGTCTTCGAGGCGGAGGAACGGCGCTTCCTCGAGCGCATGCGGGGATTGGCCCACAGCTCGCTCTTCTGGCCGAAGTAGGACTACTTCCACTTCACGTTCGCGCGCTGCAGCAGCGGCTTGGTGTCCACCATGTGGTGGTGCAGGCCCAGCTCCTTCGGGCTCAGGCCCAGCGCCAGGCCGATGAGCTGCGGCGCGTGCAATTGCGGCAGCTCGAGCTTCTCCTTGCGCAGCTTGTCCGCATCGGCCTGCCAGAGGTCGAGGGCCATGTGGCACAGCGGGCACGGCATGACCTGGGCTGCTGCGCCGGCCGCCTTGGCGCTCGCGACGGCGTCGCCCGCGGTCAGGGTGGCGAGGTCGTCCTCGGCGAGCTTGATGTGGAAGCCGCAGCAGCTCAGCTTGTGGCCGTAGTCCACGGGCGTCGCGCCCACGGCGCGGATCAAGTCCTCGAGCAGGTGGGGGCCGTCGGGGTCGTCCATGGCATACTTGGGCGGCCGCAGCGAATGGCAGCCGTAGAAGGCCGCGATCGGCACCTCATGGAGCGGGCTCACGATCTGCTCCTTCAGGCGATCGACGCCGAAGTCCTCCACCATCACCTGGATGAAGTGCTTCACCACGGTGGTGCCGGTGTACTTGCGCCCGACCTGCGCGAGCACGAGGTTCGTGTTCTTCAGGAGCTTGGGGTTCTCCTGCAGGCGCACGTTGACGCTGTTGATGGTGATGGTGCACGTGTTGCACACGGTCATCAGCGGCAAGCCGAGGTCCTCGGCCATGCCGAGCGT
>DASYRW010000322.1:0-2070 GCA_036003985.1 Thermoplasmatota archaeon
AAGGCGATCCTCAACGGCGTGATCCGCTTCACCAACGTGCGCGTGCCGAAGGAGAACGTGCTGTGGGAGGTGGGGAAGGGCCTCAAGCTCGGGCTGATCACGCTCAACACCGGGCGCCTGACGCTGCCGGTCGCCGCCGTGGCCGCGGGCAAGCGCTGCCTCCAGATCTCGCGCACCTGGGCCTCCGAGCGCGTGCAGTGGGGCCGAGCCATCGGCAAGCACGACGCGATCGCGCAGAAGATCGGCTCGATGGCGGCGAACACGTTCGCGATGGAGGCGGTGGCGGACCTGTGCGGCGCGATGGCCGACCGGGGGGGCTACGACATCCGGCTGGAGGCCGCGATCGCGAAGCTGTACAACTCCGAAGCCGGCTGGCGGATCATCGACGACACCGTGCAGGTCCGCGGCGGCCGCGGCTACGAGACGGCCGACTCGCTGCGCGCCCGCGGCGAGCAGCCGGTCCCGGTCGAGCGCATCATGCGCGACTTCCGCATCAACCTCATCTTCGAGGGGTCGAGCGAGATCATGCACCTGTTCATCGCCCGCGAGGCGGTGGACAAGCACCTCCAGGTGGCGGGCGACGTCGTCATGCCGGGCCAATCGGCCGGCGCGCGACTCCGGGGGCTCGGGCGCGCGGCCCTGTTCTACGGCTGGTGGTATCCCTCCCGCTGGCTCGGCTGGAGCCTCGCGCCGAAGTACGCGCGCTTCGGCCCGCTCGCCAAGCACGTGCGCTACGCCGAGCGCTGCGCGCGCCGCCTCGCCCGCAGCGTGTTCCATGCGATGCTGCGCTTCGGCCCGAAGCTCGAGTACCGCCAGGGGGTGCTGTTCCGCCTGGTGGACGTGGGCGCGGAGACGTTCGCGATGGCTGCGGCGTGCGCGCGCGCCCAGTGGCTGCTCCAGCAGGACGCCGCGAGCGGGCGGCGCGCGGTGGAGCTGGCGGATCTGTTCTGTCGCCAGGCGCGCGGGCGCATCCAGGCCAAGTTCAAGGAGCTGTGGCGCAACGCGGACGCGCACACCTACGGCGTGGCGCAGCAGGTCCTGGCCGGAGAGCACCGCTGGCTGGAGCGGGGGATGGTGGAGCTGCGATGAACCGCTGCACGTCCCTCACGCCGCCTGATGCGCGATCATGATGCTCCGCAGCCGCTCCGGCGTCTCCCCCGCCATGTCGCCGTACGGCGACGGGTGGCCCTGCTGGTCCAACACCACGCTCGGGCAAACGAAGTCGTAGAAGCGCGCGCGGATCCGTTCGGCCGCCGCCTTGGTCGCGACCGGTGTGGCGATCACCACCTCCCGCGCGCGCAGCTGCTCCGCGGCCTTCGCGGCCGCGAAGACTTTCCACGGATAGACCACCTGGCCGTCCACGATGATCGCGGCCTTGCCGGCGAGCTGCTTCACGGGGCGCTGCGTGCGGTACAGGATCAGGTCCTGGGAAACTCGGGCCCGCGACTCGTCGATCGCCGCCGTGAGCTGGTCGAGCAGCGCCGCGGTCGGCTGGAAGTCGGGGTCCATCTCGGAGGGCACGGCTTCCGCGAGGGCGCCGACCGGCGCCCGCGTCGAGCCAAGCCTGATGAAGGCGGCGACCATCACGTCGAACTGCGCTCCCATCGCCTTGGCAGCGTGGGCGGCGACCTCCACCCCCTCCGGCGTGAGGCCGAGCAGGATGCATGCGCCGTAGCCGCGCGCCACGAGCTGCTGGCCCAGAATGGCGCCCGCGGCCGAGCGGCTGGGGTAGAGGCTGGCGCGTTTGGGAGGAGCGGGACGGGTCATGGGCGCCAAAATAATAGGAGAATGGCCCGACCGGAAAAGGGCGGCAGGGGCGGCAGGGGCGGCAGGGGCGGCACGAGATAGTTGAAGACACATGCCGCCCTTGCCGCCTGTGCCGTCCATGCCGCCCTTTTATCTTTCGCGAGCGAACTCCCAGGAAGAAGCACGTGCCCAAGGACACCCTCGCCGTCACCGATAACCGCACCGGCAAGCGGTACGAGATCCCCATCCAGGACGGCACGCTCCGCGCGGTCGACCTGCGGCAGATCAAGGTCTCGGACGACGACCCGGGGCTCATGACCTACG
>DASYRW010000323.1:0-5941 GCA_036003985.1 Thermoplasmatota archaeon
GGGTGGCTCGGCGCGGTCGCAGAAACGACGGGCCAGTTCGAATACAGGGGATTCAAGCCGGTCACTTGCACGACGGAGCGCGATGGCCCCTTTCGAGCGAGCTTGCACACGGCGGCGGAGTGCAATCCGTACCTCGACGGGAACGAGGAGTACCCGCAGGGATTCGAGCCTGTCGATGGTGGCGGCGAGGTTGGAACTCCACTTTGCAGCGGCCCGGATCCCCAGATCGGATCGATCTTCCTTGCCCCCGTTGACGGCGTCATGGACACCCAGGTGATTGTCTGGCGAGATTATGGGGCCGGGATCGGGCCGCTTCCCCACATTGCCGACCTCGAGAACTATGGCCCTGGCCCGGTTGCGCCTCTAGAGATTCGGATCGTCTTCTTCGGCTGCTATTCCTTCATTGGAGGCGACTTCCTCTACATGCCGCTCGGAAACATGAAGGATGACGTCGTCACATGGGTGAGTGCAGACGTCCCTCGCCCCGGCGGCGAGGTCGATCACGTCACGGACGTCGATTTCTACGCCGACTGGGAACCGGATGTGCTCCCATGATCCGAGCCATCCTGCTCGGTGTCGTCGTCGCGCTCCCCGGCGCGGCCCTCGCCTCGCACATGGGCCAGTACAGCAGCGACCCGCTCGAACGCGACCTGCAGGGGCAAGTGCACGAGCCCGACGGCGCGGTCACATCCGTGCTCGGCCCGCGCATCGAAAACTGCGTCGTCGAACTCCCGGTCGCGGGTGCCTTCGACGGCCGGTGCTCGCGCGCGCACGAGGCGCGGGGCCACGGAGCGATCGCGCCTGGGTGCACCGGCCCCGACGAGGCGGGCCGCCCCATGCGCCGCCTCGACGGCCAGTGTGGCTTGTGGGAAGTCGGCGCGCCCCGGCCGAACAACGTGTGGACTCCCGTCGTCGGGCCGAGGACCGGCCCCGGCCAGGTCGCGCCGCCGATCGGCGAGCGCGGCATGGGCCCCGGCGCGTACCCGGGCCGTTACGCCGGCCCGATCCGCTTCCTCGACGCGCGGCTCGACGCGGACTTCGTGCAGAACCCTGCGAGCGGCGGGCCGACCTACGTCAAGGACTACAACCGCTTGCTGCAGGACCTCGCCGCAGGCGGCATGACGCCCACGCCCCTCGGCGAGCCGCTCCCCGCCATCGCGCCGCTCGCGCCTGCGGCCGGCGCCATCCTGCCGGGTCAGCACATGGTGTGGGCTTGGTACGGCCAATGGGACGACCGCAACGGCAACGGCGTCGTGGACCACTGCTACGGCGGCTGCCATCCTGCCAATGGCGCGGGCGTGAACGAGTTCGCCTGGCTCGGGAGCTGCACGAGCTTCGAGGGCCCGCGCGTGCCCGAGTCAGTCCAGGCAGGCATCTGCATCGAGGACGGCAACCCGAACCTCGACCCGCCGGGCGCGCCGTGCGACGATCCCGCGGATTGGCAGGCCTGCGCGGGGACCACCCTCACCCAGTGGATCTGGCCCGGCAACCACCACGGAAATGGCATGCTCGGCGACCAGCCCGGGAACCAGTTGTTCAGCTGGGTGGGCCCCTATGTTTTCTCACCGACGCTGGATTGTTCCACGCCGCCCGACCCCACGTGCGACGAGAGGGATTGGGGCCTCGATGGCGACCCTGTCTTGGGCCGCCAAGACGAAGTCCGCCCCGACGGCACCTTGCATGACCGCACGGGCGACGGCGTGAACGAGTCCCCGCCCGACGACTCGGCGCGGCAATGGTCGGGCTACTTCGGCGGGGATTCGACGTACTACGGCGACGACGGCCTGCTCGTCACGCTCGTCCACATCACCGGCGTCAACTGCGCGCCAGGCGACACCGCGGCCAGCTTCAACCTGCGGACTCCCCCGGGCCACGCCGGCGGTTGCACATTCCTCGACGTCGACCGCCACCCGACCGTGAGCGCCGATGCCGAGGTCCTTTTCGTCGGAGATCCCGAACACCCCACGGGCGGTGCGAAGGCGATGGCCAGGAGCGCGTGGGTCTTCGTGCGCGAGCGCGGGCCGTCGTTGCAGAAGCTCGCTAGCAGCATCGCGGACAGCAACGAACTCTACCAGACCAGCGCCGGCCCGCGCCGCCACGAGCTGGACGACCAGCTCATCGACAACGGCTGGAGCCGTGAGCCCAACGTTGGCTCCATCTCGTTCAAGGACGCCACCGGCGCCAGCCACACCCTGACCGAGCAGTACGTCGGCGTGCAGCATGCTGATTGCGAGGACGACGCGCTCTTCCCGGTGGGCGACAGCCGCAATCCCACCAGCGCCCACGACGCTGCAAGCGACGAGGCGGCCCACCGCGGCTTTTGCAATGTGCATGTCGGCGGTGAACCGTGGCCCGCGTACCGGGACTACGCCACCGGCGTCGCGCGCGGCTTCCTGGACCTTCAGCCCGTCCGGGGCGTCTTCACGGACTTCCCCTTCACGCTCCTGGGCCCGCCCTGCACCTACTGCAGCTGGTTCGCGACGAACGTCGACTGGAACCACGATCCTGAGAGCACCGCTGCATTGCCCGCCGTCCGCGAGCCGAGCAACCACGAACGCACACTGGGGGCCGGCCGATACTACTTCCACGGCACGGTAGGGGCGTGGGTGGACAGGCCTTTCACGCAGGACGAGTCGCTGTTCCCCGACGCCTACGGCACCACATGGAGCGTGTACCCCTCTCCCCACGACGCGTTCCCCCAAGGGGACGGGTGGGTCGGCGTTGTCGCGCGCTCCAACGGCGAATTCCACTATCGCGGCTTCTCGTTCGGCACCTGCCCGTTGGCGACCGATAAGGACCCAGGCTCCGCCCGCGCCCGACCCGGCGTGCACGACGCGGCCGAGTGCGACCCATACTTCGATGGCCAGATCGACGATCCCCAGGATTACACCGATGCCGAGTACGTCCCGGGCGGCGAGTTCGAGGGCGCCTGCGACAGCTCCCGCATGGGCCCGATCTACGTCGCGCCCGAGGACGGCGTGCTGGACACGCAGATCGTCGCGATCGCCAACTACGGTGGCGGCATCGGGCCGCTGCCGGAGCTATGGAACGACCCCGGCATGTTCGCCTACGGCCCAGGCCCGGTGGACCCCCTGGAAATCCCCGTCACATGCTTCGGCCGGACCGCGTTCGTGGGCACCACGTTCCTCTATTGGCCGGCCGGCAACATGCTCGATGCCATCGTGACCTGGGCGAGCGCGGACATCGACCTGCGCCCTGCGATGCCGAGCTTCGACCGCATCACCGACGTCGACTACTACCCCGCCTACGCGCTGCCCGCCGAGGCAGCGCCACCGCCGCTGCCGCTCTGAGCAGGCGAGCGACGCCTTGAAGCCGCCCCCGCCCATGCCCGCGCGTTGGCCCCCGCCAAGCTGACGATCGTCATGGGCAAGGGCGGCGTGGGCAAGACCACCCTCAGCGCCGCGCTCGCCCTCTCCGAGGCATCGCGGGGCAAGCGCGTGGGCCTGGCGAGCCTGACCGGCGCCGACGAGCTCCGCGAGGCGATCGAGGTCGGCTGGGGCGCCATGCCCGACGGCCTCGACCTGCTACCCCTGGAGCCGCGCGCGATCGTGGACGAGGTCGTGGCGAAGCTCCTGCCCTTGCCGGGCATGCTGCCGCTGCTCACGTCGCACCCCGCGTACGACGCGGTGTACCGCATCGCGCCGGGCGTGAAGGAGCTGGGCGTGCTGCACAAGCTGGTGGTGCGCGCGGAGCAGGCAGGGTACGCGCGGCTCGTGGTGGACGGCCTCGCGACCGGCCATGGCACGCACTTCCTCGAGACGCCGCGCAAGAGCGCGCACCTGCTCACGGGCAAGCTCGCGGAGCGCGCGCGCGAGCTGGACGCGATCCTCACCGACCCCGCGCGCGTCGAGGTCCTCCTGGCCGCGACCCTGGAGGAGATGCCCGTCCGCGAGACGGTCGAGCTCGCCGCGAAGCTGCGGGCCGGGGCCTTTCCGGTGCGCGGCGTGCTGGCCAACCGCGCGCTGCAGCGCCTCGTGCGCAGCGACGCGCAGTTGAAGGCCCTCGATCACCTGGCGCAGCGCGACGTGGCCAGCGAGGTCGCGAGCGAGATCGGGTCCTCGTGGCTCGCCGTGCAGCGCCACGCGCGCGCCGCCGCGCACATGGACCGGCGCGCGCGCGAGATGCAGCCCCACGCCGAAGCTCTGCGAGGCCTGGGCCTGCCGATGGCGCTGGTGCCCCTCGAGCCCGGCGAGCAGGGCCGATTGCGGCGCATCGCGGATCACCTCGCGGAGGTGGCGTCCTGACCCTCGCCGCGGCGCTGCGCGACAAGCGCTTGGCCGTCTTCCTCGGCCCCGGGGGCGTCGGCAAGACCACCATCAGCGCGGCCGCGGCCCTGCAAGCGAGCCGCGAGCGGTCCACGCTCGTGCTCACCATCGACCCCGCGCGGCGCCTTGCAGATGCCATGGGCATGCGGCTCGGCAGCGGCGAGGTGCGCGTGCAGCCCAAGCTCGACGCGGCGATGCTCGACACGAAGCAAGCCTTGGACGAGCTCGTCGCGAAGTACGCGCCCTCGCCCGAGCTGCTGCAGCGCATCCTGCAGAGCCCCTTCTACGCGCAACTGAGCGACGCCTTCGCGGGCAGCGAGGAGTTCGTCAGCGCGGGCAAGCTGTACGAGTACTTGGAGGCCCAGCGCTACGACCTCGTCGTGGTGGACACGCCGCCCTCGGCCCATGCCCTGGATTTCCTGGAGGTCCCAGAGCGCCTGGTCAAGGTCTTCGACAGCGGCGCGGTGCAGTGGCTGTTCAAGCCGAGCCGCGTGCTCCGGCTCGCCGGCGGCCGCGTCGCGCACTTCATGGCGCGGTGGACCTCCCAGCAATACCTGGACGACGTGGCGACGTTCTTCCTCCACTTCGACGCGATGTTCCACGACATGGAGCAGCGCGTGCGCGCCATGCGCGCGATCCTCACCGACCCCGCCGAGACCGGCATCGTGGTGGTCGCGGCGCCGCACCCGCACGCGATGCGGCTCGCGGCCCGGTTCTACGACGACCTCACCGGCCGGCTGAGGCTGCCGGTCGACGCGATCGTGATCAACGGCGTGCTGGCCGACCCGCCACGCGACACCGGCCTGGAGGAAGCAGAGCTCGCCGCCCTCTTCCAGCGCGGCCTCGTCGCGGCGAAGGTCGCGCCGGCGCGCCAGGCCCCCGAGCTCGCGCGCGCGCTGGCGCGGGGCGGGGCCCTGTACCGCGAGATGGCCAGCGCGCAGCAGGCGGCGATGGCGGAGCTCGTGGGCCGCGCGCAGGTCGAGGTGGTGCAGGTGCCGCTGCTGCCCGAGTCGGTGAGCAGCCTCGAAGGCCTGGAGCGCGTGCGCGCCGGCATGTTCGGCCGCTAGGACGGACACGTCCGAATCGGCCGCCGGCATCGCGGCCGATGTGCCCGGTTCCGAAGGGCTCAGCATCGCACCCTGCTATGACGCCGCGGCGAGCCCCATGACCGAGACGGCGACCGCGAACAAGATCCTGATCGAGCGCCTCGTGAACGGCCTCAACGGCCGCGCGAGCAGCATCTTCGAGGAAGTCTACGCGCAAGACTACGTCGGCCACGACCCCGACCGCGCGGACACGCGGCGCTTCGAGGACCTCCCCTCGCTGATGACGGGCCTGCTGGGGCGCACGTTCCCCGACGGCCACTACACCACCGAGTCCCTGACCGGCGACGCCGACAAGGTCGTGTGGCAATGGGAGTTCCGCGGCACGCACCGCGGCCCGCTCCTCGGCATGCCCGCGACGGGCAGGCGCATCACGATCCGCGGCGTGAACGTCTTCCGCGTCGCGGACGGCAAGGTCGTGGAGGACTGGATCTACCGCGACACCGCCGGCATCCTGCGGCAGATCGGCGTGCTGCCGCCGCTCGCGGCGCGGCGGCGCTAGAAGGAAAGGGAAGGGGCGCGGAAGCGGCGCCCCTCTCTTGTGCCCTCACG
>DASYRW010000324.1:0-14659 GCA_036003985.1 Thermoplasmatota archaeon
TCACCGGCCCGATGAACTTGCCCAAGCTCGGCGCCTGGATCGGCGTCGACCTGGGCACGCCCCAAGAGGAGCGGGCGAAGATCCAGGGCGTGGACCTCGACACGAGCACCGTCGTCCTCGACCGCGCGCTGCAGGAGGCCCACGCGGCCGGCGCGTACGCGGGCTTGCTGGGCGGCAGCGAGGTCGCGGACCTCGCGAGCGCGGCCAGCGCCGGCGCGACGAGCATCGTCGTGTCGAACCCGACCGTGTTCGTCGACGCGACCGGCGCGGCCAAGGTCGGCAGCCTCGTGGGCATCGACCTCGCGACGCCGGACCACGAGGAGGCGAAGGTCGTGAGCGTGGACCTCGCCACCAAGACCGTCACCCTGGACCGCCCGCTCGCCCGCGCCCACGCGGCCGGCGCGCGCGCAGGCTACGAGTTCGTGCACTACCGCTGGTACCCCGACGTCGAGCTGGGGATGGTGTACTGGCACGACCACGTCGCCGGCATCCGGAGCTGGACCCACGGCCTCTTCGGCGGCCTCGTCGTCGAGCCCGAGCTGAGCACGTGGACCAACCCGACCACGGGCGTGGGCCTCCGCGACGGCACCGCCGCGACGGCGAGCGTGCCGTACAGCGACCCCCACACGGTGGACATCCGCGTGCCCGGCGAGCCCGACTACCGCGAGTTCGTCGCGGCGATCCAGGACCGCAACGCGTTCCGCCCCGGCGGCCAGAATGCGAACGTCGATCCGTACACGAGCTTCAACCTCCGCAACGCGCCGTGGGACCTGCGGCGGCCCACGAACGCGGACCCGGCGTACTTCTTCAGCAGCGTGGTGCACGGCGATCCTTCGAGCGACCTGGTGCGCGCCTACGAGGGCGACCGCACCGTCGTGCGCCTCCTGTACGCGGGCCAGAGCACGTCGCGCGCCGTGGACACGTTCAGCGTGAGCGGCCACCGCTTCGCGCTGGAGCGGCACCAAGCCGTGCCGCACACCATCGCAGCGCTCAGCCTCGGCATCAGCTCGCAGTTCAACCTCGAGCTGGAGTGCGGCGCCGGGAGCGGCTACCAGGCCTTGGCGGGCGACCCGGCCAGCTGCACGGGCTGGCACGAGGGCGACTACCTGTACAAGCTCAACGCGCAGGACTCGGTCAACTCGGGCGCGTGGGGCATCTTCCGGGTGTACGACAAGCGCAACACGTCGCTCCTCCCCCTGCCCGACAAGGCGCTGCCTCCCGGGCCCGCGGACAGCGGCTTCCCCAACAACGTGCAGGTGCGCTCCGACTACGCCCTCGGCGTCGGCCCGCTGCCGGATCCGATGAACGTCCTGGGCACCACGCCCCTGCCGCCGAGCAGCAGCGGCGACGTCGGCCCGCCCGGCGCGCCCGTGCGGCACTACGACGTCGCGGCGCTGGCGCTGCCCGTTGCCTACAACGCAGACGGTCTCGTGAAGGCGAACGGCGCCTTCTTCGCGCCGCTCGAGGACGTGCCCGGGCTGGTCCGTGGGGCCCTCCAGCCCGAGCCGCTGGTGGTCCGCGCGAACGCCGGCGAGGTGCTCGAGGTGACGCTCACGAACCTGATGGGCTTGACGCCGGTGCAATTGGCATCGTTCGATGTCGTCGGCTTCGCCGGCAAGCTTCCCACCCCCGGCGTGGTCCTCGCAGCGCTCCCCGCCGACCGCGGCAGCACGGCCGCGTGGGAGCGCGTGTCCCTTGCGCCCTCGCTGCTCACGGTCGATCCGCTCGGCAGCGGCGGCATCACCGTGGGCTACGATCCCGACATGGCCGTCGCGCCCGGCACCAGTCACACGTTCCGCTGGTACGCCGACCGGCCGCTGGGCGCGGCGTACCTGGCCGACCTCACGCAGCTGGTGGACAACTTCCACGCCATCTCCGAGGCCGTGCTGCCGCCGAACTCGCTCTTCAGCCACTTCCAGGGCACGGGCAACTCGGCGATCGACGAGCAGAACGCCGCGGCGCACCTCGACCGCGGCCTCTACGGCATGGCCATCATCGAGCCGGCGGGCAGCAGCTACGAGGACCCCGTCACCGGCGACCCGCTGGCGGCGGGCGCGAGCGCGGTCATCCGCAACCCGGCCGGCGACTTCCGCGAGTTCGCGCTGCTCTTCGAGAGCCAGGACGCTCAGTTCGAGAGCAGCACCATGCCCTACGACCCGAACCTGGTGGGCTTCACGGGCGCGAACTACCGCAGCGAGCCGTGGGGCTCGCGGCTCGGCTTCATGGGCCTGCACGACTGCAACTTCAACACCGACGACTGCAAGTTCGCCACCCTCGCCGGCGTGCGCAACCCGCTGATCCACCTCGCGGAGGCGTCGG
The DNA here is from genome assembly GCA_036003985.1 of Thermoplasmatota archaeon. Classification (GTDB taxonomy): domain Archaea; phylum Thermoplasmatota; class SW-10-69-26; order JACQPN01; family JAIVGT01; genus JAIVGT01. Next base: position 2,320 of record DASYRW010000324.1, read on the forward strand.
CGCCCTTCGGGGATCCAGCGACGCCGGTGTTCGAGGCGTTCGCCGACGAGCCCATCGTGTTCCGCGTCGCGGGCGCGAGCGGCAGCCAGCTGCACAGCTTCACCCTCGAGGGCCACGCGTGGCACCTCGTGCAGGGCCAAGGCACGAGCAACGTCGTGGACACGGCCACCACCGGCCCGGGCGAGGTCGCCAACGCGTTCACGGTCGCGGGCGGCGGACTCAAGACCGCGGCCGACGCGGCCGGAGACTACCTCTGGCTCGACCACCGCGGCGCCTTCGAGGAAGGCGGCATCTGGGGCCTGCTGCGCGTCCACGACCCCGACGACCCGCTGGACGTGACGCTGATCACGCCGCTGTGAGAAGCCTCAAGAGCGCGCCCCGCCTAGCCCCAGCGTGCGCGCCCTGCTGCTGGCGATGCTCGTGCTCGCGCCGCTGGCGAGCGCCCACCAGGGCGAGCCGGAACCTGGCCTGCGCACCGCCGAGGGCGATCGCGCCATGGTCGGCAACCTCGCGGGCCTGCACGCGCCCGGCGCCATCGCCGTCGCGCCCGTCGCGGTCTTGCGCATCGAGGGCCATCTCGAGGAGTACCCGCCGCCTGCTGCCCCTGCGCCGGGGCTCGCCGTGGGCCTCGCGCACAATGCCACGCACCTCAGCGTCGCGCTGCAGGCCGAGGGCCAAGGCTGGTTCCTCATCGGCGTGGACCTCGCGACCGCGACGCGCGCGCTGGTGGTCATGCGCGAGAACCTCGTGGCGCGCCACGCCGCCATCGGCGGCTGGGTGGACGACGCGGGCAACCTGACCTGGTGCGCGGGCAGCATGGGGGTGGCGTACCCCGACCCGACGGCACCGGAGCCGGCTGGCCATGCGGGCATGGCCATGCAGCGCGGCGAGGAGGTGCTCATCGCGTACGACGGGGGCGACTGCCACGGCGCCTGGGGCGCGCAGGTCGCGGCGGTGCGCTCGCTGGGCAGCACGCGCGTCGAGGCCGCGTTCCCCCTCGCGGCCCTGGGCGCGCAGCCCGGCGAGGTGCGGCACGTGCTCGTTGCGGCGGAGCCCGTGCGGCAGTTCCTGACCCCCAAGGTCACCGAGGAGGCGACGCGCGGCGACGTCAACGCCTTGCTCGCGCGGCCCGGCGACGACCCCGCCGCGCTGGGCCAGCTGGTGCGCGGCGCGCCGTCGGGGGTGGAGAGCCTCGCGCTGCTCGCGGTGCCGCTGGCTGCCTTCCCCTTGATGGCGGCGCTGCGCGCCCCGAAGCGCGCCGCTTAAGTCGCGCGCGCCCTTGCAGGAGCGTGCGCGCGGCCCTGGAGCGCGAGCTGGCGCGGCCCGTCGCAGCCCACGCCGCGCGCCCGCCCTTCGCGCTGGGGCTCGCCGCCGTGCTCCTGCTGGGCCTCGTCGCGCTCGCCGGCGCGTTCGTGGCGCTCCGGTGGGATCCCGCGCGCCTGCCCCTCGCGCTCGCGGGCTCCGCCGCGCGCTCCCTGCACGCCTGGGCGGCGAGCGCGCTGCTGGCCCTCGTCCTCGTCCACCTGCTGCGCGCCGGCTGGACCGGCGCGTACCGCGGCCCGCGCGCGCGCACCTGGCTCCTCGGCCTCGCCAACCTCGGCGCGCTCCTCGCGCTGTTCTGGGTGGGCACCACCCTCCGCGGCGACCAGCAGGGCTTCGAGGCGTGGCAGCACGCGGTCCAGGTGCTGGGCCTCGCGGGCGTGCGCGCGCCAGCCGAGGCGCCGCTGGACGCCCTGTTCTGGCTCCACGCGCTCGCGCTGCCCGGCTTGCTGGCCGCGGCCATCGCGCTGCACCTCCGCCGCGTGCGCGCCCTCGACCTCGCGCCCCGCGACGCCGCGCGGCTGGCGAGCGTCCCGTTCCGGGCCCACGTCCGCGCGGCGCTGATGGTGGCGGGGCCCGCGGCGGTCCTGACGGTGGTCCTCGCGGTCCTCGCGCCGTGGCCCCTGGGGCCTGCGCCCCTCCCGGCCTTGGAAGCCGCGCGGCCCCCGTGGCCCTTCGCGTGGCTCGCGCCGCTCCAGGACGCGCTCGGCTCGGGCGGCATCGTGCTCGGCCTCGCGCTGCTCTTCGGCGGCCTCGCGCTGCTCCCTCGCCTCGACGCGCGGCCCGCCGGCGCGGCCCCGAGCCGCGGGGCCCGCGCGCTCCTGGCGGCGCTGCTCGCGCTCGTGGTCGTCCTGGGGCTCTGGGGCCTGCTCGGCCCGGCCGCCCCGCGCATCGTGGGCTAGGCTGCCAACGCCAGCCACAGCGGCGCGCCGTTGACGCGGCCCGCGAGCGGCGCCGCCCCCGCGCCCTGCACTTGCAGGGACTGCGCGCCGGTGAGCTCGAAGTCCACGCTGGGGTCCGCGCTGTAGGCGTGGTAGAGGCCCGCGCCCACGCAGCAGGCAGGGCTCCAGTGCTCGCCGCCAGCGAAGCTGAGCGCCAGCGCGCCCGCCGCGACCGAGAACCGCTGCGCGGCAGCGTCCCAGTGCACGCTCGCGGGCACGGCCAGTCCGTCCACGACGGCGAGGCCGTGGGCCGTCCAATCTTGCCCGGGGAACCCCGCCGCGCCCGGCAGGGCCAGCCATCCCACAACGACCAGCAGCGCTGCGCGCACGCGCCCGCACGCGCGCGCGGGGCCAAGAAGCTTCCCTGGCCGGCGTGGACGCTGGGGCGTGGGCCAGAAAAAAAAGGAGTCGCGTTGCGCTACACGAAGAGGCTCAGCTGGTAGCCGAAGTAGTGGCCCGTATACCACATGGTGAGGAGCCCCGTGTTGATCTGGATGATCTGGTAGCCAATGATGTCGAAGTCGACCGCGGGGTCGGCGCTCCAGCCATGGTAGGCGAAGAACTCCGTGTTCAGGTACACGGGGCCCGTCCAGCTCTCGTAGCCGCGGAACGTCGCCGCGTCCACGACGACCTCTGCGTTGGTGTCCGTGATCGTGACCTTGAAGCTCTGCGTCCACCAGCCTGTCCACTCGACCTGCGCCAGGTAGTAGTTGCCCCCCGCATCCACCGCGATTCCCTTCGCGACGTACGGGCTCCCGTGCACGGCCGAGGCGACCGCGGGGAGCGTGAGCAAGCCGGCGAGCGCGAGCGTGAGCAAGATCTTGCGCATGATGGAACCTCCGAGCCCAGATGCGGACCTGCTGGCCGCGGCTTAAGGTTGTCGCGTCGTTGCGCCAGCCGCTCCGCTGGACTTCCGAAAGCGAAAGGAAAACAGGGCCCGGCCGGGGCCGGGCGGGGCTCCCGGCTCAGACCACCAGCACGAGGTTGTAGTTCTCGTACGTCCCGCGGTACGCCATGGTCAGCGTGCCGCTGGGGATGTGGATGATCTGGAAGCCCGTGATGTCGAAGTGCACCGCGGGGTCTGCGCTCCAGCCGTGGTAGCTGAAGAACTCGGTGTTGTAGTAGATCGGGCCGCTCCAGCTCTCGAGGCCGCGGAACTCGCTCTGCAAATTGGTGACGCCGTTGAGCTTCACGATGAAGGTCTGGGTCCACCAGCCTGTCCAGCTGACCTCGGCCTCCAGCACCGCGCCCGTCAACGGGTCCACCGCGATGCCCTTGGCCGTGTACGGACTGCCGTGGACGGCGGTCGCGATCGACGGGACAACCAGCACGGCCGCGACGGCGGCCAGCATCAAGGTCTTCCTCATGGTGAGTCCTCCTGAGCCCCGAGGCGGCACGCCCTTGGCACATCATAAACGTGCCGAGTCTCTGCAAAGCCTGCGCTGACGCAGGGAAAAATGGAGAAGGCGGCCGCGCGTGGGCGGCCGCGCGTCGCGCCCTCAGTAGGGAACGACGAGCTCGAGCGTGTAGCCCTGGTAGCTGCCGATGTAGCCCATCCAGAGGTTGCCCGTCGCGATCTGGATGAACTGCCAGCCGCGCAGGTCGAAGTCCACGCTGGCGTCGAGGCTGACGCCGTGGTACATGAAGAACTCCGTGCCGTAGTACACGGGGCCCTGCCATGTCTCGCTGCCGCGGAACGTGTGGTGGTCGACGACCGCGACGTTGGTCACGGTGTCGCGCAGCGTCACCACGAAGCTCTGCGTCCACCAGCCGGTCCAGCTCACCTCGGCCGCGTACACGCCGCCGTCCACGCCGACCGCGAGGCCCGTGGCCGTGTAGGGGCTGCCATGCACTGCGGCCGCGATCGACGGAACGACCATCGTCGCAGCCACCGCCGTCAACATCAGGATCTTCCGCATGGGTGTTTCCTCCAGGTTCTCCGTTGAATGTCCTTAGCCGGCGTAGTCGTCCACGAGGAGCACGAGGTTGTAGTCGAGGTAGTTCCCGACGTACACCATGAACTGGTTCCCCGTGTTGATCTGGATCGTCTGCAGACCGCGGATGTCGAACAACTCCGAGCCCGCGTTCGCCCAGCCGTGGTAGGGGAAGAAGAACTCGGTGCCGCTGTAGCACCAGCAGTTGGAAGCCCACTGCCCGGGGAACGCGCCGGAGTCGGCCACGAGGTCGCCCGTGCTCGTGTCGCTGAGCTGGACGAGGTAGCTCTGCGGCGGCAGCCCCTCAAGGTTCCAGTAGCCGGTCCACTTGACGATCGCGTCGTACGTCGCACCGTTGCGCGTCGCCAAGCCGTGGGCTGTGTATGCGCTGCCGTGCACGGCCGCGGCCATCGGCGCGAGCGTGATCATGGCGAGCAGCGTGGTTGCAAGTAGGATGGTCCGCATGCGGGTTCCTCCAACGCCTCCGGCAATCTGCCAATGCTCGCACGGGAGCGTGGCTTGATAAGGCTTCCGCAACTCAGGCGCCTGAGTTGGTCGCGATTGCGCCCACAGCCAGGGTTTGCAGAAAAACCCGTTCACCTCCGCAAGACCGAGGGGTCGCCGCGGGAACTTGCATCGCCGCAGGAAGATTGCCCCTGCGCGGCGCGCCCGGCGCGCGCGCGGGGCGCGCGGAATGACAACATGCCGAGGGTCCGGGGACGATCGTGGACCCCCCGCACTCCTGGGGATGGTGGGCCACGGGAGGCGCGGCGCGGGCCGACGGATTGCGCCCGCGGTGAGGCTCGCGCGCGGGCCTACAGGATCACGCCGTACGGCACGACCAACTGGAGCTGCCAGTCCCAGTAGTTGCCGACGTACAGCATGATCGCCTTCTGCTCGCCGCCGTTGGTGACCTGCTGTCCCTGCAGGCCGCGGATCAGGAGGTGCGGGCACGAGGTCGCCGAGCAGCCGCTCTCCGCGGCCCACGCCTGGTAGTTCAGGATCTCGAAGAAGTAGTACACGGGCCCGTTGGCGGACCAGAAGCCCGGCACTTGCTCTTGGACCACGACCGCGCCGTCTGGGGTGGTCAGCGTCACCGTGAAGCAGCCCCACCCGCTGCCGCAGGAGGAGGTCCAGTCGTAGCCGCTCCAGTGCACCTCGGCGAACAGGAGCTCGCCCGCGGCGTTGATCGCCGTGCCGTACGCCGTGTAGGCCTCGCCGTGCACCGCCACGCTCGGCGGCGCCATCATGGTCAACGTCACGCCCAGCAACGCAAGCATGCTCAGCTTCATGCGGAAACCTCCGAACTCCCCAGGCTTGACCGGAGCGTGGAGGCTAAAGGCTTTCGGGTGGCATCGCGCGTTTCGGCGGAAGGATGCGCAGAACCTAGCAGAAGGTCCAGGGGTTTCCGGGGCTCGCGGCCACGTAGGTGAGGCCCTGGTAGTGGCCCGTGAGGACCTGCCACATGGCGCTGCCGTCGGTGTTCCAGCGCTGGTAGCCCGAGCCGTCGAACAGGACCGTGGCGTCCCCGCTGCTCAGCAAGACCTGCAGGTTCTCGATGCCGCTGAGGTACTGCGGCGTGTCGGTGAGGGCCTCGAACGCGCGGAACGTGCGCTGTTCCACCGCCGCGCCGGTCGCGTCGCTCAGCGTGACCGTGATCAGGGTGTAGCAGCTGCCGTGCCAAACGATCTCGATGTTGTAGACGGCGCCGTCCGCATCCACCGCGATGCCGTCGCTCGTCCACTTCGCGAAGTGCGCGGCGCCCATCGCGCCGGGCAGCGTGGCAGGCAACATCAGCGCGAGGACGATCAGTGGGAATGCGGGGCGCAGCATGGCGGGGACCTCCGACCTCGCGCCCCCAGCGGGGGCCCGCGACTTAGCCTTTGCGTTGGAATCCTGCGCGGGCTCCAGGACGTGGTCTCGCACCCGCGGGAAAACCCGTCCTGGGCTCACGCGCAGGGGTCGGTGGAGAATGGATGGTTCACGGTCGCGGCAACGAACGCCAGGTCGATGTACGTGCCGACGAGCGCGTTGTTCATGCTGCGCACCGGCAGCAGCGTGTTGACCTGCGCCGCGCGGTACGTGAAGGCGACCGCGGGGTCGGTGCTCCCGCCGGTGGTGAGGAACGACTCCTGCAGCGCGCCCTGCCCGACGGCCGTCTGCGCCTCATAGCCCCGGAAGCGCCGCGCCGCGGACGCGCCGTCCGGGTCGGTGAGCGTCACGATGTACTCGGCGGAGCAGCCCGGGAAGAACGTGAACCCGCCCGTCCAGCGCACCGTCATGGCGAGGGGGCCATCGGGGCCCGCCGCGACGCCGCTCGCGGTCCAGGCCCATTGGTGCACCACCGCGGCCGCGGGTTGCGCCGCCGCGAGCATTGCCCAGGCACGCGAGGGCCAGCGCGAGGCCCCCGCGCACGTCAGCACCCGAACACGAAGGGCGAGGCCGGCGTGACCGCCACCCACTGCAGGCCATTGTACGTGCCGCGCAGGACGTTCGTGAGGACGTGCGGCATGGTGTTGATGAACGCCAGCTGCTCGCCGCTCACGGTGAAGTCCACGGTCCCCTCGAGGTCGGCACCGCTCACCTGGAAGTTCTCCTGGTAGGTGTTCTGGCCCGGACCCAGCACGAGGTTCTCGTACCCGTAGAAGGTGCGCTGCTCGACCACCGCGCCGAGCACGTTCTTCAGCGTGACCGTGTACGTGCTCGAGCACCAGAAGCCGCCGTTCCACTGCACGTCGATGAGGTACGCGGTGCCGTCGCCGCCGACGGCCACGCCGCTCGCCTTCCACTTGACGAAGTGCGCGAGGGCGTCGCCCGTGGGCACGGCCGCCAGCAGGCACAGCCCGACCGCGAGGACAGGGAGCGTGCGCATGGGTTCACCTCAGCAGGTTCCGAAGCTGATGGGCTGCAGGACCGTGATCGCGGCCCAGTTCCAGCCTTGGTACTTGCCCGCGATGGCCTGGCTGAACTGGTCGACGGGCGAGGCGTTCACCCAGGACTGCTGCACGCCGCTCCACGAGAACGCCACGCCAGCGTCGCTGCTCGCGCCGCTGCTCGTGAAGGTCTCCTGGTACTGCTCGCCCGAAGGGAGCTCGGTCTGCACTTGGTAGCCGTTGAAGGTGCGCTGCTCGAGGATCGCGCCCGTGGCGTCCTTGAGGGTCACGTCGTACCCCGGCGGGCACGTGAAGGAGAAGGCGCCGTGGAAGTGCACGGTGACCTGCGCGACCTGTCCGGCGGGGCCGACCGCGACGCCGTTCGCGGTCCACGTGATGCCGTGGGACGCCGCCAGCGCCGCCGGCGCCGCCGCGATACCTGCCAAGACTGCTACCACCAAGATCGTCGTCGCCTTCATGGAAGCCACCTCAGGGGTTGCAGTCGAAGTCGAAGATGTAGGCGGCGGTCACGGCGGTGAACTGCATGCCCAGGTAGGTGCCCACGATCACCTGGTTCAGCGCGTGGACGAGCGCGTAGTTGACCGTGTTGACCTGCTGCGCCGTGTAGGCGAACTGGATCGACGGCACGAGGCTGCCGCCGCTGTCCGTGAAGGTCTCCTGCACGTAGTTCTGGCCCGCGCCCTGGACTTGGTTCTGGTAGCCCGCGAAGGTCCTCTGGTCGACGACCGCGCCCGTGAGGTCCTTGAGCGTCACCGTGTAGGTCGTCGCGCACAGGAACGAGTTGGTGCCGGTGAAGAAGATGTGCATCTGGTAGACGGTGCCGTCGGACCGGATGGCGATGCCGTCCGCGGGCCATGCGACGCCGTGGACGAGGGCGGACGCATGCGGGGTTGCGGCGATCGCGAACAAGGCCGTGGCGGCGATGACGAGGGCAGTGTGCCTCATGGAATCCCTTCTGGGTGCTCCCCGGCCGAGCGGCCGGGTCCTCCGAGTCTCCCCGGCGGCGCACCCCCCCCGGGGGCTATCAAGGTTTTGTCTTCCTTCCCTCCGGGTGGACGGCAGGTGGCGCCCGGGGCTAACCATGATCCACAGAGCGCGCCCGCGCCGGTCGCGAGCGCTGGCGTCCGGCCCCGGGGCCCCCTGGCAAGGAGGGCCAGCGCCCGCGGCCGCCTCGTTCCAGGCCGGTGGAGGCGTGAGCCTTATGGCCTCGGCCAAGATTCGGGGCCCGAGGCTGGCCCTGCATGGCGCTCGTCGAGCTCGACAACGTGGTGAAGTTCTACGGCGCCACCCAGGCCCTCGGCCCCCTGACCCTGGCGCTGCCCGATGGCAGCGTCGGCCTCCTGGGGCCGAACGGGGCGGGCAAGAGCACCCTCATCCGCCTGCTGCTGGGCGTGATCCCGCCCACGGAGGGCACGATCAAGGTGCTGGGGGAGGAGGTCGTGCCGGGCGGCAAGGCGCAGCGCGGCAAGATCGGCTACGCTCCCGAGGGCGACGCGTTCTTCCCCGACCTCAACGGCATCGAGGCCGTCGCCTACGCGGGCCAGCTCGTGGGCATGCGCAAGGTCGACGCGCTGCAGCGCGCCCACCAAGTGCTCGACTACGTGGAGCTGGGCGAGGCGCGGTACCGCCTCGTCGAGACGTACAGCACCGGCATGCGGCAGCGGCTCAAGCTTGCGCAAGCCCTGGTCCACGACCCCGAGCTCCTCATCCTCGACGAGCCCACCGAGGGCGTGGACCCCGAGGCGCGCTTGCATTTGCTGGACCTGATCGGCGAGCTGGAGCAGGAGCACGGCATCAAGCTCCTGCTGAGCACGCACCTGCTGCACGACGTGGAGCGCCTCGTGCCCAACGCGCTCGTGCTGAACGAGGGCCGCGCCGTGGCGCAGGGCACCATCGCGGACCTGAAGCGCGCACAGACCAAGAGCTTCCTGGTAAGGGTCAACGGCGACTGGGCGCCGCTCGCCGGGCGGCTGACCGAGGCCGGCGTGCGCTGGGAGCCCCACAGCCCCAACCTGCGCGTCGAGCTGGAGAGCCCGCGCGAGATCCTCAAGCTCGTCGCGGAGGCGGGGCTCGTGGTGCGGCACCTCGCGCCGGTGGAGCTGAGCCTGGAGGAAGCCTTCGAGCAGGCCGTGGCCCGGTCCCCGGAGGTGGGCGCCCGTGCCTGAAGGGGTTTCAGGCTACCCGCGCTGGAAGGGCCCGCTGAGCTCGGGGCCCGCCGCGCCGACGATCGCGGCCGAGGAGTGGCGCCGCGCCCTCAGGTCCATGTGGGTCCAAGTCGCGCTCATCCTCGTGCTGGCCTACGCGGTCATCTACCTCGGCTCCCTCCGCTCGCTGGCCAGCGCGCGCAGCGTCGCGAGCGCGCACACGTGGGACAACTTCCTCGGCTTCCTCAACATCGTGCGCTGGGGCGCGGTCATGGTCGCGGCCGTCATGGCGGGCCCGGCCCTGCTGGAGGACAAGCGCCGAGGCGCGCTCGAGCTCTACCTGGCGAGGGCGATCCGCGCGCGCGACTACATGGCCGGCAAGGTGCTGGCGATCTTCTCGCTCAGCGCGCTGGCGGTCATCGGACCCGGCTTGATCTACTGGGTCGGAGCGTTCTTCCTCTTCGACAAGCAGCCGACGGGATGGGAGTACGTGCCCCTCGGCGTGGTGGGCTATGGTCTGATGTGGGCCATGCTGGTCACCGGCCTTGGCCTGGGCCTCAGCAGCGTCGCGCGCTCCAGCAGGGCCGCGACCATCGCCCTCGCGGGCGCGTTCGTCGTCGCGGACGTCGTCGTGAGCAACCTGCTCGCGGGCGTGACGCGCGACGAGAACTGGCGCGTGCTGAGCCCGCTTGCGGCGCTCGGCCAGCAGGTGGAGTGGCTGTTCCCCGGCAGCAAGGCGCCCTTCCCCTTCCCGGCGTGGTGGGGCCTGCTCGCGTGGGTCGCCCTCGTCGGGATCGGCTGGGGCCTCGTGGCGTGGAAGCGGCCGCGCCTGGCGGGTGGCTGAGATGGCCGTGATCGCGTGCAAGGGGCTCTCGAAGTGGTACGGCGACGTCATCGCGGTCAACGACATCACCGTGGACCTGCAGCCTGGCGTGACCGGGTTGCTGGGCCCGAACGGCGCAGGGAAGAGCAGCCTCATCCGCATGGCGGTGGGGCTGCAGCAGCCGAGCGCGGGCTCCATCCTGGTGCTGGACGAGAACCCGTGGGACCACCCCCGGCTCCTCGCGCGGATCGGCTACGTCCCGGAAGGGGACGCGCCGTGGCGCGACCGCACGGGGCACCGCGCGGCGGTGCTCGCGGCGCGCCTGAGCGGGCTCAGCGGCGAGGCCGCCGAGCAGGCCGCCGAGCGCGCGCTGAAGCAGGTGGGCCTCGACGCCCAGCGGGACAAGGTCGTGGGCGCGTACAGCCGCGGCATGCGGCAGAAGCTCAAGCTGGGCCTCGCGCTGCTGCACGATCCGGAGCTGCTGATCCTCGACGAGCCGCTGCTCGGCAGCGACCCCACGTCGCGGCGCGACCTGATCCACCTGATCCAGGACATCGCGAAGCAGGGCAAGAGCGCCCTCGTGAGCACGCACGTGCTCCCCGATGTCGAGGCGATGACGCAGCGCATCCTGCTGCTCAACCATGGCAGGCTGATGGCGCACGGCGAGGTGCGCGAGATCCGCGACCTTCTCGAGCGCTACCCGCGCACCGTGCGCGTGGCGACGTCGCAGCCCCGCGAGCTGGGCGCGCTGCTGTGGAGCTGGCCCAGCGTGCTCTCGATCCAGTGCGAGGAGGGGGCGGTGATCGTGCGCACCAAGCAGCCCCAGGCCTTCTTCGAGGCCCTGCAAGGCCTGCTGGTGCAGAAGGACACGCCCTTCGCGAGCATCACGAGCCTCGACGAGGACGTGGAAGCGATCTTCCGGTACTTGGTGGGGTAACCATGGCGAGCCCTGTCGGTGTGTTGTTGTCCGAGAGCTTCCGGCGCTGGATGGGCAGCCGTGGCTTCGTCCTCGTGGCGATCGCAGCGCTGTTCCCTGCAGGCTTGACCGCGGCGTGGATGGGCACGCACCAGGCCGACGTGTCGATCGGCGATGTGGCTTGGAACCCCGCGGCGCCGGTGGAAGGCGAGAACGTCACCTTCACCGCCATGCTGCGCAACTCGGGCCACGAGGCGCTCCCGAAGGTCAACGCCACGCTGAGCCTGGGCCATCTGTTCCGGGTCAACGAGGGCTTCCGCTTCCAGGGCGAGGACCATCCGTTCCAGTTCGAGAACGTCGCGCCCGGCGAGACGCGGCGGATCGAGTTCTCGTGGACCGCGCAGGCCACGGGCCAGCCTTGGGTGCTGATCGCGGTGGCGGACCCGGACGACGTCGTCGGCGAGGTGGACGAGTTCAACAACGACGACCGCACGCTGCACGCGTTCGTGGTCCAGTACCGGCCGCCCGCGGCGGACCAAGCGCCCGGCGCCCCTGCCGGGCTCGGCGGGAGCGACGCCGCGAACGCGACCGCGGACCTCGCCATCGTGGGGCTCACGGTGCCGCCTGCGCCCACCCAAGGCAACAGCGCGAAGATCACGGCCACCGTCGCGAACCTCGGCCCCGCCGCCGTCGACAACGCGACGGTCACGGTGCGCGTCGGGCGCAACCTGAGCGGCCAGTTCTTCCCGCAGCCAGGCGCCAGCCAGCAGCAGAGCGTGAGCCTCGCCCCCGGCGCGCAGCAGACCATCGAGCTCGAGTGGACCTCCACCGAGGGCGCCTTCTGGGCGCAGGCGTACGTGAACGCGAGCGCCACGGTGCGCGACCCCGACGTGGGCAACAACCACCAGGCCCAGCCCCTGGTGGTGCAGCCGGTCATCCAGCAAGACCTCCAGCTGCCGGCGCCGCCGGACCGGCTGACGATCAAGCAGTTCTACTACGGCACGCTGATGCGCGCGCTGCTGCTGGGCTTGCTCATCCCGTTCATCGCGCTGTTCTTCGCCGGCGGCGTGCTCGCCGACGACCGCGACAGCGGCACCCTTCCGTACCTGCTCACGCGGCCGATCCCGCGCGGCTACCTCGTCGCGGCGAAGTTCCTCGCCGGCTTCGCGGTCGCGGCGGTGGCGGTGGTCATCGGCGACGTCGTGAGCTTCGCGCTGCTCTTCGGCGCGCCCGGCCCTGATCTGGGCTACCTCACCACGCCGCTCGTGCTGTCGCTGCTGGCGCTGCTGGTCTATGGCGCGTTCTTCACGCTGCTCGGCACGCTGCTCACGCGCCCCTACTTGGTGGGGCTGGCCTTCGTGCTCGTGT
>DASYRW010000325.1:0-20215 GCA_036003985.1 Thermoplasmatota archaeon
CTCCGCCAGGCGGCCCAGAGGCGGAGCATGCAAAGAATCTTTCCCTGCAAGCTACCGAAAGGTGGCTTGCGACGCAACCGGGGCGGTTGCATCGCTGCACGATCCCGCCACCGACGGCGGCGCCGTGCGCGCCGTCACGGCCGCGCGGAATCCCAGAACAGCAGCAGCGTCTTGCCGACGCCGACGACGTCGCCGTGCCGCAGCGGCCTCTCACCGCCTTTCGGGATCGTCACCCAGTTGTGCTGCGTGCCATTCGTGCTGCCGAGGTCCACCAGCACGAAGCCGCCCGCCGCGCGCCGGACCGCCGCGTGCCGCGTCGAGGCGTAGGGGTCGTAGTCCACTACGAGCTTGCAGCGCGCGCTGCGGCCCATGGTCCACTCCTCGCTCCCGCGGAGGTCGAGGGCGAACCGCTGGCCGCTGCGGAGGCCGTGCATGACGTAGAGTGCAGGTCCCGTGGCGGGGGGGCTGGTGGCGGGGCCGTGCGTGGACAGGGTCGGCGCCTGCACGCGGGCCTCGCCGAGGGCCCGGAGCGAGCTCAGCTTCTCGAACTCGTCGTAGATGAGGAACAGCGCCTCCGGTCGGACGAGGTACTCGGTGACCGGCCCCGTCGCGCGCATGGCAGGGCGCCGCTCGAGCACGCCGATGCGCACGAGCTTGTCGAGGTGCTTCCGCGCGCCCTGGCGGCTCACCTGCAGATGTGACGCCACCTCCTCGAGGTAGCGCGGCTGCGTGAGGAAGCGCAGCAGACTGAGCCGTGTGGGGCTGGCGAGCGGCCGCAGCCACGCGCCGAGCCGGACGAGGTCGGGGTCCACGGGGGGCCGCGCGTCGCGCGCGCGGCTCGGCTTGGCCATCTGGGTCGTGGTGGTGTCGGCCATCAGGAGGTCCTCCGGTTCCGGGCGGGTTCGCGCGGCGCGTCGGCCACGTGCAACCCCAGCACCGCTGCGCGCATCTCGCTTGCGGTCCCGAAGCGGTCGCTCGGATGGCGCGCGAGGCCGCGCTCGAGCACGCGCGCCCACCGCGGCGGCAGCGTCGCGGGCAAGGCGCTGGCGCCCTCGACGATCTGGCGCACCATCTGGTAGGGCCCGCCCTCGCCCTCGACGAAGGGCCGCCCTGCGACCATCTCGAAGCCGATGGCGGCAGCCGCGTACAGGTCCGCGCTGGGCCCCGTGCGCTCGCCGAGGGCTTGCTCGGGGGCCATGTAGCGCAACGTTCCGCGCGCCGGGCCGGCGAAGGTCGAGCGCACGAGCGTGCGGCCCTCGGGCGCGGCCCGCGCGGCGCCGAAGTCCGCGAGCTTCACCTGGCCGCGCGCCGTGAGGAGGATGTTCTCGGGCTTGAGGTCGCCGTGCACGATGCCCGCCTCGTGCAGCGCATCGAGGCCCGCGAGCATCTGGGCGAGCAGGTCCTGGGCCTCGGCGGGGGGCAGGCGGCCCCGCCGCTCCAGCAGGTCGCGCAGACTGCCGCCCTCCACGAACTCCATGACCACGGCCGGCTCGGGGCCCTCGAGCAGCTCGTGGATGGCCACGAGGTTGGGGTGCGTCGCGCGCCGCGCGACCTCGACCTCGCGCCGCGCGGAGCTCAGCGCCTCGGGCTCGTCGGGCCGCAGGCGCTTCACCACGACGAGCTGTCCGTCGCGGAGGTCGCGCGCGAGATCGACGCGGCCGAAGGTGCCCGACCCGAGGTGGCGCAGCACCTCGTAGCGGCCGAGGTGCACCTCGCCGGCAGCGCCGCGCACCTCCTCCGCCTGGGCGATGGCGAAGAGGGCGTCGTGCTCGCGCTCGCTCACGCCGAGCTGCCCGCGGACCGTGGCGAGGCGGCGGCGCGAGGGGCTGTCGAGGGGACCCTCCGCCAGGGCCGAGGCGAGCACCGCGCGGTACACCTCGAGGGCGCGCTCGTGCAGGAACGCCCCGATGGACGCGCGGGGTCGCGCGCGGTGGAGCGCGAGGAGCGCGACGCCCACGCTCACCGCGGCGAAGGCGGCAGCGCCCCAGGGCCCCAGCGCTGCAGCCCCGATCGCGGCGGCGGCGAACACGAGGAGGACCGGCAGGCCGAGCTCGCCCAAGGCCCGCGCGGGCGCGCGCACCGCCAGCACCTCGTAGCGGAGGATGCCGGCGCCGAGGGCCAGCGTGAACAACACCCACCGGCCGTCGATCGTGAAGCCGTCGATGAGATCGGCCCACCGGACGACGGCGGGGTCCAGGACGCCGGAGACGCCCAGGAAACCCACGGTCCGCTCCGCCACCCACACCGCGACGAAGGCGGCGCAAGCGAGGCCGAGCCATCGCACGACGGCGCGCGCTTCGGCGCGCCGCGCCGAGGGCGCACGCAGGGCGAGGTGGCGGAAGCCCAGGAACGCCGCGCCGAGGACCGCCGCGCGCCCGGCTGTGCCGAGAAGGTACTGCAGCGTGTTCGACGCCGCGAGCCCCGGGACGTCCCGGATCAGGTCCGTGACGAGCAGGGCCACGCGCGGGACGATGGCGATGAGCACGCCGAAGGTGACCGTGCGCACCTGCGCCGCCATGATCGAGCTCGGCTCCTGCGTGAGGTTCAGGAACAGGCGGACCGCTGCGTACAGGTAGCAGCCGCCGACGTACAGCTGGAACGCCGCCTGGAGAAGGAGATCCGACGGCTGCGACATGGCGCGCCACGCGGCTTCAGCGATGAGGAACACCAGCACGGGCGCCGCGAGGAGCAGCACGCCCCAGGGCCGCTCGGCCAGCGCCGTGCGCCGCGGGAAGATGCTCGCGAAGTACGCGAGCACGGCGGGGTCGAGGATGAAGAAGGCCTTGCCGACCGAGCCCCAAAGGGCGGTGGCTCGCGCTCCGTCCGCCGCGGCCATCGCGCCGTCCTGCACCGCTATGAACGGCGCGTAGGCCAGCGCCTGGGCGACGAAGTTGCCGGCGACGAGCGCCGCGAAGAAGCCCAGCCACTGGTTCCAGTTGCGACGGGGGTTCGCCGCGAGGACCAGGGCCGCGACCACCACCATGCACGCGGCCACCGCCACGAGGCTCGTGAACCGGAGGACGTCCACCGTGAGGGCCAGGCAGCCACCTCGTCGGCCGGGGCGGGGAGCTTCTGAGGCTTCCTTAAAGATAGTCTGCCAAGGATGCAAGGGCGCGGCGGAAGGGACCTTGGTTTTCTTCTGCCGCCGTCAAGGGAGCGCCACGTGCCGCAGCCCTGGCCTAGTGCGCGCGGCGATGCAACCGGAACGGTTGCGCCGCGCGAAGGGGCTTGCCGGCCCTCGCACATGCCTAGGTCAGACAGGGTATGCGATGGTCAGCCAGTCGACGCCCTCCACCAGATTGGCGCTCGGTCCGGTGACGTAGGCCTTGGTTCCGTCGGGGTGGGCCACGATGGCGTTCGCCCATTCGCCGGTATTCCCTGGGACGTGGTACCGCTCCGCCCAAAGCTGTGCGCCGTTGGAAGGCGCGTAGGCCGCCGTGATCACGTCCGTGCCGGTCCCCGAGCCGAGGCTCGCGCCGGTCAGGAGGACGGCCGACGCCGTGGCGCGCATGTCGTACGCCGCGTCGTGGCCGCCTTGCGCGTACCAGGCCGACCATAGGCGCGCGCCGTCCGAGGCAGCGTAGGCAAAGGTGGGGATGTCGCGGAATGTGAAGGGGCGCTGCGCCTCTCCCGTGACGAAGACCTTCGTGCCATCGGGGCTGACGGTCACCGCCGAGACCGCCTCCATGGCGCCCGGGTTCTCGGTGGCGGCCCAGACCTGCGCGCCCGTGGCGGCGGCATAGACGACGGTCCCGAACGCGTCCTCGCCGGCCGTCGTGACCCCCCCGACCGCCACGGAGCTCCCGTCCGGCGTGACGCTGATCGCCTCCGCCCCATCGAAGCCGTGACCCGGGCCGTCGTAGCGGGCCGTCCAAAGGTGGGCGCCGGTCGCGGCGTTGTAGGCGACCGTCGCGAAGTCGTGGCCGGTGCCGCTCCCGATGCTTCGCCCCGTCACGAAGACGCGGCTGCCGTCCGGGCTCGCCGCGACAGCCTTCGGGAGGTCCTCGCCGCTGGCGGGCCCGTTGTAGCGCGACGTCCACGCGAGGCTGCCGGTCGCAGCGTCGTACGCCAGCGTCACGTAATCGTAGCCAGAGCCCGCTGGTCCAGCGCTGGACGCCGCGACATACACGCGCCCCCCATCAGGTGCAAGCGCCATCCCGACGGCTCGGTCGGCCCCGCCGAAGCCGTCGTACGACGCGCTCCATAGGGGCGCCCCGGCTGCGTTGATCCCGTACGCGACGACGACGGCGTCGTCTCCCGTCGCACCACCGGCCACCGTGCCCGCGACGAAGGCCCGGTCGGCGCTGAGCGCAGCGGCCGTCCCCTCGTCGGCGCCGTTCGCGGGGCCGTCGTGGAAGGCCGCCCAGAGCTGCTGGCCGCTCGCCGCGTCGTAGAGCACCGCCCGAGATCGTTGCCGCTCACCGCGGCCGCCGCGGTGCCCGCTGCGAGGAGCTTATCGCCCGACGGCGTGATCGCGATCGCGTTTGCATAGTCGTCGAGGTTGGCGCGGTCGAAGGTCGCGACCCAGCTAGGGTTGGCATCGCCCGCGCCCCCGAAGGCGCCACCGGCCAAGGCCATCAACGCCAGCGCCGCCATCCCGTTCGGGAACCCAACCGTTCGCACCATGTCATCCACACCGCCACGCGCAGGCAAGGGGCGCGCTCCACGAGCGGCCTGCGACATCGGCGGCAGCGACAACGCCCGCTCGATCCTTGGACTCCGCGTCAACCGTTCGTGCGCCATGGCAACTGTCAAGGTTGCGCCCCCCGCAGGGCGGCGAGCATTCCATGGCCGCGCCCTGCGATTCGCGCTCCCGCATGGCTCGTCCGCTGCGCAGCCTTCTCTGTTGGATCCAAGCGGCAGGACCGACAATCTAGGGGCGCGGTCCGTGGGCGGCCACGCCCGAAGGGGTCCTCCGAAGGACGAGGTTGCTAGTGGCTTCCCTGGAGACGACTCACCCCGCCAAACTGCTCCCGCAGCTGCGGCGTGGGCTCCTCGTAGACCTGCTCGATGAGCGTCTCCAGGCCTGGAGGTGCCGTGCTCTCGGCCTCCTTGATGGCGGCGCTGATGGCCTCGTTGAGCTCGGCCTCGATCTCGGCCTGGGCCTTCTCGCTCCACAGGCCCTTCTGCTCCAGCCACGCGCGGTAGCGCGCGATGGGGTCGCGCTTCGCCCAGGCTTCGACCTCCTCCTGGGCCCGGTAGCGCGTCGGGTCGTCGCTGGTGCTGTGGCCCTGCATCCGATACGTGACGCACTCGATCATGCTGGGCCCGCGGCCTTCGCGCGCGCGGCGCGCGGCGAGCTCGGTGACTTGGCGCACGGCGAGCACGTCGTTGCCGTCCACGCGCACGCCCGGCATGCCGTAGGCCAGCGCCTTCACCGCCAAGCTCTCGCTCGCGGTCTGCTTCGCGATCGGGACCGAGATGGCCCACTGGTTGTTCTGGCACACGAACACCACGGGCACCTTCCACACGCCGGCGAAGTTCATCGCGACGTGGAAGTCGCCCTCGCTCGTCGCGCCGTCGCCCAGGTAGCCGATCGCGATGTCGGGGCTGCTCCTGTACTTCGCCGCGTAGGCCATGCCCACCGCGTGGGGCAACTGCGTCGCCATGCTGCTGCTCCAGCTCACGACGTTGTGCTCCCGGTCGGAGTAATGGCAGGGCATGCTGCGGCCCATCTCCACGCTGCCAGCGGTTCCAAACAGGTGGTGCATGTACTTCGCGAGCGGGAAGCCGCGCATCAGCAGCGCGCCGCCCTGGCGCAGCGCGGGGAAGATCCAGTCGCTGGCTTTGAGCACGCTCGCGCTGCCGATCACCGCTCCCTCTTCCCCCGTCGACGTGCCGTAGAAGCCGATGCGGCCCTGCCGCTGCAGCAGCATCATCCGCGTGTCCAGGAGCCGAACTTGGAGCATGGCGCGGTACATCGCCAAGTGGTCCTTGTCCGGCAGGGGCGGAGGGGGCGCGACCTCCTTGCCCTGCTCGTCCAGCACGCGGTGCAAGCCCGTGGCGAAGGCCTTGCGGCGCTCGAAGTCGTCCTCGGCGCTCACGGCCTCGCCTCCAGCGGCTTGCCGATGAGCACGTGGCGTCCGTCGGCATCGTGGACCGTGAACTCGCGCATGCCGTAGGGCTTGTCCTCGGGCGCGTCGTGCAGGTCGAGGCCGTCGGCCTTCAGGCGCGCGGCCAGCGCGTCGATGTCGCCCGCGACGTGGAGGTACATGGTGCCCGCCTCCGCCGCCTGGGGGTGGTCGGTGGGGGAGAAGAACAGCGTCTGCCCGTCGCGGCGCAGGATCAGGAAGTTCCCCTCCTTCCAGCCCTCGGCAGCTTCGAAGCCGAGGTGGCGCTCGTACCATTCCTTGGTGCGCTCCAGGCTCTTGGTGGGCAGCAGCGGGATGGCCTTGGTGAAGGTGACCTCCCTCACGCGCGCCGCCGCACTCATGCGCTCTCCAGCAGCAGCAGCTTCGGGTCCTCGATGTAGCGGATGACCGCGTGCGCGAACTCGGCCCCGATGGCGCCGTCGATGACGCGGTGGTCGAAGCTGAAGCTCAGGTTCATGCGGTCGCGCGCGACGATGCGGCCATCGTCCTCGACCACGGCGCGCTTCTCGATCTTGTGGATGCCCATGATCGCGACCTCAGGGTAGTTGATGATCGGCGTCGCGAGCAGCCCGCCGGTCTTGCCGAGGCTCGTGATGGTGAACGTGCTGCCTTGGAGGTCGTCGGCCTTGCTCTTGCCCTCGCGCGCCTGGTCGCTGAGCACCTGCATCTCCTTGGCGATGTCCAAGAGCCCCTTGCGGTCCGCGTCCTTGACCACGAACACCATCAGCCCGCGCTCGGTCTGCACGGCGATGCCGATGTTGTAGCGCTTCCAGCGCACCAGCTCCAGGCGCGCGTCGTCGATGTGCGCGTTGATGTCGGGGTACTGCTTCAGCGCGGCCACGACCGCCTTGACGATGAACGGCAAGTAGGTCAGCTTCGTGCCCTGCCGCTCCGCCGCGGGCTTGGCGATGTCGCGCAGCTGCACCAGCTCCTCCACGTCGCACTCCTCGACGTAGGTGAAGTGGGCCGCGAAGTCCTTCGAGCGCCGCATGTTCTCGTAGATGCGCTTGCGCAGGGCGCGGATCGGCACGCGCTCCACGTCGGGGCCGGCGGCCGTGACGGTCGGCGCGGCGCTCTTGGCGCGCTGGCCGCCCGGGGGCAGCGGCTGCATCACCTGCACGGCCTGGCCCGGGCGCGGCCCGTTGGCCGCGGCCTCGACGTCCTCGCTGGTGACGCGCCCGTGCGGGCCGGAGCCGCGCACGCGCGCGATGTCCACGCCCAGCTCGCGCGCGAGCTTGCGCGTCGCGGGCGTCGCGAGCACGCGTCCGCCCACGGTGACGGGCTCCTCGCCCTGCCCTTGGGCCGCCATGCGCGCGCGGGCCTCGGGGCTCGCGTAGCTGCCATAGTGGCCCTCGGCGAGGCCCTCGAAGAGCGTCACGTCCTTCTTGTCCGCCTTGGGGGGCTCGGGGGCCTTCGAGGCCGGCTGCGAAGGCGCCGCGCGCTCGTCGGGCTTGGCCGCCTCGTCGATCGCGACGAGCAGCTCGCCCACCTTGAGCACCTGGCCCTCCTGCGCCGCGAGGCGCGCGATCTTGCCCGCGCGCGGCGACGTGATCTCCACGGTGGCCTTGTCGGTCATCACCTCGACGAGGGGCTGGTCCTCCCGCACGAACTCGCCTTCCTTGACGAGCCAGCGCACCACCTCGCCCTCGTGGATGCCCTCGCCGATGTCGGGCAGCTTGAACTCGAACATGGCTCAGCCCCTCCTGCGGCGCCGCGCGCGCGCCTTCGCCGGCCCCAGCTTGTCCACGCTGCTCCACATGCCCTTCTGCGCGATGTAGCCCACGCGGCGCCCGGTTCGGCCAAGGTCCCGCGCGAGCTTGCGCTCCTCCGCCGCGGCCTTGCGCTCCGCGGCTTCGACCGCGGCCTTCATCCTGCGGGCGAGCCGTCGCTCCTTCGCGGCCAAGCGCTTCTCGGCCGCGCGCAGCGCGCGCGCGAGCTTGCGCTCCTCGGCCGCGAGATCCGCCTCGGCCTTGGCGATGGCGCTGTGCACGCTGCGGCCCACGTGGCGCTCGACGCGCGCGAGGCGCTTCTGGAGCTGCTGCACGGGATCGGCGCGGCGCCGCGCGGGCTTGCGAGGGGCCATCAGTAGGTCACCGTCCGCTGGAGAGCATCGAGGACCCGCGGCACGTCGGGCAGGTAGGCGTTCTCGAGCGCGTAGGGGAAGGGCGTGTCGAGGCCCGTGACGCGCAGGATCGGCGCCTCGAGGGCGTCGATGGCCTTCTCGGCCGCGATGGCGGCCAGCTCCGCGCCGAACCCCGCCGTGCGCTGGGCCTCGTGCACGATGACGAGCCGGCCGGTCTTGCGCACGCTGGCGAGGAAGGTGTCCTCGTCGAGGGGCACGAGCGTGCGGAGGTCGATCACCTCCGCGTTGACGCCCTGGTCCTGGGCCTTGGTCGCGGCCTGCAGCGCCACGTGCAGCATCGCGCCGTAGGCGACGACGGTCACGTCGCTGCCCTCCTTCGCGATCGCGGCCTTGCCCAGCGGCACGGTGTAGGCCTCCTCCGGCACTTCGCCTTTCACGGCGCGGTAGATGCGCTTCGGCTCCAGGAACATGACCGGGTCGGGGTCGCGGATGCTGCTGATCAGCAGGCCCTTGGTGTCATAGGGATTGCTCGGCACGACGACCTTCAGGCCCGCGGTGTGCGCGAAGTATGCTTCCGTGCTCTGGCTGTGGTAGTGCCCGCCCTTGATCCCGCCGCCATAGGGCGCGCGCACGGTGACCGGGCACGTGTACTGCCCTCCGGAGCGATAGCGGAACTTCGCCATCTCGTTCACGATCTGGTCGAAGCCGGGGTAGATGAAGTCGAGGAACTGGATCTCCGGCACCGGCTTGAGGCCATAGAGGGCCATGCCGATGGCCGTGCCGAGGATGCCCGCCTCGGCCAGCGGCGTGTCGATGACGCGCGCCTCGCCGAATTCCTTCTGCAGGCCCTCGGTGGCGCGGAACACGCCGCCGTTCGCGCCCACGTCCTCGCCCAGCACGATGACCGCGTCGTCGTTCCGCATCTCCGTGCGGAGCGCATCCTGGACCGCCTGCACCACCGTCAATTCGCGCGCCATCACGACCCCTCCGGGTGGGTCCGCTTCAACTCGTCCAGCTGCTCCCGCTGCACGGGCAGCGGCGACTCGTACACGTCCTCGATCATCGTGTCGAGGCTGGGCCTCGGCACCGCCTCGGCCTCCTTGATCGCCTCGGCGATCTGCTGCTTGATGTCGTCGCGCAGCAGGTCGGCCCAGCCCTGGTCCCACATCCCCTTGGCCTGGAGGTAGCGCTCGAAGCGCAGGATCGGGTCCTTGGCCTTCCAGGCTTCGAGGTCCTCCTTCGGCGTATAGCGCGACGCGTCGTCGCTGCTGCTGTGGGGGCCCATCCTGTAGGTCACCGCCTCGATGAGCGTCGGGCCTTGCCCCGACCGGGCGCGGTCCACCGCCTCCTTGGCCGCGCGGTACACCGCCAAGACGTCGTTGCCGTCCACGCGGATGCCCTCCATGCCATAGGCCAAGGCCTTGATCGCGATCGTCTCGCTCGCCGTCTGCTTGCTCATCGGCACCGAGATCGCCCACTGGTTGTTGTTGCAGAGGAACACCACGGGGCACTTCCACACCGCCGCGAAGTTGAGCCCCACGTGGAAGTCGCCCTCGCTCGTCGAGCCGTCGCCGAAGCACGCCATGACCACGCGCGGCTCGCCGCGGTAGCGCATCGCGTAGGCCGTTCCAGCGGCTTGGGGGATCTGCGTGCTGAGGGGACTGCTGAGGCTGACGACGTTGCGGTCCTTCCAGCTGAAGTGGTTGGGCATCTGCCGGCCCTTGATGGCGTCCTGGGCGTTGCCATACAGCTGGTGCGCGATCTCCTTGAAGGTCACGCCACGCATCATGCCGACGCCGGGGTCGCGGTAGTGCGGGTAGTACCAGTCCTCGGGGTCCAGCGCATAGCCAGCTCCGACATGGACCGCTTCCTGGCCCTCCGCGCCGATGTAGAACCCGAGCCTGCCCTGGCGCTGCAGCAGCATGCCGCGCTCGTCGAGGAGCCGCACCATGAGCATGTGCTTGTAGAGTTCCTTGAGCTGGCCCTCGCTCAGCTTCGGCTCGAGCGCCGGCTCCGGCTGGCCGTCGTCGCGCACCACTTGGAGCAACTTCCCGTTCATGCGCTGGACCTCTGCTCGATCAGTCCGTTGAGGAAGAGTTCGCCCGCCTTGTAGCTCGACCGCACCAGCGGCCCAGCCGCGCAGTACAGGAAGCCCAGCTCCTTCGCGCGCGCGGCGAGCGCGTCGAAGCGCGCCGGGGGCACGTACTCCTGCACTTCGAGGTGCCACGCGCTGGGCCGGAGGTATTGGCCGAGGGTGAGGACGTCGCAGTCCACGGCCCGCAGGTCGGCCATGGCTTGGAGCACCTCGTCGTCGGTCTCGCCCAGGCCGAGCATGAGGCTCGACTTGGTGAAGCGCGTGGGGTCGATGTCCTTGGCCATGCGCAGCACGCCGAGGCTCTGGGCATAGGACGCGCGCGGGTCGCGGACCTTCGGCTGCAGGCGCTCGATCGTCTCGAGGTTGTGCGCAAACACGTCCGGCTTCGCCGCGAGCACGGTCGCGATGTGCGCGCGGTCCCCGCGGAAGTCGCCCGTGAGCACCTCGACCCGCAGCTTCGGCGCGCGCTGCTTGAGGCTCGCGATCGTGCGCGCGACGTGCGCCGCGCCCTGGTCGGGCAGGTCGTCGCGGTCCACCATGGTGAGCACGACGTACTCGAGGCCGAGCTGCGAAACGGTCCACGCGACCTTGTGCGGCTCGAAGGGGTCGAGGGCCTGGCCCTCCTTGGCGGTCTTCACGTTGCAGAACCGGCAGCCGCGCGTGCACGTGTCGCCCATCAGCATGAGGGTCATGGTCCCGGAGCCCCAGCACTCGCCGATGTTGGGGCAGTGGCCTTCCTCGCAGATGGTGCTGAGGCCCAAGCCCTGCACCAGCCCCTTCACGCGCTGGTAGTTCTCCCCGCCCGGGAGCCGGACCTTGAACCACTCCGGCTTGCGCTCCGAGGCTGCGACCATGTGGGTGCTCGGGGCATCGGGGGCATCCTTGATAGGCTTTGCCGTGGCGCCTGGCGGCTCGCGCGCCAAGGACCTCACCGCATGCTCCTTGCTCCGCGCACCGCGTGCGCGGGCCATGCGCGGCGCCCTCGCCCTCGCGGCGCTCCTCGCAGCGATGCCTGGGTGCGCGGACGTGGTCGACGACCTGCCCGCGGGCGCCTCGATGGTGGACGCGCCGCGCTGGACGGGCGGGCGGTGGTGGAACTACACCATCGAGGACGGTGGCGGCGCGGCCATGGGCTGGATCAACCACACCGTGATCGTCGAGCGACCCGTCGCGAACGTGACGGAGCGCGGGTGGGAGGTCCAGACGCTGCGCTTCGACCTCGGCGACGTGGACCACGACGGCGCGCCGAACCAGACCGTCGCGCGCGACGTGCTGTACGACGCGGCGACGCTGAACTCGGTGTGGAACGTGTGCGGCACGCCGTACGTGTTCGGCGCGTGCTCCGGCCGCGACCCCGAGCTGGACTTCCCGCTCTGGGACGGCAAGCGCTGGGCTTCGAGGAGCGGCGGCGACGTGATCATCGACTATGACAACCGTGCGTTCCGCGCGACGCACGAGGGGCGCGCCGTGTGGCGCGTCGAGCGCGAGGCGCTTGGCGTGACCGGGTGGCCCGCGGAGGTGAGCCTCTACGACCCCGCGGTGGGATTCTACGTGGAGCGCGTCCACCCCGGCTTCGCCGACGAGACCTGGCGCCTCCGGTCCTGGGGTTAGGTGCTGTCGCACGGCACACCGGTTTGTTCGGGCGACTCCCAACGGGGCCGCGGCGCTTCAAATAGGCAGCGCGCGTCGTTCGCCTCGATGCGCATGTTCCGCATGCTGGTGATGCTGGCGGCCGGGATGGCGGTGGTCGCGCCGCCGGCCGCGGCGGAGTGGTACGAGGGCAAGGCCCAATGTGCTGAGGGCCAGGCGTGCACGATGAGCGCCGAGGAGCCCATCGCGTACGGGTCCGAGGACTGCGTCGACTGCAGCATGGCGCCGAGCGACGGCAACGTCTCCCGGCCCCAGGAGGACTGCGTGGACTGGTGCCCGCGCGATGCCGGCGACGGCGACGCGACCTACGGCGACTGCGGCGGCGAGGTGTGCGCGTACGACGAGCTCGCCGATCCTGGCGCCACGTGCATGGACGGCGAGCAAGAGGGCGAGGTCTGCCGCGACGACGTGCAGTACCTCGGCGGCCCTCGCGGGGCCTCGGACGCGCCGAACCCCGAGATACGGGACGTCGGTCACGAGATGCCCGCGAAGGCCGTGCCCGGCGTCAGCGCGCTCGCGCTGGTCGCGGGGCTCGGCGCGCTCGCCCTCCTCGCGGCGCGCAAACCCTGAACGCCAGCGGCTGCGGCGCGGTCCGACGTGGGCTGCGTCGTGGCGCTTCTTCGCGCAGACGCGGCAGCGCGCGGCGTCCACTCGAAGAAATTGGGGGCGCGGCGGCCCCCCGAGGATCACGGGCGCAGCTCAGGGATTCGGAGGCGTGCCCGTGGAAGGCGGGAGCTGCTTGCCCGTCGACTTGGCCGCATGCGTGTCGCGGTTGTGCTTGTCCAGGTCGGCTTGGCTGGCGAACTTGGTGTCCGTGCCGCAGATCCCGCACACGATCTCGCGCGCCTGCTGTTGGGTTCCGACAGGTTGTTCGACCATGCGGCGCGCGTCGGCGAAGGAGGGCAACAGCTTCGCCGTACAAACGGCGAAAATGGCGCGGCCGCGGCCGCGGTCCCTCAAGAGCCTTCTCGTCGCTTCGCTGGGTTCAGCGCAGGCGCGGGCTCAGCACCGGCCGATCCCAGCGGCTTCGAGGACCTTCCCCGGGAGCGCGCTGCACCCCGCGTCGGGAACGCGGAGGCCAACATCGCGCGCGATGGGGCGCGCCGGGCCGGCCGCGCTGCGGTCCTGTGCGAGGCCCCGCAGCAGGTCGCCGAGGGCGTGCGCGAGGCCTTGCGCGGCATCGCCGGCGGCGCGCGCGCCTTGGTCCAACGCGCCGCGCAGCTGCTCTGCGAGCGCTGCGCCGGCCGCGCCGGCCTGGCCGCCGACGCTGCCGAACGCGCCCGCGAGCGCGTCGAAGGCCGCGCCGGGCACGCCGAGCAGCCCTTGCAGGGCTTCGACGGTGCGCTGCACGAAGACCTCGAGCTGGCCCGGCGCTTGCGTGGGGTCCTGCGCGATGTGGTCCGCGAGGTCCTGCGCGGCGGCGACTTCGTCCGCGACCGCCGCATCGGCCTCGTCGAGCTCGTCGGCCTCGGCGGCGCTCGCGTCCTGCGGCTCCGCGCCGGCGGCGGCGCGCTCGGCGGCGATGCACGCGCCTGCGTGTTCGAAGAGGTCCTGGCCGATCGGCACGGCGCCGCACGCCCAGTCGCGCGCCCACGCTGCTTCCTGCTGCTGGCGCTCCGCGCTGCCGGCGGAGCCCGCGAAGGCGGCCGGGTCCGCCGTCGCTTCCGCGGCGAGGTCCTGCGCGTGGTCCGCGAGGGCCTCGGCAGGCGCCTGCGCGCCGGCCTGGGCAGCGAGCGCGGCGGTCAGCAGCAGGGCGAGCGCGGGGATGAGCCTAGCCATCGTGGATCTCCTCCTGGGCATGGAATGCGTTGTCGTCGAGGTCGAGGTCGAGTTGTCCAGCGCGCTGGAGCAGCACGCCCCACCGCGCGCCGTCGCCCTGCGTGGTCGCGATGGTGGCCAGGCCGGCGGCTTCGTCGAACAGGAACCCTGCTGTCGCTGCGCGCGGCTCGGCCACGTCCCGCAGCAAGCTGGGCAGCGGCGAGGCCCCGTCGGTGAAGCGGTACGCGTTGTCGCGCGCGGCGAAGGCGAGGCCTTGCGCCAGGCGGACCTCGTACGCTGCGATCCGCTCGTTCGCGAGGAAGCCGCGCGGCAGCGCTTGGTCGACCTCGTTGCCGTCGAGCGCGACCATCGCCTGCTGGATGCCCTCGTGCCGCTCGTCCTCGGCGTCCACGACGTCGAACACCAGCGGCCCGCCGTGCAGCGCGTTGCGCGCGATCATCAGCAGGGTGTGGTGCTCGTGCGCGAGCTCGAGATGAGGGTCGGGCTCGCTGTTGGCGGTGCGGTCGTCGCCGGCGTGGGCGCGGTCGTTCACGCGCAGGGCAGGGCCTGCTTGGACGGTGATGTCGTTGTCCTCGAACCGCAGCGAATGCCAGCGGTCGGTGTGATCCACGTCCGCGTGGTCCTCGTCGTGCTGGTGGCTCGGGCACGTCGCGCAGGAGCCGTGGTAGTGGCCGTGGAGCTTGATGTCCACGCGGCCCTGCACGACGTTGTCGTGGGCCCAGGCCAGGTGGTAGCCGTCGAAGTTCCAGACGCGTCCGGGCTCGAAGGGCTGCGGGCCCGCGTCGCCCAGCACCTCCGCGACGAAGCTCGGCGCGGGGCCCACGTCGTTGAAGGCGAACTCGCCGCCGAAGTGGCGCAGCTGGCCGACGACCGCGATGGCGTTGTGGTCGAAGAGGCCCGCGGTCGTCTCGGCGCGGCGCTCGACGTTCTCGTTCACGCGCAGGTCGTGGATGCGGTTGTGGTGGACGTGCAGCCACGCGCCGTTGTAGTTGAGCTTCAGCTGGCCCTGCACGAGCGAGTCGCGGATGATCAGCGGCGCGCTCGTGTCGCGCACCTCGAGGTCGCCGCGCACGCGGAAGCCCTCGATCACCCACGGGTCGTCGGGCGTGCCCTGGCCGGCGAGCCAGCCCTCCTTGGCCAGTTCCGCGAGGCCGTCGTCGCCCACGGCCCGGAAGCTCTGCAGCTGGGTGGGCAGCGAGGGCGCGTCGGCTTCGGCGGGGACGCGCCCCCCTGCGGCGTCGCGGAGGGGGGCCTCGGGCGCGAGGTCCGCGGGGGGCGCGTGGGAGGCATCTGCGGAGGCGTGGTCGCGGTGGTGCTCCGAGCCCACCGCGCCGCCGTGGTCGTGGGCCGCCGGCGCGGCCGCGGGCGCGGGCTCGAGGGCGGGCCCGACCGCGAAGGCCACGGGCACCAGCAACGCTCCAGCGATCAACCACGGCACGGCACGCATCGTGCCGGCGAGCCCTCGCGGAGGTATCTGGAGATTGGATGGAGGCTTTGAGCCTGGGCCGAAGGACAGGTCCCACGATGCGCCCGCGTGCGATCCTGCGTCTCCCCCGAGGGTGGTGGCGGAATGCCGTGAAGATGCGGCGAAACGCCAGAAATTCCCACCGGAAGCCCCACATAGGATTGACGTTCTCACGGCCTTGCCGCACGCGCGGCGCGAGCACGTCGCCTCCCTTGGCAACCGGGCGCACGATGGCTCGCAGGTGCCTGGCGCGGAGGGGCGGGGCGCCCCTCCCGCCGGCCTCCCACCGCTACGCGGCACGCGCCCACAGCTTGTCCACGCCCCCCGGGAACACGTAGTAGGCCGGGATCAGCAGGAAGATCGCGAGGCTGATCCGCGTGTCCACCATGGCGGCCGCGATGGCGACCGTCAACGCCACCACGCCCGTGAGCACGCGCAAGCCGCCCAGCCGCACGAGCGCGTCGGGCACGTTGTGGTCGGTCAGCCGGTGGTGGTCGGTCGCATACCGCCAGTTCGCGTACAGCATGAGGCCCGCGGCCAGGAGGTTCGCGCCGTAGAACACCACCGCGGCGCGATCGCCAGTGTGCGCTGCAAGCAAGGCGGTGCTGAAGGGGATGAGGCTGACGAACACGAGGAACCCGATGTTGAGCCAGATGCTCGTGCGGTTCGTGCGGCGGATCGCGTCGAACTGCGAGTGGTGGCCCACCCAGAACACGCCCAGGTTCGCGAAGCTCAGCGCGTACGCGAGGAAGCTCGGCCAGAGTTGGCCCAGCCCCGCCAGCACGTTCTCCGAGGCGCCCTCGGGCACGCGGATCTCCAGCACGAGCAGCGTCATGGCGATGGCGAACACGCCGTCCACGAGCGTCTCGAGGCGCGCCTTGCCGATGCTTGGCACGGGCGGGCGGTCGTGGGTGTGGTCGGCCGCGGCCACGCGTCCGCAAGCCACCGCGGCGGCTTCAGCGCTCCGCTTCGCACGCGCTCAGATGCACAGCGTCGGCAGGTCGCCGTCGCCCTCGTGGTAGGGCTGGAGGCAGAGCATCGGGAGGAAGTGGGGGCATCCCCAGTCGATCCAGAAGTAGATGCCATTGTCGCCGTAGGCCAGGTCGTTCACGAAGTACGGGTGGCACGCGGCCGCTGGCGGCGCTGCGACCACGACCGCGGCGAGCACGAGCATGGCGGCGAGCAGCAGGCGCAAGGCGGTCCTCCGGATCGCGAGCGCGGCAGGGCCTCATGAGCTTTCGCTGCGCACACCCCGCGGGCGGGCACCGGTCCCCTGCGATCAGACGCAGATCGGCACCGACGGCGGCCCCACCGGCGGCGCCACGACGACGCACACGAAGGGGATCGTGTGCGGGCAGCCCTTGTCGATCCAGTAGTAGATCGTGACGCCCGCGACGTCGATCTGCTCGATGTGGAAGGGGTGGCACGCGGCCGCTGGCGCGGCGAGCGTGCCGAGGCCGGCGAGCACGAGCGCGAGCGCGAGCGCGAGGAACATGGCGCGCATGGTCTCCGATCGCGCGAGCCGGGCCTGAGGTTTCTCTGCAAAGCCCTGGCGGCGCAGCCCAGGGCGAGCGAAGGGGCTAAAGGCCAGCCGACGCTGCAGGGCCGCGGATCCCATGTCGCGCGCGCTTCCCGCTGCCCTGCTCGTCGGCGTCCTGCTCGCGGTCGCCGTCGCCCCTGGAGCGCCCTCGGCCGCACCGGGCCCGCGCGATGCCGGGCTCCGCTCCGAGCACGACGTCGACGTCGGCGGGGGCGTGACGTTGCACGTGGTCGAGGTCGCGCCGGCTGCGCCGCGCACGCCCGCGCGCGCGGTGCTGTTCGTGCCCGCGACGCTGGTGGACCACCGCCAATGGGACGCGGACGTCACCGAGGACGGCTCGTACAACGGACTGCTGCGGGCCGCAGCGCTCGGCTTCGACGCGTACGCGTTCGACTGGGAGGGCTACGGCCAGAGCAGCCATCCGGCCAATGGCCTGGACGTCACCGCGGAGCGCTTGGTGCCCGAAGCCGGCGCGCTCCTCGAATGGGTGCGCGCGCGGTCCGGCGCGGAGCGCGTGGACATGGTCGCGGCGAGCCTGGGCGACAGCATCGCGGTCGCGCTCGGCGGCGTCGCGAGCCCCATCGACGCGGCGCACGTCGGGAAGCTCGCGCTCACCTCGAACGTGTACGCGAACCCTTCCCCCGCCATCCTCGTGCTCACCGGGCCCGGCGCGTGCTTCGCCATGGAGCACAGCCCCAACGGCTACATGGACACCGTCGCGCCCATGTACATGCCCATCCTGTGGACCGCCACGCTCGAGGCGCAGCTCTACGCCTACCAGACCTTCCCGGGCACATACGCGGCCGGCCCCACGCACGAGGGCTGCGACCTGCCGGTGTTCCCCGCGAGCGAGGGGCGCGCCCCGGCGCGGGTGTTCTACGGCACGCTGGACCTCATCACGAACGAGGCCGACGTGCAGGCCTTCTGCGCGGAGTACGGCGGGCCCTGCGAGCTGGACCTCGTCGAGGGCGCGGGCCACGCGCCCAACTTCGAGCCGATCCGCAACACCTTCTGGGAGCACGTGTTCGACTTCTTCGGCTGATGCCCGAGGATACCGGCGCAACCATCATGTAGGCCCTGCCGGGATGGCTCCCTGGTGCCCATGAACGACTCCCGCGTCGAGAAGGACAGCCTCGGCGAGGTGCGCGTGCCTGCCGATGCGTCGTGGGGCGCGCAGACCCAGCGCGCGGTCGAGAACTTCCCGATCCTCCACCAGCCGCTGCCGGCGAACTTCGTCCATGCCCTCGGGCTGGTCAAGCTCGCCTGCGCGCGCGTGAACCGCGGCCTGGGCAGGCTCGATCCCAAGCTTGCCGATGCCATCGAGCGCGCGGCGCGCGAGGTCGCGGACGGCAAGCTCGATGCGCAGTTCCCCATCGACGTGTTCCAGACTGGATCTGGGACCAGCACCAACATGAACGCCAACGAGGTCATCGCGTCGCGCGCGAACGAGATCCTCGGCGGCAAGAAGGGCGACAAGAAGCCCGTGCACCCCAACGACCACGTGAACATGGGCCAGAGCTCCAACGACGTGATCCCCGCGACGATGAACGTCGCGACGCTGCTGGCCATCGAGCGCGACCTGCTCCCGGCCCTCAAGCACCTGCACGCCGCGCTGGACGCCAAGGCCAAGGAGTTCGACGACGTGATCAAGATCGGCCGCACCCACCTCATGGACGCCGTCCCCATCAGGCTGGGCCAGGAGTTCAGCGGCTACGCCAGCCAGGTCGAGCACAGCATCGAGCGCCTGGAGGCTGTGCTGCCGCACCTGCGCGAGCTCGCGATCGGCGGCACCGCGGTCGGCACAGGACTCAACGCGCACGAGGACTTCGGCCGGTTCGTGGCGCAGGAGCTCTCCCAACTCGGCAACACGCGCTTCACCGAGGCGCGCAACCACTTCGAGGCCCAGCACGCGCGCGACAGCATCGTGTGGGCCCACGCGGCCATGACCACCACCGCGACGAGCCTGATGAAGATCGCCAACGACATCCGCATCCTCGCGTCGGGGCCGCAAACTGGGCTGGGCGAGATCACCATCCCTGCACTCCAACCCGGCAGCAGCATCATGCCGGGCAAGGTCAACCCCGTGATCCCCGAGGCCGTGACGCAGGTCGCGGCGCAGGTCACAGGCAACGGTGTCGCGGTCACGATCGCGGGCCAGTGGGGCCAGCTCGACCTGCACACCATGATGCCGGTCATGATCCGGAACACGCTCGAGAGCGCGCAGATCCTGAGCAACGCGAGCCGCGTGTTCGCGGACAAGTGCGTCGCGGGCATCGCGGCGAACCGCGAGAAGTGCACGAGCTACATCGAGTACAGCGCGAGCATGGTCACGGCCCTCGCGCCGAAGATCGGCTACGACAAGGCCGCCGAGATCGCCAAGCGCGCGCTCAAGGAGGGCCGCACCGTGCGCGAGGTCGCGTACGAGGCAAGCGGGCTCTCCAAGCAAGAGGTCGATGCGCTGCTCGACCCGCGCAAGCAGACGATGCCGGGCGGGACGGGGAGCGGCGGCGGCTGAGCGCTCTACAAAGCCACGTCGGGGCACCCCCGAGATCGCCGCGTTCCTGAGATCCTGGCTGCTCCGCCATCGGCTGCTGAGACTCATCCGAGCGGTCCCAGGTCATAGGCTGCGAACCAGTAATCCGTGATCCACGTGCCGCCGCCAAACACCAAGTGGGGCCCATCGGCGGCCATGGTCCACGCGAACTCGTCTGCGGTGGTCATCTCGTCGTAGGCCGCGAGGCCGAGGGGCGCGCCGCTCGCGCCGTCCAGGACCTCGATGGTGGCATCGGCAGCACGGTAGGTGACCGCCACGTGGCCCGTGCGCGGCAGCGCGGCCATGTCCATGACCTCGCCCGCGAGCAGCCGCGACCACAGCTTCGCGCCGGTGTGGGCGTCGTAGGCCACCGTCACGCCGACCGGATCGCTGCTGCCGCCCGCGAACACGCGTGCGCCGTCGGTGGCCACCGCCGCGGCGGCGTCGCTGAAGGCGAGCAGGCCGAGGTCCGTGGTGGGGCTGCCGTCCGTGATGGCCACCCAGCGCACCGCGCCATCCTGGGGCGCCAGGGCGAGCACGACGATGTCGCGCGCGGCGGGCAGCTGCGTGGTGGCCATGCCCGCGATGAAGATCGTGCCGTCGGCGGGGGACACGGCCACGCCGTAGGGGATGTCGGTGCCGGGGCCCCCCCAGGTGACGTTCCATGCCCGCGCGCCGGTTGCCGCGTCGTAGCCGAGGGCGACGATGTCGATGCCGCCCGTGAGGCGCGCGGTCACCGTGGCCACGCGCGTGCCGTCGGGCGCGACTGCGATGTACGGCGCATCGTTGGAGCCGGTGGAGCCGCCCATGGGCCGGTGGTCCTTCCACCGCACCGCGCCGTCGGAACCGAAGGCCACCGTGGCTGCGCCGTTCTCCGAGCGGCCCGCAACGTACAGGGCGCCGTCCGGCCCGAAGGCGGGGCTCGTTGCGACGCCGTCAACCTCGCCCGCCCAGGCCCACTGCTCCGCGCCGGTCGAC
>DASYRW010000326.1:0-1722 GCA_036003985.1 Thermoplasmatota archaeon
GAAGGCCCCGAACCATGCTCAGCCGCCGAGCGCCGCGCGCAGCTCCTCCACCTTCTTCTGCAGGTCGCCGAGCTTCATCTGCGCCTCGCGCAGCTTCATCGCGGCCGCATCGCCGCCCTGGCTCGGCATGCTGTCCCGCACCGGCAGGCCCGCGCTGAGCAGGTCGACCATGTTCTTCAGGTCGCCCCCCTTCCACTGTGTGGTCTTGCCGAACTTCTGCTCGCTCGCTTGCGGCTGGTTGAGCCAGGTCTTGCTGCCCTTGGCCGGCAGCACCCCGCGCTGGTGGAGCAGCTGGAAGATCGCCGCGACGTCCTCGCCGGTCATGCTGTCGCTCTCGATGGTGAGGCTCACGTGGCCGTCCTGGCCCGTGTCGGGCGCGTAGCGGAACAGCGCGCTCACCTGGTTGGCGCTCGCCGTCGCGGCGTCGACGCCCTCGAGCTTCCGGCCCAGCTTCAGCTTCGTCTCCAGGTCGGGCATGGGCCTGGCACCGCGCGATGATTGAAGAAGGTGGCGGTCCGAGGCCCGGAGGGTTCTTGTACGCGGAGGTGATGGCCCATCAGCGGGTCGCGCAAGCGATCCGCCGAACGGAAGTGAAGCAACATGGGCGACTATCGTGGTGGTGGCGGTGGCGGACGCGGTGGCGGCGGTTTCGGCGGCCCCCGCGAGATGTTCGACGCGGTCTGCGCCGACTGCGGCAAGCAGACGCAAGTCCCGTTCCGCCCCACCGAGGGCCGGCCGGTGTACTGCCGCGACTGCTTCCAGAAGCGGAAGCCCGCGCGCTACTGAGCCAAGTGCCGGCACGGCCGGCGACGTTTTTCTTTCCACGTCCCCGAGCGGAGCGACCGCCGCTCCGGGGCCGGCCTTCCGCACCGCCAGGAACCTTCAAGAGCCGAGGTCGCGTAGATGGGCCCATGGCCCCGCCTGGGTGGGAGGCCCATCATGCCCCCCTCAGCCCCGGCTAGCCCTCAGGTCAGGATCGCGCTGCCGAACAAGGGCCGCCTCGCCGAGCAGGCTGCGTCCCTGCTGCGCCAGGCGGGCGTGCTCCTCGAGCCTGTCGATGAGCGCCGCCTCTTCGCGACCGCCGCGCGGGAAGAGTTCCTGCTGATGTTCGTGCGCGCCGCCGACATCCCTGAGTTCGTCCAAGATGGGGTCGCGGACGGCGGCATCACAGGCCACGACATCGTGCGGGAGTCCCGCCGCGACTTGGAGCAGCTCATGGACCTGCGCTTCGGCAAGTGCGAGCTCGTGCTGGCCGTGCCGGAGGACAGCGCCGTGCGCGGCGTCGCGGACGTCCCCAAGGGCGCGCGCGTCGCGACCGTCTTCCCGAACCTCACGCGCGAGTTCTTCGCGGCCCACCAGAAGGACGTGACCATCGTCGAGGTCAGCGGCGCGACCGAGGTCACGCCGCACATCGGGGTCGCGGAGATGATCGTGGATCTCAGTGCCACGGGCTCGACGCTCAAGGTCAACCACATGCGCCCCGTGGCCACCATCCTGCAAAGCACGGCGCGCCTCGTGGCGAACAAGGCCTCGCTCCGCGACGCGGCCAAGGGCGCCCGCCTGCGCGAGCTGGCGTGGGTGCTGCAGAGCGTCGTGGAGGCGAAGGGCAAGCACTACGTCATGGCCAACGTGCCGCGCGCGCGGCTCGCGGACGTGAACCGCATCATGCCCGGCATCAGCGGCCCCACCATCGTCGAGCTGGGCTCGCGGCCGGACTTCGTC
>DASYRW010000327.1:0-13662 GCA_036003985.1 Thermoplasmatota archaeon
CGATGCGGTCCATCACCTCCACCACGCGCACGGGGTGGGCGCCGATGGCGGTCTCGCCGCTCAGCATGACCGCGTCGGTGCCATCGAGGACCGCGTTCGCGACGTCGCTCGCCTCGGCGCGGGTCGGCCGGGGGTTGTGGATCATGCTCTCGAGCATCTGCGTCGCGGTGATGACGGGCAAGCCCGCGACGTTGCAGCGCCGGATCAGGTCCTTCTGGATCAGCGGCACGTCCTCGGGCGGCAGCTCCACGCCGAGGTCGCCGCGCGCCACGAGCGCGCCGTCGCTGAGGGCCAGGATCGCGTCGAGGTTGGCCAGGGCCTCGGCGCGCTCGATCTTGGCCAAGACTTGGGCGGGCAGCTCCTCGCGCAGCAGCAGGGCCTTGACCTTGCCGAGGTCCTCGGGGTTGCGCACGAAGCTCGCCGCGACGAAGTCCACGTCCAGCTTCAGGCCGTAGCGCACGTCCTCGAAGTCCTTGCTGCTCAGCGCGTCGAGGCTCAGCGGCTGGCCCGGGAGGTTGACGCTCTTGTGCTCCTTCAGCAGGCCGCCCACGACCACCTCCGCGCGCACCTCCTCGCCCTCGACGGCGAGCACGCGCAGCTCGAGGTTGCCGTCGTCGATGAGGATCGCCTTGCCGGGCCGCGCGTCGCGCGCCAGGCCTGTGTGGGTCACCGGGATCGCGTCGCCGCGCGCGGCGCGCTCGGGCGCGAGCATCACCTGCTGGCCGACCTGGAGCGGCCGCGGCTCGGCGAGCGCGCCGACGCGCACCTTGGGGCCCTGGATGTCCTGCAGCACCGCGACCGGCTTGCCCTCGAGCCGCGCCGCCTCGCGGACGCGCTCCACCTGCTGCGCCTGCTCGGGTCGCGTGCCGTGGCTGAAGTTGACGCGCGCGACGTCCATGCCGGCGCGGACCATGGCGCGCAGCACGTCCAAGCTGGCGCACGCGGGGCCGAGGGTGCAGACGATCTTCGTGCGGCGCACGACCCTGCAACGTCGCGGCGCGGCCTTGAGGTTCGCGATGCGCCCCGCGGCGCCCGGCGCAAGCCTTTAATCGGGCGAGCGCATGGCGGGGCCGCCGCCAGCGTAGCTCAGCCGGCAGAGCAGCTGATTCGTAATCAGCAGGTCGAGGGTTCGAATCCCTCCGCTGGCTTCGGCTTCTGCGAGGCGCGGGCGGCCCTTCGCGCCCTCGAACATGTCCGGTGCGCCGGCGCCGACTCCACGTCGGCCGCCTCCATAGGCACAAATAGCATGTGCGTCATGCGTCACAAGCAGCAGCGTGGGTGTGACGTGGCCATCACAGCCGTGCCGGAAGCCGTCCTGGACAACCAGATCCGCATCGCTGGCCAGCTCGCCGTCTCGGCCGACCCGGGGCCCGTTGCGCGCGCCCTCCGCGAGCGCGCCGGCTTCACCCAGGAGGAGCTCGCGACCCTGCTGCGCATGCGCCGCGAGAGCCTCAGCCGCATCGAGGGCGGCAAGGTCGCGCCCTCGACGGGCTTCATCCAGCGCCTGGCCAGCATCATGGCCTTGAGCCATGCCGCCCGCGAGCACCTCGCGGAGTGCGATGCGCGCGGCGCGGCCGTCGACGACGCGTACCTTCAGCGGCTCGCCGCCGCGCTGCGGCTCGACCGCGTTGTCGCGGACGAGGCGATCCTCGCGGCGATGATGGCCTACGAGCACAAGAAGCGGGGCCTGCTGAAAGTCTTGGAGGAAAAGTCATGACGCGCAACATCGCTTGGATCCACAACGTCGGGAAGGGCGACATCGCCATCGCGGGCGGCAAGGGCGCCAACCTCGGCGAGATGGTGCAGGTGGGCTTCCCCGTCCCGCCGGCCTTCGTGCTCACCGCCCAGGCCTACAGCGACGTCGTCAAGGGCACAGGCCTGGGCGAGCAGGTGAGCCAGATCCTCAAGACGATCAACCCCGACGACAACAAGGCCCTCCACGAGGCCAGCGACAAGATCCGCAAGCTCTTTGCAAGCACCAAGCTGCCCGACGCGCTCGCGCGCGAGACCAAGGATGCCTACAAGAGCCTCAGCAAGGACGCCGACGGCGCCGCCTTCGTCGCCGTGCGCAGCTCCGCGACGGCCGAGGACCTGCCCGAGGCCAGCTTCGCGGGCCAGCAGGACACGTTCCTCAACGTGCGCGGCGACGACGACCTCCTCGCCAAGGTCCTCAAGTGCTGGAGCTCGCTCTTCACGCCGCGCGCCATCTTCTACCGCGCCAAGCACCACTTCGACCACGACAAGGTCAACATCGCGGTGGTCGTGCAGCGCATGGTCAACGCGGACAAGGCAGGGGTCCTCTTCACGCGCCACCCCACCACGGGCCAGGACACGATCATCGTCGAGGGCGCGCTGGGCTTGGGGGAAGGCGTGGTCAGCGGCTCGGTGAGCCCCGACAACTACCTCGTCAGCGCCACCGGCGACGTGCTGCAGGTCACGATCGCCACGCAGGAGACCATGTACGTGCGCGGCCCCGACGGCAAGACCGCCGTCGTCAAGGTCCCCGCGGACAAGCGCAACATGCGCGTCGTGAGCGACGCGGAGCTGAAGCTCCTCGCGCGCATCGGCAAGCAGATCGAGAAGCACTACGGCGCGCCGCAGGACATCGAGTGGGCCTTCGAGGGCGGCGAGGTCTACGTGCTCCAGACGAGGCCCATCACCACGATCCGCGGCAACGGCCTCAGCGCGCCCGCGCAGCAGCAGCAGCAGGGCAAGGACCGCAAGCTCCTAGCCAAGGGCCTCGGCGCTGCTCCCGGGAGGGCCACGGGCAAGGTCGTGATCCTGCAGGACGCGAGCGAGCTGCACAAGGTCAAGGAGGGCGACGTGCTCGTCACGCCCATGACGATGCCCGACATGGTCCCGGCCATGAAGCGCGCCGTGGCCATCGTCACCGACGAGGGCGGCATGACCTGCCATGCGGCCATCGTCAGCCGCGAGCTGGGCGTGCCGTGCGTCGTCGGCACGAAGCGGGGCGGCAGCATGGGCACCCAAGCCCTGAGGGACGGCATGCTCGTGACCGTCGACGGCGAGAAGGGCGTCGTGTACGAGGGCCAGGCCGTCGAGCTGCAGGCCAAGCCCGCGAAGGCCCCGCCGGCGAGCGTGCAGGCGGCGCAAGCTGCCTCGGCCCCGAGCGGCCCCGCGCCGTCCATGGGCGTGGCCGCGAAGCCCCTCACCGCCACGCAGGTGAAGGTCAACATCAGCATGCCCGAGGCCATCGACCGCGCGATCGCGGTAGAGCCCGATGGGGTGGGGCTGCTCCGCATCGAGCACATCGTGCTCGCCTTCGACGAGGACGCACTCAAGCTCCCCCGGACAGGGAGGAGCGAGGGCGGCGCGAACTACGCGCGGCCCGTGCACCCGGCGTGGGCGATCACCCACGGCCACCGCGAGGCCTACGTGCAGTTCCTGTTCGAGCAGTTCAAGCGCATCGTGGCGCCCATGGCACCCAGGCCCGTGTGGATCCGCACCCTCGACTTCCCCACCGACGAGATGCGCAAGGCGCGCGGCGGCGAGGACGAGCCCCACGAGCACAACCCCATGCTGGGCTGGCGCGGCGTGCGCCGCGGGCTGGAACAGCCGGAGCTCCTCAAGGCCGAGTTCGACGCGGTCAAGCGCCTCCACGAGGCAGGCCTGACCAACGCGGGCATCATGCTGCCCCTCGTGCAGCATCCTTCCGAGATCCGCCGCGCCAAGGCGCTCCTGCGCGAGGTGGGCCTCGAGCCCCACACGCAAGTCCCGTTCGGCATCATGGTGGAGATCCCCGCCGCGGCCGTGATCATCGACCTGCTGGCGGACGAGGGCCTCGACTTCGTGAGCTTCGGCACCAACGACCTCACGCAGTACACCCTGGCCGTGGACCGCAACAGCGAGAACGTCGCGCACCTGTACGACGAGTTCCACCCCGCGGTCGCGCGGCTCATCGAGTCCACCATCAAGGTCTGCACCGCCCGCGGCGTCGAGACGAGCATCTGCGGGCAAGCAGGCTCCAATCCAACATTCGTGGAGAAGCTCGTGCGCTGGGGCATCAGCAGCGTGAGCGCGAACATCGACGCGCTTCCCAAGGTGCGGGAGACCATCGCGCGCACGGAAGCCAAGCTCGTCCTCGACCGTGCGCGCGAGGGCCGCTGAGGCTCACCGGTCCAGCTGCGCGCCCCAGTCGCCCTTGGGCATGATGGAGGCGTCCCACGCGAAGGCGTCGCGCTCGGCGTACCAGTCGTGGCCACCGTCGTCGATCAGCGCGCCGATGCCGAAGCTCGCCCCGCCGTTGGCGCTCGCGGCGTAGCGCGCCTGGTAGCCGTCGTCGCCGCCGAGGTCGTGGAGGAAACCGATGCCCTCGCGCGCGCCGCCGTTGACGCCGTCCAAGTCCGCGAGGTAGAGGTCGTTGCCGGCGCCATCCAGGAGGGAGCCCATGCTGCCCGGGTAGGCGCCGCCGTTGGTGCCCCATCCACCAGCCTCGTAGACGTCGTCGCCCGCCGCGTCCAGCAGGAAGCCCAGGCCGAGGCGCGCGCCGCCGCCGTTGGTGCCGTCGTGCACGGCGACGTAGTGGTCGTTCCCGCCCGCGTCGAGCAGGAAGCCCGCGCCGCTGACGCCGCCGCCGTTGACGCCGCAGCCGTGGCCGTCCACGTACGCGTCGTCGCCGCTGCCGAGGTCGATCAGCGCCGCGGCGGCGGGCGGGAAGTTCGCGATGCAGGAGTCCACCTCGAGCCCGGTGAGCACGCGGCTGCCGCCGGCGTTGTTCGTGTACACGTCGCGCCCGCCGAAGTCCAGCACGAAGGCCAGGTCCGCGGGGTAGGCGCTGTCCACGCCGCCGAGGTCGAGGGCCAGCGCGGGCGGGGTTGCGACCTGCAGCGGCGGCACGCCGATCCTGAGGGCGTCGAGGACCAGCGCCGCGTCGAGCAGCGCCCCGCGGGCCGCGAGCACGCCGGCGACGTCGTGGACGCGCGCGGCCGCATCCATGGCCAGGTAGGCGGCGAAGGCTTGGCCCAAGGCCGCGTCGAGGTCCGCGGGCAGCGCGCCCAGCGCGGCCAGGTCCGCTGCCTGGAGGGTGGCGCCCCAGCGCGCGGCCACCAGGGTCGCGCCCTGCTGGGCGTCCATCGCGGGCAGCGCGAGGCCAGGGAGCACGACGCCCGCGCGCTGCGCCTGCTGCGCGAGGTCGGCGTGCGCGACCTCGACCACGTGGCCCAGCGGCGTCTCCGCGCCGCCAGCTCCGGCGAGCCCGAGGGGCCCCGCCACGACCATGCTCACTGCCAGCGCCCACGCCCCGCCGCGTCGCAACATGCGCAAGCCTCCGGGCAGCGAGGGGCCTACGGGACCATAAAGG
Organism: Thermoplasmatota archaeon; assembly: GCA_036003985.1. Taxonomy (GTDB): domain Archaea; phylum Thermoplasmatota; class SW-10-69-26; order JACQPN01; family JAIVGT01; genus JAIVGT01. The sequence continues at coordinate 5,321 of DASYRW010000327.1, forward strand.
CGCCTTCCTGAAGGCGCTGCATCAGACGCCCTGGATCGTGCCGTCGCCGCCCACGCTGACGAGGCTGATGACGTTCCAGCCCGCGTCGCGGCACACGATGGTCGCATCGCCGCTCAGGACGTGGAAGATCGCGTCCGTGGAGTCCACCGCGCTCCACGCGGCCGAGGGTGTGGGCAGGACGCGCGTCTCCATCCCGGCGGAGCCGACCGCGCCGGGCGCCTCCGCCAAGCGGACCTCGAGCGCCACGTAGAGGTTGGGGCCGTCGGTGGCGGGGTTGGCGGGCACCGCCACGGGCTCGAAGCCCGGCACCAGGGCGACGGGCGCCATGCAGTCGTTGACGTCGGTGAGGAGCGCGTAGCCGACCCAGCTCACGCCCCGGTGCACGGCGCCATCGAGCCCTGCGCCGACGAAGCTGGGCGTGAGGGCCGGCGGCAGCGCCGGCGCCGGGCCGCGCGGCGCGCTGCCCGCTTGCTCGGCCCAGGCGGCGATCTCGGCGATGGGCACGTCGCGCGTTCCTTCCACCACGTCGCCGTCCGCGACGCGGAGCGTGCGGGCCTCCATGCTCGCCGGCAGGTCGGCCGGGGCCACGCCAAGCAGCTCCGCAAGCTGCACCAGGGCGCCGTCTTCGGCGGCGACGGTGGCGGCTGGTAGCAGGAGCAGGATCGCGAGCGCGAGGGCGCGCATGGGGCCCGAAGCGCGGTGGGAGCGGCTAGAACCTTGCCTGGACAGGATGGTCGCGTGGTCCATGTCTCACACGCCCGGGATGCCGACGTGGTAGCTGCGGTCCGCGGGCTCGAAGACGCTCCCGCGAGCGCCGCCGTCGGCGCGGACGAGGTACAAGCCCGGATGGTTGGCGAAGAAGGGCACGAGCGGCGTGGGGCTCTCGATGCTCCAGGGCACCGCGAAGGGCATGGCGCCGTCGGAGCCCGTGGTGCCATCGAACGTGTGCTCGAGGTAGCCGAGCGCGTCGCGCACGAAGCGCGGCAGCATCGCGACGAGCGCGTCCACGTCCGCGTTGCCGGAGGAGTAGCGCACCACCACGTGCACGGACGCGCCGCGCACGGGTGCGCCGTCGCTGAACGCCACGCGCACGCTGCCCCCGGCCTGCTGCGTGGGCAGGAACACCTCCTGATCGGGAACGATCGCGGCCTGCAGGTCGTCCGCGACGCGCACCACCCGGGCTTGGGTGTGCGCGCGGCCGAGCGTGTCCGTCGCGGTGGCCCGCACGACGAGGTCGCCCACGTCGCGGAAGCCGTGGCTCACGCCCGCGCCCGCGTCGGTCGCGCCGTCGTCGAAGTCCCACGCGAGGCCCGCGATGGCGGCGCCCGCGCCCGCGGTCGCCGTGGCGGTGAAGTCGACGGCCTCGCCGTAGCGCGCGTCGCCCGGGCCCAGGAGCGCGACGAGCGGCAGCTCCCGGAGCACGGCGAGGCCCTGGCCCTGGGTGATGCGCACGAAGCTGTTGGCGCGCACGCCGGCGAAGGTCTCGACGGCGCCGTCGGGCCAGCGCACCTCCACGTCCGCGCTCGCGGCGTCGGCGAGGCCGAAGTGCAGCCGCGGGTCGTTGGTGCTGAGGTAGCCGCTGCCGAGCACCTTCTCCTGCATCTGGGTGCCGACGCCGCTCGCCGTGAGCGTGACGCGCGCGCCGACCGCGTCGCGGGTGCCGGTCGCCGCGCCGCCCACCAGGTCGACGTTGAGGAAGTTGCCGGCGGTGCCGTCCGCGCGGAACAAGTGCGCAGGCGCGTCGCCAGCCTCGACGACGAGCATGTCGAGGTCGCCGTCGTCGTCGTAGTCCGCCCACGCCGCGCCGCGCGCCACGAAGTCCTCGTCGAAGTCCGCGCCGAGCTCGGGCCCGACGGCGCGCCACGCGCCCGCGACCTGCTCGTAGGCCAACATCGGCTCCCGCGGCGCAGGGCCGAAGTCCTCGGTGAGGCCATTGACCACGACCAAGTCCAGGAAGCCGTCGTTGTTCATGTCGTAGAGGTGGGTGCCCCAGCCGCTCCACGGGTCGGCGTCGGTGAAGGGCTCGCCGCTGCCGATGTCCACGTAGTCGCTGCCTTGGCTCTCGAAGAGCCCGTTGAGCTGGCCGACGTAGTTCGTGGACACGATGTCGAGCCGGCCGTCGCGGTTCCAGTCCGCGACCGCGGTGCCCATCCCGTTGCGCGCGGCGTTGTCCGCGACGGTGCTGGCGACGCGCGTGAAGGTGCCGTCGTGGTCGTTGAGGTAGAGGTCGTTGGGGTCGCCGTCGTTGCTCACGTACAGGTCGGGGAAGCCGTCGTTGTCGTAGTCGGCCGCGACGCTGCTCCACGTGTCCTTGACCTCCCCGAAGAGCCCGGCGGCGCTCGTCGCGTCCGCGAAGGTCCCATCGCAGGCCGCGTGGAAGAGCCGGTTGCGCTGGCCCACGTCGGGGCCGTTGCCCTCCGGCGGCTCGCTCGCGTCGAAGGGCGTGAAGTGCCCCACGTACAGGTCGAGGCAGCCGTCGAGGTCGTAGTCGAACCAGCTCGCGGCGCTGCCCCAGCACGCGAAGCCGTCGTCGCACGCCGCGTCGCCCACGCCCGCGGTGGCGGTGACGTTGGCGAACACGCCCGCCCCGAGGTTGCGCAGCAGCACGTTGCCGTTCCAGCCGGTCACGTAGAGGTCGGTGCGCCCGTCGTCGTCGTAGTCCGCGGCGGCGCAGCCCATGTAGGTGCCGCGCAGGTCCGCGCCGCTGGCCGCGCTGATGTCCGCGAAGGCGCCGTCGCCGAGGTTGCGGTACAGCATGCTGTGCGGGTCGAGCTCGCCGTTCTTCGCGGGCGAGGTCTGGTACAGCCCGTTGACGAGGTACAGGTCGAGCAGGGCGTCCTGGTCGGCGTCGAGCCAGCACGCGCCGGGGCCGCTCGCCTCGACGAAGTACGCGGGCGGGTCGAGCACGTTGCCCGGGCCGAGGTAGCCCGCGTGCCGGAATCCCTCCAGGCCGGCGGCGCCGGTGACGTTCGTGTACACCGGCCGACCGAACGCCGCGACGCTGCCGGGCTCCGAGCCCTCGCCGCCCGACAGCGCTGCGAGGAGCACGGGCGCGAGGAGCAGGGCCGCCAAGGCGATCATGCTGAACTTCGGTGGACCACGTCCCCGGCGCGCGGCCATGTCGGAGCCTCCCGGCCGGCGAAGCGCGCGACCGGGCTTCAACGTTGGCGTGCGCCGCTGTGCAGGCCGTAGGCCCCTGCCGGGACGGGACCGCACGTCCAAGGAAGTTCAACATCGCCGGGGGCTGCTCTGCTGAAAACCCTCAAATAGCGCGCCCACGGTCCGAGCGCCGGGAGGCTCAGGAATGCGATCTCGCTCCTCGATGTCGAAGAAGCGCTTGCCCAAGGCCTTGCTCTTGGGACTGGTCGCCGCGGCGCTGCTCGTGCCGCCGGCGCCGGTGGTTGCGGATGCCGTGGTCCCCGTGCCCGACGTCGCGGCGCGGCCCCACGCGGAAGGTGCTTGCGGCGCCACGGACCCGGTGCCCCCGCTGCTCGCGGACTTGGGCCTCGTGGAGTACACCGAGGATCCCGCCGCGGGCACGTGGCAGACCTGGTTCGTCGGCCCTGGTGACATCGTCGTGCCGCCGCCGCCGGACGTGGCGAGCCTCCAGACCGCCAACGAGCTGCTCGAGCTCCAGCAGATCGCGCTCACGCGCACGAACGAGCAGATCATCGCCGCGCAGCAGTGGGACTTCAACGGCGGCGCCGCGAGCGCCCCGTGGACCGACATCATGCTGCAGCTCATCATCAAGCACAGCGCCAAGGACGGGTCCAAGAACCCGCCCCGCCTGAGCCGCGAGTTCGCCATGTTCGAGACGGCGATCTTCGACGCGCTCACCATCGCGTGGGACGCCAAGTACTGCTACCTGCGCCCGCCGCCCGCGGCCCTCGACCCGCTGCTCGCGCTGGACCCCATCGTGGCCGCGCGCTCCGTGCCGACGTACCCGAGCGAGCACGCGGTCGTGGCCGGCGTCGCGGAAGCGTTCTTCCCGCACCTGTTCCCGTGCCCCGACCCCACTGACGTGCTGCACTGCGAGGAGCCGGTCGCGAACATCACGGCCCAGAGCCTCGCCGCGGCGGAGAGCAGGATCATCGCTGTGCAGAACTACCGCAGCGACATCGACGCGGGCCTGCAGCTGGGCCGCGACGTCGCGAACGCGGTCATGGCCGCGCGCGCCGACGACGGCTGGCTTGCGCCCATCGATCTGAGCGACCGCATCTTCGGCGCCTGCCGCTGGGTGCCCACCCCGCCCGCCTTCCGCGCGATCCCGGTCGAGCCGGAGTGGGGCGGCGTCACGCCCTTCCTCATGACCAGCGGCGACCAGTTCCGCCCGCCCGAGCCGGGCTCGGGCTGCGACACGGACGACTACGTCGCGCAGCACAAGGACATCTACTACGCCTCGAAGCCGGTCGCGGGCGGCAACCTGTCGCTCGTGCCCGGCGCGACCGTGTCCCGCGCGTACGGCATCGCGAACTACTGGGCCGGCGGCCAGGGCACCGAGACCCCGCCGGGCCAGAACCTCTACGTCGCCTGGCACGAGGCCAACGACGCGGGCCTGAGCACCATGCAGCACGCGCGCGTGCTCGCCCACGAGGGCGCGGCCCTCGCGGACGCGGCCATCGCGTCCTGGGACGCCAAGTTCGCGTACTGGTGGGAGCGCCCCGTGACCTGGATCCGCGAGAACCTCGACCCCACCTGGTCGAGCAGCATCACGACGCCGCCGTTCCCCGGCTACATCTCCGGGCACAGCACGTTCAGCGGCGCGACGGAGAAGGTGCTGGCGCACTTCTTCCCCGACCACGCGTGGAAGTTCCGCGCCTACGCCAGCGAGGCCGCGCTGAGCCGCTACATCGGCGGCATCCACGTTCGGTTCGACAACAACGTGGGCCTCGAGGTCGGCAACAGCATCGGCAACCTCGCCGCGGCCCGCGCGGCCGGCGACGGCGCCGAGTAAGCGAACGCCAAGGGCCGCTCGCGGTGCGCGCGGGCGGCCCCTCCTTTTCCTTCTCCCTCAGCCTCGGCGAGCGTTGCGTCGTTGAAGTTCGCTGAACGGGCGGCGCCTCTTCTGGGAAAACCCTTATCTCGGCCGCAAGGCTTGGGGGGATCGAGGCTCGGAGGGACCGCAGTGCGCATCGCGTTGTTGGGCGCTGGGCTGCTGCTCGGCACGTTCCTGCTCTCGCCCCTCGGCACCGTGGACGCGAGCCACGTGTGCGACCCGTACCCTCTCGGGTACTGCGGGACCGGGTACCACGCGCATGCTCAGTTCTGCTGGGTCAAGGTCAACGGACTTTACGTGAACGCGACGCAGACGACAGGCATCCTCAGCATCGGCGGGGCTAGCGGCGTGGCGATCGACACCGGCGAGGACGGGCTGTTCTACGTCCGGACCGCCCCCATCGAGACCTTCGTGGATGACCCCATGGAAGCACCGCTGCCCAACAGGAACGTGCTCTACCAAGAGGACAACAACTGGTATGGCTTCCAGCCGCAAGCGTTCAAGTGCAGCGACTGGGTGTGGTTTCCTGAATGTGAGCCCGCGCAGTGGATGGGCCCCGTCCTGAACGTGACCAAGGACCCGGACTCTCGGCTCCTCTGAGGTGGCAACTTGCGCGCCGTCCTTTCGGCGGCTTTGCTGCTGGTCGGCACGTTCCTGCTCTCGCCCCTCGGCACCGTGGACGCGAGCCACGTGTGCGACCCCTATCCGATCGGGCGGTGCGGCGCCTACCAGCGCGAGGTGGTGACCTTCTGCTACCTCAAGCTCGCGGGGCTCTACGTGAACGTGACTGACCCCGGTGTCGTGAGCATTGGGGGCGCGAGCGGGATCGCGATCGCCACGGGGGAAGACGGCGCGCTCTACCTGCGCCAGGATCCTGTCGAGGCCTTCGTCGCCGACCCGGGCGACGCGCCCTTGCCGTCGAAGTTCGTGCTCTACCAAGAGTCGAACAACGTCGGCGGGCTCCAGCATAACGCGCGGCCCGGTTGGAGCGGGATCCCGAATTTCAAGTGCAGCAACTGGGTTTGGTATGCGGAATGCGAGCCCGCCCAGTGGATGGGCCCGGTCCTGAACGTGACGAAGGCATGGGACGACCGGCTCCTCTGACACGGCGCCAGTGGCGAGGCGCCCAGGCGCGACAGAGAACTTCTAAGCCCACCGGGCCGGTTGCACGACGGAGGCTGCACGGTTTGTCGCGGACGCGCGCGGTCGCCGTGGCGCTGCTCGCCGCGTTGCCAGGCTTCGCCCTGGCGCTGCCCCACGCGGACGTCGTGTGGACCCAGGACGCAGCGCCCGCCGCAGCCGCGGTCCAGAGCGTCGGTGGCGCAGGCGGCGTCGTGCTCGCGGGCGGCTTCGATGGGACGATCTGGCGGTCCACGGACCAAGGCCTTCACTGGGCCGCGACGAATGCGCCGAGCCTGCCGCGCGCGCGCATCGCTGCGGATCCCTTCGACCCCTCGGTGCTGTACGCGGCCGGCTTCAACGGCCTGGCGCGCTCCGACGACGGCGGCCTCACGTGGCAGCTCAAGCTCGCGGTCGCGCGCGCGGCGCGCATCGACGTGGGCCCGACGGGCCTGCTGCTGATCGGCGCGCGGTACGCCGACGGCTCGAACCATGTGCTGCTGAGCGCGGACCGCGGCGACAATTTCGCCGACGTCGGCGCGCCGCTGCCGCCCCTCGTCGCGCTGTGCGGGGTCGCCTTCGGGCGCACCGGGGACGAGGTCCTGGCCATGACCGACGCGCGCTCGTGGTTCAGCCACGACGCGGGCGCGACGTGGACCGAGACGGCGGGCGCGGCCTTCGATTTCGGCATCGAGGACAGCGGCGTGGTGTGGCGCACCTCGATGCTGGGCCTGCAGGTGACGCGCGACGGCGGCGCGACCTGGGACAGCGTCGCCGCGCCGGGCGTCGGCACGGCCATCGGCGCGCGGCCGGGCGGCGGCGTGTGGCTGGGATCCCTCGAAGGCCTGCTGCGCACGCGCGACGGCGCAACCTGGGAGAACCTGGGCTTCGTGGAGGCGATGTTCAAGGCCCATGGCCTCTTCGCCGACCCCGCGGACGCGGACGCGGTGTTCCTCACGGACGAGGTCGTCGGCGTCGCCCGCATCGCCATCGCGGACGGCTTGACCAGCTTCGAGGGGCGAACCGCAGGCTTCCCGCTCGTGCCCATCACAGCCCTGGGCGGCCGCACGGCGCTCCTGCTGGCCGCGACGCCCAAAGGTACCTTCGCAAGCCGCGACGGCGGCGCGTCGTGGGCGCACACCGGCGCTGGCCTCCTGCTCGCGAGCGCGACGGCGGCCGAGGCGTCGTTCGACGGCAGCGCCGCGTGGGTCGGAGGCCGCGGGAGCCTCGGCGAGCCCGTGATCGAAGCGAGCCGCGACGGAGGCCGGCATTGGGCGCGCGCGGACGTGCAGGCGGGCGCGGGCGTCGTGCGCGCCATCGCGGCCGACCCCGCCGACCCCGACCTCGCGCTCGCGGTGGTGGACGGCGACGGCCTCTACGACTGGCTGCTGGCGTCGGCCGACTTCGGGCCGTGGGAGCAGGCGCTCGAGGCGCCCTTCGCGCTCCACGACGTGGCCGCGCAGAGCAACCTCGTCGGCACGGCCCTTGGCGCCTTCGAGGCCGAGGGCGCGGTCCTGCTGCCCCGCGGCAGCTTCGGCGCGACCGCGGTCTCCGCGACGGAGGCGCATGCGTTCGCCGCCGGGCCTCTGGGGCTGTGGCGCGCGCCGCTGCCCCTCGCGCCCTTGGTGCCATGGGCACGCCTCGACGGCGCGATCACGGACCTCGCCGCGGGCCCGGGCGGTGAGGCGTGGGTGGTCACGGACAACAGCGGGCTCTTGCGCTGCGCGGCCGACGGCGCGCTGGGAGCCTGCGCGGCCGAGGGCCCGCCCGCGGCGGTGGTCGCCGTGCTGCCGCTCCCCGCGCGCGTGCTCGCTGGCGGGCCGGGCGGGCTGTGGGCGGCCATGACCTGAGGAGCGGGCAAAGCTCTAAGCCAACCCGCTGGCTAGCCCGGCCATGCTCCCCGCCAAGGGCCGCAGCGTCGAGGAGGTGCTCGCCGAGCTGCGCTCCTTGCGGGCGCGCGACGTGCCCTTCCGCAGCGGCCGCGTGCTGGGCAGCATGTGCACCGAGCCCCATCCCATCGCCGTCGAAGCCTACCAGCTGTTCCTCGAGACGAACCTCGGCGACCCCGCGTGGTGCGCGGGCGCGCGCGCCGCGGAGCTGGCCGCGCTCGAGGCGATGCTGGGCCTGCTGCGTGCTCCCCCGGGCGCGGGCGCGCTGTTCGTCAGCGGCGGCGCCGAGGCGAACCTCACCGGGCTCCGGATCGCGCGCCGGAGCGGCCTGCGCGAGG
>DASYRW010000328.1:0-23745 GCA_036003985.1 Thermoplasmatota archaeon
GCATGCTGCTGTTCACCATCAGCGGCGCGCTGCTCATGCTGCGCTATGCCAACGATGGCGACCCGCTGCCGATCCTCGGCGGCTTCGTGTGCATGGCCATCGGGGCGACGATCCTGCTCCGGACACCCGGCCGCTTCCGGGGCTGGGCGCGTCGCTCGGAGTACCGCGCCGCCGGCGCGGACGTCGAGGACGAGAACGAGGCCTACGCCTACGACGAGGCCCTCGTGCGCGTCCACGACCGCTGACCCTCACGGGCGCGGCGCCCCACCGCCGCGCCCCCGCATCCCCAAAGCGCTAAAGGCCCCTGGCCCCTCACGGCCGCGTGGCGCTCTCGCCGCTCGCGCTGTTCTTCCTGCTCTTCGCGGTGCCGTCGAGCGTCCTCGCGATCCTCGCCGCGCGCGCGTTCCACCTGCGGGCCCTCGAGCCCGGCCTGGGCAAGGTGCGCCGCGCCTCGCGACTGCTGCTCGCGGCAGGGCTCCTGCCCCTGGCCATGGTCGGGCTCACGGTCGCGGCGACCCAGGGCGCGCCGTTCGTGAGCCCCGGAGGGTGGGTGTTCGTGGGGTACGGCGTCGCGTGCGCGGCCCTCGGCGTGGGCGGCCTGCGGCTGCTGCGGCGCGCGGCCGCGGACCCGCGCCGGAGCGTCGTGCGCGCGGCCGAGACGGTCCCGATGGTGATCGTGATGCTGGACCTGGTGTTCGCCGTCAACGCGCTCACGCAACTGCCGGGCTGATCGCAGGCCAGCATGGATCGCTATTTCGCCTCGCGCCGCGCCCAGACGCTGAGGATCACGCCCACACCCGCTGGGCCGACGAGCCAGCGGAAGAACTCGGCCGAGCGCTCCGCCACGAGCGCCAGGAGCAGCAGCAGCGCGAGCCCCAGCAGGCCGACGCCCGCGCCGAGCGTGACGAGCAGGTTGCCCGGCGTGCGCCAGCCCTTGCGGTAGCACAGTCCGCCGGCGAGGACCGCGAACCCGCCGAGGCCGGCGACGAGGATCCCGATCTGGATGACCAGGTGCACCGGCTGCGCGATGTCGGCCGGAAGGAAGAAGCGCGCGAGGCGGTCGCCCAGCTGGAGCAGGTAGGTGCCGCCGGTCACGTTGGCGAAGATCAGCAGCACCCCTGCCACGATGGCGATGGTCCCGGCCTTGCGGAGCGCCACGCGACCGGAGCGTCGGCGCGGCCCAAAAAGGGTGCGGTCAACCGTTCGGGGGGAGCGGCGGCGGCCGCCGCACGAAAGCGGCCTGCGGGTCCGGAGGCGTTGCGGGCAATGGCCCAGGGATCGCCGCTGGCCGCGCTTCGCGCCGCGCGAGCAGGGCGAGGGCGACGCCCGCGCCAGTAGGCCCCGTCATCCAGTGCGCGAAGGCTTCGAGGGCGCCGGTCGCGTAGCTGAGGCTCGCGAGCAGCGCGATGCCGAGCACGCCCGTGCCGCACCCCAAGCCCACGAGGACGTTGCCCGTGCGCCGGCGGCCGCGCGCGTACATCCACGCGCCCGCGAGCACCGCGAGCCCGCCGAAGCCCGCGACGAGCACCAGCAGCGAGGCCGCGACCGGGAACGCCGCGGCGTACTCCGCCGGCGCATGGCGGATCGCCTCCGCCTCGGCCTGGCCGACGAAGGCGTCGAGCACCGGCAGCGCGAACGTCCCCCCGAGCACTTGGCCCACCAGGAGCAGGCCGCCCGCGGCGAAGGCCAGCAGGGACGCGAAGCGCAGGCCCATGGCCCTCCCAGGCCCGGGAAGGCCAAGAAGGCTGCGGAGCGTGCGCCGCCGGCGCAACCTTCTTGACCAGGGCCTCCATGGCCGGGCCATGGCGGACGCGGGCCTGCGGCAGATCGACTACGAGGGCATCGATCCAGCGGTGATCCACCCGAGCCGCGAGGTCGCCGAGCTGCGCGCGATCCTGCTCAACCCGAAGGAGAAGATGTGGGAGCGCTACCGCGCGCTCTTCGCGCTGCGCGCCGTGGGCACGCCTCAGGCTGTGGAGGTCATCGGCCGCTGCATGCTCACCGACGACAGCGCGCTGCTCCGCCACGAGTGCGCCTTCGTGTTCGGCCAGATGGCGAGCGAGCCGTGCATCCCTTGGCTGGAGCGCGCGCTGCGCACCGACGAGCACGCCATGGTGCGGCACGAGGCCGCCGAGGCCCTGGGCGCCATCGCCAGCGACGAGTGCCTGCGCATGCTGCGCTGGGCCATGGTGCACGACCCCGCCATCGAGGTGCGCGAGAGCTGCGAGGTCGCGCTCGACAACATCGCCTACCTGCGCGACCCTGAGCGGTTCTAGGTCGATGCGCTCCGCGCATTTCTTGGCCGCTTCCTCATGCTGACCTGTCTGGCTCCTCCGGAGCGCGCCCGGGCGCTTCGCAAACTTCGGGGAGAACCCACATCAACCACCCTCGCGCTCGTCGGCTCGCCCGCGCCCGCGGGCAGACGTGATCTCATGGTCCGCACCGAACCCCGAAGGAACAGCGAGCAGATCGAGCCCTTGACCCCCGCGCAGCCGCTGCCGGCGCTGCAGCAGCCGCTCTTCGTCGGCGTGCCCGGCCACGGCGCGCCGCTGGCGGCGCAAGCGCTGCCCTGGCCCCACGCAACGCAGGGCTTCTATGGCGTGCCGGCCTTCGCGGGCCTGCCGCCGGCGACCCTTGCGGCGCTGCAGGGCCTGAGCTACGGCATCCCGACGGGGCCGTTCCTCGCGCCCTTCGGCTTCCCGAGCCAGTTCACCCTCGGCAACGTCGTGGGCGCGCCGGTCCAGGGCCTGCCCATCGGGCCCCAGCTCCCGACCCACGCGCCCACGGCACCGAGCATCGGGGCCGCGATCCAGGACCTCGGCAGGGAAGTCGTCGCGACCTTCGAGGTCCCGGGCGTGGCCGTCGAGGACCTGCAGGTCATCGTGGGCAACACCACCGTGAGCATCACCGCACAGCGCCCGGCCGCGAACGGGCGCGTGTACCAGGGCAGCTTCCAGCTGCCAGCCGAGGTGCTGCCCTCGCAGGCCAGCGCGAGGCTCCAGCACGGGCTGCTCATCCTCACCCTGCCGCGCCGCACTCCGACCGAGGAGCCGCGGCGCGTCGAGGTCGAGGCCTGAACCGGCAAGGAGCCGCGGGGAGCTGTCGTGTCCACCCCCCTTCCCGCGGCGTTCCTATTTTTCCGCGGAACGCAGGAGAAGAACGAGACGGGGCGCGCGGGCCCCGTCGGGTCGCCTAGCCTGGCGACGGCCCTTGCGGGCCTTGGCTTCAGACGCATGTTCGCGATGATTGGCAATGACGATAAATCCTCCTCGCGCACTCTCGGCGCCGGGCTGTAGGCGACGGCCCCTACGCCCCGGTTGCCTAGCCCGGTAGGGCGCTGGCTTCAGACGCCCGTGGCCGAAAGGCCTCGCGGGTCCAAATCCCGCCCGGGGCGCCAAAGCTCCACACGCGCCCAGACACTCCAGCGAAGGGCTTAGCCCCTCCAGAGGGTGAGCGGCGCGAGGCGGGATCTTGTCGCCCCGGAAGCTCGCGTTGGCGCTCTGCTTCGTGACCGTCGCGGCCGTGCTGCCCTTGACCCAGGCCGAGGACAGCGTCGAGGCCGTGCTTCCATACTACGTGTTCGCAGCCGGCGTGCCGGGCTTGTCCGTGCGCGACGACTACGGCGCGTTCGTCACGGCCGACATGACCGCACGCGACGCGGCGCGGCTGACGGCGCAGGGCGTCGCGGTGGAGCCGATGCCGCAGGAGTTCTTGCGGGGCGGCTGGCGCATCGCGGGTAGCGACGCGTCGGTGCCGGCGCCGCTGCGCGCGTCCGACGCGAGCCCCTTCTGGGTCGTGCAGTTCCGCGGCCCCGTCAAGGCCGAGTGGCGCGCGATGCTCGAGGACAAGGCGCTGCGGGTCTATGATGCGCTTCCGAACTTCGCATTCTTGGCCAAGCTCGGCCCCGGCGCGGCCCAGGAGTTGGCGGCGCGGCCCGAGGTCGCGTTCGCCGGGCCCTACCATGCCGCGTACAAGCTGAGCCCCGACCTGCCCGCGGCGGGCGAGGTGCAAGTGCTCGTGTTGACGTTTCCCGGTGAGCCGACCACCGGCGCCATCGCCGCGATCGTCGCCGCGGGCGGCGTCGTCGAGAGCGTCACGACGAGCTTCCCTCTGGACGGCATCGTGCAGGCGCGCGTCGACGCGGCCGGGCTCGCGGGCATCGCCAAGGTCTCGGAAGTCAGCTGGATCGAGCCAGCCCATGCCGGCATCAGCCTCGACAACGCGCAGGCGAGCGCGATCTCGCAGACCGGCACCCTCGGCAACTACCGCGTGCACGACAAGGGCGTGGACGGCAGCAGCCAGGTCGTGAGCATCTGCGACACGGGCATCAAGACGTACCCGCCGCAGCTCGTCGGCGTGAAGAAGATGAACCACGAGATGCACGACGACACCGGCTTCCCGCTGGTGTTCTGGATGGTGGACCTGCCCGACGAGCTGAGCCTGCACCGCAAGATGGCCATGTACTATGCGCCGATCAACACCAACCCGGGCCTGGCCAACCCCATCGGCGGCGACATGGACGACACCGACGGCCACGGCACGCACACGTCCGGCACGCTCGCGGGCGACGCGCCGCCGTACGGCGTGCGCAACGGCAACGACGGCGTGGCCTTCGCGTCGAAGCTGATTGCGTGCGACATCACGAGCGCGCAGGGCGCGTTCTACCTCACGAACAACTACGCCGAGTACTGGGACCCGGCCTATGGCGCCGGCGCGCGCATCAACAGCAACAGCTGGGGCAACCCCCACGTCACAAGCTACACGGAGCGCGCCCGGCAGCACGACGCGTACATCGCCGACGGCCACCGCGACTTCGTCATCCTGCGCAGCATGGGCAACACCGGCGGCAACACCATCCGGCCCGAGGCTGTCGCCAAGAGCGCGCTCGGCATCGGCGCGTCCCAGAATGGAGCCAACCTCGAGAACCTCGCGAGCTTCAGCAGCCGCGGGCCCACGCAGGATGGCCGCATCAAGCCCAACGTCATCGCCCCCGGCGACCCGCTCGTCAGCAGCACGGCGGCCGGCGCCAACACCTACGGCGCGCTCAGCGGCACGAGCATGAGCACGCCCACCGTGGCGGGCTCGGCCGGGCTCATCCGGGACTACTTCGTCAAGGGCTTCTACCCCTCCGGCGCCGCGAACGCCGCGGACAGCCACAACCCGAGCGCGGCGGCCGTGCGCGCCCTGCTGGAGATCAGCGGCAAGCGCATCACCGGCAGCTTGGCTGGGACAGGCTTCCCCAACAACAACCAGGGCTGGGGCCGCGTGACCCTCGACGACGCGCTGTTCTTCGCGGGGGATGCGCGCCAGCTGTTCCTCAGCGACGAGGCGGGCGCGGGCCTGAACACAGGCGAGACCCAGACCTTCACGCTGAGCGTCGCCGCGGGCCAGCCGCTGCGCGTCATGCTCACGTGGAGCGACGAGCCCGGTGCGGCGGGTGCGAACCCCGCCATCGTCAACGACTTGGACCTCGAGGTTTCTGGGCCTGGGGGGCTTTTCAAGGGCAACGTCTTCGTGAACGGCGAGACGCCCGCGAACAGCGGCGTGCGCGACGCGATCAACGTGGACGAGGGCGTGTTCGTCGGCGCTCCCGCCGCTGGGACCTACACGGTCACGGTGCGCGGCACGAGCGTCGCCGCGGGCCCGCAGCTCTTCGCCCTCGTGGCGACGCACGGGTGAGGGCCGGCTTCGCCCGCCGAGGGCGCTTTTTTCCTTGTTTCTCGCATGGGATCAGCAGAGCGGCCAGGTTGTGGCACAGGTGTTACGCCGGTGAAGGGCCCTATAAAGTTTAGGCGTGGGATCCTCACGGCGTCCCAGCAACACGCGGGCCGCTCCGCTGGGATTGTAACAAGGAAAAAGAGAACCGCCCGCGGCTCAGATCAGCTCGCAGTGCGGGTTGGTGGTGATGATGGTCGAAGTCAGGATCTTGACCGCGCTTCCCGCAGTGATGTCGCGGCCGTCCGCGTCGGCCACGCTCACGTCGAGGCTGTAGGCTTGGTCCGCGGTCACCAGGAAGCCGCGCACGAGCAGCGCGTACGTCCCGGTCTCGCCGCCCGCGGGGACGGTGAAGCTCAGGCTCTCGCCAGCGCCCTCGCCGAGCAGCGGCTTGTTGTCGCTCTCGGCCGCCGCGTCGATGCAGGCCGCGCGCGTGACGCGGCTGGCGGCAACCGCCTGCACAAACGGGATGAAGGCGGGGTTCGTCGGGTCGGTGATGACCGGGATCGGCGCCGACGAGGGCAGCAGCAGGGTCAGGTCGAGGTCGTTGCCGCCGGCCGTGCCGCCCGAGCTGTCAGTGTAGCTCAGCGAGGCGGCGATGGTCACGCCGGGTCCGGCCTGAACGCTGATTTGATCATAGTCCTGAAGGACGGGTGTGCTGTAGGGCGCACTCGTGGGCGCCGGGGATGCACTCGTCACGGCGTTGATCACGCCCGTGAAGGTCTGGGCAGCATTCGCGTTCAGGGGCACGAAGATCAGCAAGGCCACGAGGGCCACAGGTAGGATACGCATGTCAAGCCTCCCGGGCGCGCCAGCGGGCGCCGGAGGAATAAGGCTTCTCTGGGAGGAGCGGGCGCTCTGGGGGAAGGAGGCAAGAAAAAGAGGGCCCGCGGCGCCGCTCAGATGAGCTCGCAGTGGGGGTTGGTGGTGTAGAGCGTCGTGAGTGTCACGAGCGCGGGCGTGCGGGCCGTGGTGACGTCGGCGCCGCCGCTGTCGGTGACGGTCACGGTGGCGCTGTACGGCTGGTCGGTGGTCGCGAGGAAGCCGCGCACGAGCAGCGCGTAGGCGCCGGTCTCGCCGCCCGCCGGGACGGTGAAGCTCAGGCTCTCGCTCGTGGGCTCGCCGAGCAACGGCTTGTTGTCGCTCTCCGCAGCCGCGTCCATGCAGGTCGCGCGCGTCACGCGGCTCGTGACCAGGACGGTCGCGAAGCCCACGGGGTCCGGCGGCGGGACGATGATGGGGATCGGCGCCGCGGACGGCAGCAGCAGCGTGAGGTCGAGGTCGTTGCCGCCGAGGGTTCCGCCGGACGTGTCGGCGTACGTCAGCGTGGCGCTGATGGTGTCACCGGGCCCGGCCGCGACGTTGATCTGGTGGGTGGTCTGGATCACCGGCGTGCTGTAGGGCACCGACGCGGGCACCAGGCCCAGCGGCGTGGTTGCCGTGATGATCCCGGTGTACGTGCGGGACGCGTTGGCGGTCATCGGTACGAGCAATAGCGCAGCCACGATCAAGAGTGGTAGGACGCGCATGGTCAGCCTCCCGGCGGCCCAGCGGGCCTCGGGCGAATAAGGTTTCTCTGGGAGGAGCGGGCACGCTGGGGCGCCAACGATGAAGAAAATAGGAACCGCCAGCCTAGCTCAGATCAGCTGGCAGTAGGGGTTCGTGGTGATGAACGTCGTGGGCTGGCCGCCGGGCAGGCCCGGGAAGGGCACCACGCGCGCGGCGGTGACATCGGCGCCGCCGCTCGTGACCGTGACGCTCAGGGTGTACGGCTGGTCCGTGGTGACCACGAAGCCGCGCACGAGCACCACGTAGGTCCCGGTCTCGCCGCCGGCAGGCACGGCGAAGCTCACGGCCTCGCTGCCCTGCGGGTCGCCGAGGAGCGCGTGGTTGTTGCTCTCGGCGATGGCGTCCGTGCAGGTCTGGCGCGCGACGCGGACCGCCACGCTGCCCTGCACGGTGGCGACGATCGCGTCGGGCGTGCTGAGGTCGATCGGCACGGGGCCGACCGACGGCAAGAAGACCGTGATGTCGAGATCGTTGCCCACGGGCGTGCCCACGGCGGTGTCGCTCCACGTCAGCGTCGCGTCGAGGCTGTCCCCGGGCGCGAGGTTGAAGCGGTACTGCACCGACGACTGGAACAGGGGCGTGCTGTAAGGCACCGTCGCTGCGACGACAACGGTGCTGGCGGTGATGTTCTCGTTGAAGGTCAAGCTCGCGCTCGCCGTCGGCAGCAGCAGCATCGCCACCGCGGCCAGGCTCAGGATCAGGGTTCGCATCGGAAGCCTCCTGGGCGCGGGAGCCCCGCTGGTTGCCTTAAGGATTCGCTGGAGAGCCACGGTGCGACGAAGCTCGGGCCGCGCCTAGCCCTTCCGCACGCGGTCGGCGATCTTGCCCAGGACTTCCACCATGTTCACCCAGTGGTTCGCGTCGTTGTTCTCGCCGACGATCTCGAAGCCCGCCTCGTTGCCCTTCACCCAGAGGTGCACCTGCTCCTCCATGACGCTGAGCTTGTTCTGGAAGTCGGCGATGACGCTGTGGAGCGCGAGGTCCTTGTTGGGCGAGCGCATGGCGAGCTTCGCCTCGAACTGCGGGTTGCCCGTCTCCACCAGGGGCAAGTCCGTGGGCACGCCGAACAAGGCTTCAGAGGCGCGCGACGCAACCTGCACCTCCGCGCTGGCGCGCGTGGGCATCGCGAGGGTGACGCGCGTCACGGCCACGAGCCGGCCGGCCCGCTGCTCCTCGACGGCGACGATGCGCACCTTGTAGTCGGCGAGCTCGCCCTCGAGGCTGGGGGGGCTGCCGTCCAGCAGGTCGAAGCCGAGGGCGTTGCTCACGCCGCTGAAGGTGATCTCGTACTCCTCGAAGACCATGCGCTCCCCGGTTCCCAAAGCGTGCGGCGGAGATAACGCTTGCCCCGCCGAACGCGGCGTCCGCCGCGGACCCTGCACGAAGAGGATGGGCTCAACCGGATTTGAACCGGTGATCTGCGCTGTGTGAGAGCGCCGTCATAACCGCTAGACCATGAGCCCGGTGGGGCTGGAAATCGCTCCGGCTACTTGACCCTTCGCCTGGCGCGGGCGCGGGCCGTTTGGGCCCTCGCGCGCTCGCGACGCGCGCAGCGTTGGGGCGCGTCCCGACGCCATCACAAACCTCAAGGGCCGCGCGCGCCGTTCACGGCGCATGCGCTCCTCCGCCACCGCGACCTGTGTTGGCATGCTCGCGCTCACGGCGGCGCTGAGCGGCTGCATCTCGGGCGCGTTCTTCCCCGCCGAGCCCGCGTCGCTCGCGGTGGGCTGGACCAAGGACAACAGCAGCTCCGAATCGGGCGAGCGCGGGCTGCCGCCGCTCGTCGTGGCGAAGTACCAGGTCAACGCGTACACCGGCGGCGTGCCCACGGGGCTGCTCTACGTCGTGAGCGTCAGCGATGTGCCGCTCGTGGACGAGCAGGGCGAGATCCAGAAGGAGCTCGACGCCCGGCTCACGGAGAAGAACGTGCAGCTCACGGAGCGGCAGAAGGGATCGGGCTCGGTCGGCAGCGACGCGGCGGCGTTCATCTGGTACGACGCGGTCGTGCCGCTGCTGGGCAAGGGCTACGCGGTGGACGCGCGCTACACCTGCGCCGGCAACGGCGAGGCGGTGCGGATCTTCGGCTTCGCGAGCACCGAGGGCAGCAGCGGCTTGTTCGGCGGCGGCAGCACCGACCTCTCGAGCTGGGAGGAGCTCGTCGGCCGCGCCTTCCCCACGCAGCTCGGCGGCATGGCCGCGAGCGTGCGCTGCTCGTGAGCCCGCGACACGTTCAAGCCATGCCACGGGAACCTTCAAGGCCTCGTTCCTTGTTCATGGCCCGATGAGGGAGCGCGCCATCTTGGAGGCGTTGGACGAGCTGGAGCGCTGGCAGGCGCGCGAGCTCGCGATCGGCGAGGAGTTGCGCAAGGCGCAGCGCCAAGTCCAGTACTACGAGGCCCTCGTGCGCGACATGAAGCGCGACGTCAAGCCCGCGCGCTTCGAGGACTTGCTCCGCGCGTTCTGATGCCCGCTGAGCGCCCGCGCTGCCACGGCAGCCGCGCGGTCGCGCCGCCGGCCATGCGGGCAACGGCGTCCTCAAGCTGCGCCTTCCCGCGCGCGGCGCTCGTCGGAGCCCCACGCAGCCTCGCCCGCGCGGCCCAGCGTCCCCAAGGCTCCAGCACCTTCGCGTGCGCGCCTGCTGCGGTGTGGGTCTCGTCGGCGTGCACCAGCAGGCGGGCCTCGAGCCTACGTGCGGCGTCGCCCGTCGCCTGCACGCGGCCCCCGCGCTCGACGCGCGCGAGCAGGTGCTGCGCGGGCGCGCCCAGGCCGCGGAGTTGCCAGGGCTCGCGCGCCTCCGCGACGGCCAGCAGCGCGGGCCAGAGCGGGCGATGCACGAAGGTGACGCGGCCGTCGACGAGCTTCCCGACCACCACGTCGGGATCGTCGCCCAGCGCGTCCGCGGCCCAGAAGATCGCGCGGCCGCGCGGGTGGCTCCACCACGATCCCCGGATCGGCGCGCCCGCGACGATGCGCGCGAGGCTCGGCAGCGTCGGGTGGGAGAGCAGCAGCAGCCCATGCCTGCGCAGCGCGGTCCGCACAGCGAGGGGCGCGCTCATGATTCCGTGAGGCGCACGATCGCGGTCGCGACCTCGCCGTCGGTTTCCTCGAGGGCCTTGCGCGCCTTCTCGCGGTTGACGCCCGCGGCCTGCATCACCATCTTGACGTCGTCGTCGCTGAAGAGCGGCCCTTTCGGGGGCTGGGGTTCGCCCGGCTTCGGCGACACCACCACGCCCGCGCCCGTGTCGCCAGGGTGGCGCGGCACCACGCCTTCCTTGACGGGCACGTTCGTTCCCTTCGGCACCACCTCCGGCTCGCCCTGGACCTGGTAGGTGGTGGCGCCTTGGGCCTTCATCGCGCTCACCGACGGCCGCGTGAACACGAGGTCCTTGGTGGTGGTCTCGATGATGACGCGCTCGACGCCCTCGATCTCGTCCACCGAGATGCCGAGCTGCTTCATCATCTGCTGCATCATCCGGGGGTTCATCCGGCCGCCGGGCATCATCGCGGTCGCACTGCCTGGGCAGGGCTTAAAGCCATGCGGCATGCGCTAGGCTTATTTCCGCTCCACCGCGTGCGGTCGTCGTGATCCCTGCCTCGGAGGCGCGCATCCTCGACCGCAACGCCGAGGCGCTGGGCGTGAGCACCGCGACGCTGATGGAGCACGCGGGCAAGGCCGTCGCGGAGGAGGCGCGCACCATGGGCAAGGGCCCCTACCTGGTGCTGGTGGGCCCCGGCAACAACGGCGGCGACGGCGCCGTCGCCGCGCGCCACCTGGCCAAGCGCGGCCGCGTCGTGGTCGCGCTCGCGGTGCCGCGCAAGGAGGTCAAGGGCGAACGGTTGCAACGCCAACTCGCGAAGCTCGCGGGCGTCAAGGTCATCGCCGCGCCCGACGCGTCCCAGCTCGTGAAGCTCATCGACCCATCCGGGCTCGTGATCGACGCGCTGCTCGGCACCGGCCTGAGCGGCCAGCTGCGCGAGCCCTACCGGACGTGGGTGCGCGTCGTGAACGAGCGCGCGAAGGCCGTGCTCAGCGTGGACGTGCCCACGGGGCTGGGCACCGACGCGGCGATCGAGCCCGACGCGACGGTCGCGCTGCACGACACCAAGGAGGGCCAGAGCGAGGCGAACAGCGGCCGCATCGTGGTGCGCGACATCGGCATCCCGCCGCGGGCCGCGACGCACACGGGGCCCGGCGAGCTCTTGCTGTACCCGATCCCGCGCGCGACGCAGCACAAGGGCCAAGGCGGCGTGGTGCTCGTCGTCGGCGGCGGCCCCTACACGGGCGCGCCCGCCCTCGCGGCGATGGCCGCGCTGCGCGCCGGCGCGGACCTCGCGGTCGTGCTGACGCCGGGACGCGCCGCCGAGGCGATCCAGGGCTACAGCCCCAACCTCATCGTGCGGCACCTCAACGGTTACGACGTGGACCTCGAGCACCCCGACAACCTCGCGATGCTCGACGAGTTCCTGCCGCGCACGACGGCGGTCGTCGTGGGCAACGGCATGGGCAGGGCGGACCGCGCGCTGCGCTCCGTGGGCCTGCTGCTGCAGCGGCTCGCGCGCGAGGAGATGCCCGTGCTGCTCGACGCGGACGCGCTGCACGCCGTGGGCCGCGAGCAGCTCACGCCGGGCCCGCGCACGATCGTGACGCCGCACGCTGGCGAGTTCCGGGCCATGGTGGGGGAGGAGCCCGCGGACGAGGACGAGCCCGACAAGCGCGCGGAGCAGGCGCGGGCCGCGTCGCAGCGGCTGGGCTCCGTCGTGCTGCTCAAGGGCCACGAGAGCGTCATCACCGACGGCAGCCGCGTGAAGTTCAACAGCACCGGCAACCCCGCCATGAGCCACGGCGGCAGCGGCGACGTGCTCGCGGGCGTCGCCGGCGCGCTGCTCGGCAAGGGCCTGCAGCCCTTCGACGCCGCGCGGCTGGGCGCTTGGATGACCGGCCGCGCGGGCGACCTCGCCTTCGAGGAGCAGCGCTTCGGCCTGCTCGCGACGGACATCATCGACGCGTTGCCCGCGGTGATGCGCGAGGGCGGCCTGCACTGGCGGCGCGCGCGCTGAGGAGCGCATCCGGGGTCCGCGCCCCGGGCAGAAGGAGGTGGCGCGGCCCGCACGAGAGCCGCGCGACCGGATGGAGGCTGAGGAGCGCGCGCCCGGTTGCGCTGCCGAGGTTGCGGGGCGGGCGCGCGTCCTGGCGTTCCACCGCCGGGCGAGGACATCCCTTCTTTCCTTCGCGGCTGGAACCGCGTCCACGCGACCACGAAGCCCCGGACAAGTCCGGAACGGGTCAAGGGGCCTGCCGGCGGATCGTTCCGCACGCGGCGATGTCCTGCAGGATACCCACCACAGGCGCGCCCGGCGCGGGCTGGCCCTTCTCCGAGGACGCCAGCGTTGGCGCGCCTTCGTCATGACGTCGGGCGACGCGTCGGGGAGCAGCAGATGCTCGTTGCGATCCCATCCGCCGGCGTGCCGCGCGCGCCCGCGGCCGCGCCGGGGCTCAGGACATCGCAAGGCTCATGGCCCTGTGCGCCCAAGCAGCGGCGTGCGGGTCGCGCCGAGCTGGCGGGAGCGGGCCCTCGTGCTCCACGGCGACGCGGGCAACGTCGTCGTGGTGGGCGACGTGCACGTCGGCCTCGAGCAGGAGCTCGCGCGGCGCGGCGTGCAGGTCCCGGATCAGACGCCGCACATGCGCGCGCGCATCCAAGCGCTGTTGCGGGCCCACAACGCAGACCGCCTCATCGTGCTCGGCGACCTCAAGGAGACGATCGGCCGCAGCAGCAGCGCCGACATCGCGCGGCTGCGCGCGCTCGTGCGCGGGCTCGACGCGCGCGTGGACCTCGTGCCCGGGAACCATGACGCGGACTTGGAGTGGCTGGGCGTCGAGGGCGTGCAGATGCACCCCGCGACCGGCCTGAAGATCGAGGACGTCGCGCTCACCCACGGCCACGTGTGGCCCGACGCGGCGATCATGGGCGCGCGCGTGCTGGTCACGTCGCACAACCATCCCATGCTCGGGCTGCGCGACGAGCTGGGCAAGCTGCACAAGGAGCCGTGCTGGGTGCGCGGCCCCTTCCAGCGCGCGGCGCGCGAGCGCTACCCCTCCTTGCCAAGAGGAGCGCAGTTCATCATCATGCCCGCCTTCAACGAGCTGCTGGGGGGGCACGCGATCAACGCTCCGCTCAAGGAGGGCGAGGGCCTCGGGCCGCTCCTGCGCAACCAGCTCTTCGACCTCGACCGCGCGCGCATCTGGACCCTCGACGGCATCGAGATGGGCACCGTCAAGAGCCTGCGTCCACCGGCAGCGAAGGCCGGGCCGGCATGAGCCGGCGGCGCAAAGCCTATCGGCGCGAGGCGGCATGGTGAGGGTCCCATGGCGACGGCCTTCGAGCTGCTCACCCCCAGGGTGCGCGACGCGCTCGCAGCCGAGGGCCTCGCCGAGCCCACGCAAGCGCAAGAGGCAGCGATCCCGCGCATCCTCGCGGGCGAGGACGTGCTCCTCATCGCGCCGACGGGCGCGGGCAAGACCGAGGCTGCCATGCTGCCGGTCTTGGCCCAGCTCGCGCAGCGCCCGCGCGGGCAGGGCATCGGTTGCGTGTATGTGACCCCGCTGCGCGCCTTGAACCGCGACATGCACCGGCGCCTCGAGCAGTGGTGCGCCAAGCTCGACCTGCGCGTCGAGGTGCGGCACGGCGACACGCCGCAGAGCCAGCGGCGCAAGCAGGCGCTCAAGCCACCGGACCTGCTCGTGACCACGCCCGAGACGCTGCAAGCGATCCTGCCGGCGAAGGTCATGCGCCGCCACTTGCGCACCGTGCAGTGGGTGGTCGTGGACGAGGTCCATCAGCTCGCCAAGGACCGGCGCGGCGTGCAGCTCACCGTCGCGCTCGAGCGTCTGCGCGAGGTCGCGGGCGACTTCCAGCGCATCGCGCTCAGCGCGACCGTCGGCGACCCCGCGCGCGTCGCGGCGCTGTTCGGCGGCCCACAGCCCTTGGCCGTGGTGCGCGCGGCGCCGCCGAAGCAGATGAGCTTCCGCGTCGAGTGGCCCAAGCCCACCGACGAGGACTTCGCGCTCGCGCGCGAGCTGTTCATCAGCCCCGAGATCGCGTCGGTCATGAGCCTGATGCGCGACACCATCGAGGCGCACCGCGCGAGCCTCGTGTTCGTCAACAGCCGCGGCAACGCGGAGCTCCTGGGCTCGCGCTTCCCGCTGGTGATGGAGGGCGTCGCGGTCCACCACGGCTCGCTCTCGCGCGAGAGCCGCGAGCGCGCCGAGGCCGACTTCAAGGCCGGCCGGCTCAAGGCGCTGGTGTGCACGTCCACCCTCGAGCTGGGCATCGACGTGGGCGCGGTCGACCAAGCCATCCAGTACCAGAGCCCCCGCCAGGCGACGAGCCTCGTGCAGCGCGTCGGCCGCGCGGGGCACGACCTCAAGCGGGTGAGCAAGGGCATCATCATTCCCGTCAATGCGGACGACACCCTCGAGTCCATCGCCGTCATCGGCCGCGCCCAACGCGGCGAGCTGGAGCCGCCGCACATCCACGAAGGCGCGCTGGACGTGCTGGGCCACCAGATCGTGGGCATCGTCATGGACGCCGGCGGCCGCGTGCCCCGTGCGCAAGCGCTCGCGGTGGTCCAACGCGCATGGCCCTACCGCGACGCCGCAGCCGGCTTCGACAAGATGGCCGCGTACATGGAGCACCTGCAGTTCTTGCGGCGCGACGGCGACCTGCTGGTGATGACGGGCCGCGCGCGCGACTACTACTTCCGCAACCTGAGCACGATCCGCGACGAGCGCACCTACCCCATCGTGGACCTCGCGACCATGCAGGCCGTGGGGATCATGGGCGAGGAGGAGATGGTGCTCCGCGCGCGGCCGGGCTACGTGTTCATCGTGCGCGGGCGCACGTGGCGCATCCAGACGGTGGGCCACGACGGCTCCGTCTATGTCCACCCGCACGACGACCCGACGGCGCGCATCGCGGCGTGGGACGGCCAGATCCTGCCGGTGCCCTTCGAGACGGCGCAAGCGAGCGCGGGGCTGCGCGGCGACGTGGGCGCGCGGCTCGACGCGGGCGCGGCGGAGCGGGTGATCCAGGACCTCGGCAAGGTGTGGCCGGCGGACCTTCCGACGGTCCGACGAGTCGTCGAACTGATCGAAGCCCACAAAGCTACGGGCGCGCCGGTGCCTGACGAACGGACCGTCCTGGTCGAAGCGTTCGACCGGTACGTGATCGTGCACGCGCCCTTCGGCGAGGTCGTCAACGAGACGATCGCCGACATCGGCGAGGAGCTGCTGGCGCGCAAGAACCTCGTGCGCTTCTGGTGGACCGACGGCAACCGCATCCTCTACGAGCTGCTCACCGGCACCCAGGACCTCGACCTCGACGCGCTGGCGCGCGAGCTGCTCGTGCACAGCGAGACCGAGGTCGAGGAGCTGCTGCAGGTGTTCCAGAAGGACCACCTCCCCATTGGGTGGTACATCAAGGGCGTCGCCGAGCGGGTGGGCGCGCTGCCGCGCGGGCTCATGATCTCGGCCGACGACCTGCAGAGCCTGGAGGTGCGCTTCAAGGGCACGCCCGTGGCGGAGGAGGCCCTGCGCGAGGCGATGCTGGAGGACGTGGACCCCGAGCACGTGCGGTGGGTGTACAAGGGCCTGCGCGAAGGCTCCCTGAAGTTGGTGACACGCAAGGCGGCGAAGCCCACGCCGCTGGGGTACCCCATCGTGCGGCGCAACGTCGAGGTCCCCGAGGTGCTGAGCCCCGAGCAGGATCGCGAGCAGGCCGTGGAGCGCATGCGCCAGTTCCTGCAGACCGAGCAGAACACGCTGCTCTGCTTCGGCTGCGGCCACCTCGCGCACGGCAAGGTCGTCGGCGAGCTGCCGGAGCGGCCGGCGTGCGACCGGTGCGCCTCGCCCGTCGTGGGCGTGCTGAGCTGGCACGGCACGCCGATCCAGGAAGCCTTCAAGCGCCACATGGCCGGCGAGGAGCTGGCCGAGCAGGACGCGAAGGAGATGGCGCGCTGCCGGCAGGGGGCGGACCTCGTGGCGGTCTATGGCAGGAAGGCCGTGATGGCGCTCAGCGTGTACGGCGTCGGCCCCCAGGCGGCGGCGAAGATCCTGGCCAAGATGCACCGCGACGACCGCGCGTTCTTCCGCGACCTCTACGAGGCCAAGCTGCGCTACGTGCTCACGCGGCCCTTCTGGGACCGGCCCGGCAGCGGAGGGTGGCAGCGCGAACCGGTTGGCAAGCCCAGTGCCTACAGCGCGCGCGAGGGCCCGAGCACGGAGCGGCGCATCTAGGGGTGGTGGCGCACGGACGGCGGGGCAGGAGGATGGCGCGGCAGCCGGAAGGCGAAGACCGCGCCCTTGCCGGGCCCTTCGCTCTCCCCCCAGATGGCGCCCCCGTGCCGCTCCACGATGCCCTGGCAGATGTAGCCCGAAAGGGAACTTAGGGCGTCGCGCGGAACGCCAGCACGATGAGCGGCGGTCCTTCGCCGTAGGGCCGCAGCGACCGGGCGTTGACGAAGGCCGTGCCGCCGCCCGCCGCGTCCGGCAGGACGTGATCGAGGACTTCGCCCCGCTCGGGGAGCACCTTCTCCAGCAGGTCGCGGACCGCCGGCGCCTTCCAGAAGGCGCTGAGCTCGAACAGGGGCCTCCCGATCGCGGCGTCGCGCGTGAGCTCGAACTGGGCATAGAATTGCCGGTTGGCTGCCTTGACGCGGAACTGGTCGTCGAGGACCACGACGGGGTCCCAAACCGTCTCAGCGAGGGTCAAGGCCGCCTCCAATGCGCCGGCGACGGCAGCGGCGGGCCGCTCCTCTGGCCCCGTGAGGAAGAGGACGACCGCGCCGTCCACGCGGTTGTCGGTCGTGCGGTACGGCAGGATCCGGATGGCGTGCTGGGCGCCGTCCTCGTCGTGCACGTCGAGCTGGCGGGGCTGGAACGACGCGATGACGTCCAGCAGGTCCTTCCGCAGGTCGAGGGCCCCGAAGGGATGCCGGATGTCCGAGAGCGGCCGGCCCAGGTCGGTGGGGATGAGGTTCAGCAACTGCTGCGCGCGCGGCGTGAAGCGCCGGATGCGGAGGTCGGGGCCGACCATCACGATGGGAAGGGTGATGCTGTTGAGCAGGTTCATGAGGTCGTTGTTGGCGCGCTGCACGTCCGCGTTGCGCTCCTGCAGCTCCTCGTTGAGCGTGGTGAGCTCCTCGTTGGTGGACTGCAGTTCTTCCTTCGCGGTCTCCAGCTCCTCGTTGGTGGATTGCAGCTCCTCGTTGCTCGAGACCGACTCCTCGTTGGCCGAACGCAGCTCCTCCATCGTGGCCTCGTGGTCCTCGACGTTCGACTGGAGGTACGCGTGCGCGGCCGCCAGCTCCCGCTCCAGCGCCGCGACGCGCGCATGGCGATCCGCCGCCGCGCCGCGGGCCTGCCACGGGCGCAGCCAGCCGCGCGCAGGCCTGACGCGCGCGACGGCCGCCCCGCGCGGCTCCTCGTCCAGGAACAAGATGAGGTAGAAGCGGTCCACCACCGTGGGGCCCTGGATGGGGGTGGCTTCGAGGATGGTGGTCTTGGGCTTGCCGTCGGCCGCGGCGCGCACGTGGCGCCGCCGGACCGGGCCTCCGCGCGCGTTGGCATCCTGCACGAGCGCGCGCAGGTCCAGGCCCAAGCCGCCCGTCGCCATGCGGAGGAGGTCGAGGCTCGCGGGGCCCGGCTGGTGCTCGAGGAAGGGGCTGGTCTCGCCTCGGAACTGCACCACCTTCAGGTCGCCGTCCACCACGACGCCCGCGGGGACGAACCGCTCCAGGAGCATGCGGTCCGCCTCGCGCTGCGGGTCGAACGCGGCCCGGGCCGGCGACGCGTCGACCCGGCCAGAGAGCGCGTCCGCCCCCTGCGCCTGCCTGAGGAACCTGGGGGCCAAGGCGAGCCCGGTGTTCCGCTTGACGTAGACGCGCCGGTCCTTGTCGAGCGGCGCGAAGAGGTCGTCCGAGCGCCCGACCGACTCCGCCGTGCCGAGGACGAGGTACCCGTTGGGCCGGAGCGCGTAGTGCAGCGTGGCGAGCACGTGCCGCTGCAGCTCGGCCTCCATGTACACGAGCACGTTCCGGAAGCTCACGACGTCCATGCTCGAGAAGGGCGGGTCGGCGGTCACGTCGTGCAGGGCGAACACGCACATGCCCCGCACGGCCTTGCTGATGCGGTAGCCGCCATCGGTCTTCTCGAAGTAGCGGAGCAGGCGCTCGTTGGAGACGTCGTCGGCGATGGAATCCGCGTAGAGGCCGTCGCGCGCGGTCTTGATGGCCTTCTCGCTGACGTCCGTCGCGAACACCTGCAGGGGCAGCGAGCTGCCGTGGCGCTCCAGGAACTCGAGGATGGTGATGGCGAGCGAGTAGGCTTCCTCGCCGGTCGCGCACCCGGGCACCCACACGCGGAGCGGCCGGTCGTTGGGCCGGTCCTCGACCAAGCCAGGAAGGACGTGCTCCACGAGCGCCTGGTAGGAGGGCTCCTCGCGGAAGAACCGCGTGACGTGGATGAGGATCTCCTCGTAGAGCGCGCGGGCCTCGTCGCGGTCGGTCTGCACGACCTTGATGTACTGCGCGAGGGTCTCGCAGCCGTGCGCCAGCACGCGCCGCTCGATGCGCCGCATGAGGGTGGAGCGCTTGTACTGGGAGAAGTCCACGCCGACGCGGTTGCGCAGCAGCTTCAGGAGGTCCGCGAGCTCGCGGCCGTCCACGGGCTCCGGGGGATCGTCGCGCGCCTCCCGGCGGCCCATCCGCTCGCGCAGGCGGGCCAGGTCCGCGGCGATCTCGGCGGGGGTGAGGACGAAGTCCACGTGGCCCGCGGCGATGGCGTTCCAAGGCATTTCGCGGTACGTGGCCGACTCCGGGCTCTGCGCGAACGTGAACCCTCCGGCCGCGCGGATGTCCTTGAGGCCCTGCGTCCCGTCGGAGAGCGTGCCGGAGAGGATGACGCCCACCGACTGGTCACCCCGCGCGTTGGCGAGGGAGCGGAAGAAGCCGTCGATGGCGTGGGCTTGCGGGGGCGCATCTTCGCGCGGCTGCAGACGCAACCGCTCGCCCTCGACGACGAGCAGCGCATGCGCGGGGATGACGTAGACGTGGTCCGGCTCGATGGCCATGCCGTCCTTGACCTCGACCACGCTCATCGGGGTCATGCGCTCGAGCACCTGGGCCATCTGGCTCTCGTGCTTGGGGTCGAGGTGCGTCACGAACACGTAGGCCATGCCCGTGTCCTGGGGGAGGGCGCGCAGCAGTTCGCTGAAGGCCTCGAACCATCCCGCGGAAGCCCCGATGCCGACGATGGGGCACGGCGGTGCCGCCTTCCCGCCGGCGGTGTTGGTGCTCGTCGCCTGCTGCGCCGCCGCCGGCGCAGGCTGCGGTGTCGCTGGGGCCGGCATGTTCGTACCCGCCGAAGCTTTGCGAAAGCGGAGACGGCGTTCGCGCCGGTTAATGGTGCCGCCCGCGGACGCCCCTCCCCGACCGGTTCAAGGCCGACCCCGGAGCGACGCGGGCGTCCACCCGCTGCGACGACGCCCTCCGCCCGGCGGTCGGGTCCGCAGCGAGCGTCCGGGCGCGGCGGGCCGAAACACCCAAGGGGGCGCGCTCCCTCCCTGCGCAGCTTGCCGAGCGCCTTCGACCTGCTGGGGCCGTCACTCCGTGCGCTGCTGGCAGCCGAGGGGTTCGAGCGGCCCACCGCGGCGCAGGAGGCCGCGCTCCCGGCGATCCTCGGGGGGCACCACGTCCTCCTGATCGCTCCGACCGGGATGGGCAAGACCGAGAGCGCCATGCTGCCGCTGCTCGAGCTGATGCTCCGGCGCAAGGCTGCGGGGAAGCAGGAGCCCGGCATCCAGATGCTCTACATCACGCCGCTCCGCGCGCTGAACCGCGACCTGCTCGGCCGGCTGAAGGGGTGGGGCGAGCGGCTGGGCCTCGAGGTCGCGGTGCGCCACGGCGACACGCCGCAGAGCGAGCGCCTGCTGCAGTCGCGCCGGCCGCCGGCGATCCTCATCACGACGCCGGAGACGGTCCAAGTCCTGCTGAGCGGCCGGCGCCTGCGCTTCCACCTCCAGAGCCTGCAGGCGGTGGTGGTGGACGAGGTCCACGAGCTGGCCGAGGACGAGCGCGGCGCGCAGCTCGCCATCGCGCTGGAGCGCATCGTGCGCCTGAAGCAAGGCGAGTTCCAGCGCGTCGGGCTCAGCGCGACCGTGGGCAACCCCGAGGAGGTCGCGTCGTTCCTGGGCGGCGAGGGCCGCGAGGTGCGCATCGTGCGCGTGCCCGTGGCGAAGCGCTTGCAGGTGGTCGTGGAGAGCCCCGACCCCACGCGCGACGACCAGATCGCCGCCGACAAGGTCTACAGCCGCCCCGACCAGGCTGCTTATCTGAGGCGCTGCCACGCGCTGATCCTGGAGCACAAGAGCACGCTGCTGTTCGTCAACACGCGCGAGACCGCCGAGGTGCTCACGGCACGCACGCGGCTCCTCGACCCCTCCTTCCCCCTCGCGGTCCACCACGGCTCGTTGAGCAAGGACGCGCGCATCAGCGCCGAGGAGGACTTCAAGCAGGGCCGCACGCGCGGGTTGGTGTGCACGAGCAGCATGGAGCTGGGCATCGACATCGGCAGCGCCGACCTCGTGATCCAGTACAACAGCCCCCGCCAGGTGGTGCGGCTCGTGCAGCGCGTCGGGCGCGCCGGGCACCGCGCCGACCTCGTCAGCAACGGCGTCATCCTCGCCACGGACCCCGATGACATCGCCGAGGCGCTGGTCATCGCGCGCCGCGCGCTGCACGAGGAGATCGAGAGCCACGCGATTCCTGAGCGCCCGCTCGACGTCCTCGCGAACCAGCTCGTGGCCATCGGCATGGACGGCGTGCGCTCCGTCGGCGAGGCCTTCGACATCGTGAAGCGCGCGCGCCCCTTCCGCGGCCTCGAGCTCGCACAGGTCGAGGAGGTCGCGAAGCAATTGCACGACCTCCACCTGGTGTGGCTCGACGAGGGCGGCGGCTTCCGCGGGAAACGCCGCAGCTTCACGTACTTCTTCGAGAACCTCAGCATGATCCCCGACGAGAAGAGCTATCCCATCATCGACATCAGCAGCGGCCGCGCCGTGGCGAAGCTCGACGAGGGCTTCGTGCGCACCTTCATCGAGCCCAACGCGGTGTTCATCTGCCAAGGCCGGCCGTGGCGCGTGGTCGAGCAGGACGACGAGAAGATCCGCGTCGAGCCGGTGCTGGATCCCGTGGGCGCCATCCCGAGCTGGGTCGGGGAGGAGATCCCCGTCCCCTTCGAGGTCGCGCGCGAGGTGGGCGCGCTGCGCGCTGGGATCGCGGCGGAGCTGGCGCGGGGCCCGAGCGCGGCCGAGGCGTGGGTGCGGGAGCGCTATCCGGCGAGCCCCGAGGCCGCGCGCAAGGTGGTGGCGTTCGTGCTGGAGCAGGGCGCGCACGCGCTCCCCACCGACGCGCTCTGCACGCTCGAGGTCGAGGACACGAAAGCGATCCTGAACCTCTGCGCGGGCACGAAGGTCAACGAGACGATCGGCCGCATCCTGTCCACGCTCCTCACGGCGCGGCTCGGCGCGAGCGTCGGCCTCACCGTCGATCCGTACCGCATCATCCTCGACCTGCCGACGCGCGTCGCACCGAGCGTCATCGAGGCGACGCTGCGGTCCCTCGAGGCGGACAAGCTGCCCGCGTACCTCGATCTGGTGCTGGGCGGCAGCAGCTACCTGCGCTGGCGGCTCTTCCACGTCGCGCGCCGCTTCGGCGCCATCGGCAAGGGTGCGGAGGTAGGCCGCGTCGCCCTTCCCAGGCTGCTCGAGATCTACCGCGAGACGCCCCTGTACACCGAGGCGATGCGCGAGGTGCTCGCGGACAAGCTCGACGTGCCCGGCGCCGCGCGCGTGCTCAGCGACCTCCGCGGCGGCGCGCTGCCGTTGCAGGTGCAGAGCCTGAGCCCCGTGGGCCTCGCGGGCGTGGACCAGAAGCACGAGCTCATCAGTCCCGCCCGCGCCGACCGCGCCATCCTGCTGGCGGTGCGCAAGCGGCTCGTGGAGAGCAAGGTCATCCTGGTGTGCACGAACTGCGAGGTGTGGCGCAGCAACACCACCGTGCAAGGAGCGCCCGAGCGGCCGAGCTGCGGCAAGTGCGGCGCCATCAGCGTGGCCGTGCTGCGGCCGTGGGAGCGCAACGCGCTCAAGGCGTGGGAGAAGAACAAGGACAAGCTGACCGACGACGAGCGCAAGGAGTGGCGCCGGCTGCAGGCCAACGCGGGCACGGTGATGGCCCACGGCAAGCGCGGGATGATGTGCCTCGTCGCGCGCGGCGTGGGGCCCGAGACCGCGGGCAGGATCCTCATGAAGCAGCGCGAGGACGAGCTCAGCCTGCTGCGCGACATCCTCGAAGCCGAGGTCACCTACGCGCGGACGCGGCAGTTCTGGGATTAGTTGAACCGTCCAACATCGCGGCCGGCGGCTTTCGAACCCTTCAAGGACCGGGCCCCGATTTGGGGGCGGCGATCCCCGTGTCCGAGGCGAGGCTCTTCTGCGTGCTGGCTGGCGTCGCGATCCTGCTCGCGGGGTGCACCTCGGCGCCGCCCCCGGCCCAGCCGCCGCCAGGGCCCACGAAGGTCGTGCTCACCGCGACGGAGCAGAGCCCCGCGCCCGGCAGCACGGTCCACTTGGCGTGGGAGGTCCAAGGTGGCACCGAAGGGATCAGCCACAGCGAGCTGCACTGGGGGTCGGCCTCGCTCGCCGACCCGACGCAGGGCGTGTATCCGAGCACCTCGCCGGGCACCGCCGTGGGCGCCGGCCGCTACACCGGAACCCTCACCATGCCAGCATCGGGCCCGCTGTTCGTCCGCGCGCACGTGACCGCGCCCGGCAACAACCTGTGGAGCGCGGAGGTCGCGCTGCAGGCGCCGGTCGGCGTGCGGTTCACCGGCGTGGAGATCCCGCCCGACGTCGAGGCGGGCGTGTCGTTCAACATCACCTACCGCGCCGAGGGCACCGGCACCACCACCCACATCGGCGCGCACTTCAGCACCGTCAGCTCCGCCAGCCTGGGCGAGCACGTCGCGCCGGCGGAGTGGCCGGGCGCGCGCGCGTCGCAGCACCTCGGCTCGCCCTCCGCGGTGCAGCTGCCGCGCGACCTCACCGTGAGCGCGACCCTGCCGAGCCCCGGCACATGGTACGTGCGCCCCCACGCGCTCGTCGGCACCGAGAGCTGGTGGGGCGCGGAGGTGCAGGTGCGCGCAGGCGACCCCAACGTGCCGAACATCCAGCTGCTCACGGCGCCCACCTCCGGCGTCGCCGGCGACCCCGTCACCATCGACTTCCAGGTCAACAGCCAGCCCGTGACCAGCACGCACGTCGGCGCGCACTACAGCATGAACAGCTCAGGATCCCTCGCGGCGGGCTTCCTGCCCACCGACTGGGCCGGCGCGCGCAAGGCGCCCCA
>DASYRW010000329.1:0-6023 GCA_036003985.1 Thermoplasmatota archaeon
GGCGGCCTTCGTGGCCGCGCTCGAGCTCGTGCAGGCGCGCGCGTCGAAGCTGGCGCGCTTCGAAGACCTCGGCGCGCCGTGGCCGCCCCTCCGCACGGCCTAGCAGTCGCGGCCGCCCCACTTCGACTCGGCCAGCGGGCCGTCCCAGCCGTAGCCCGCGTAGTGCCCCACGGTGGGCTCGCAGCGCGTCCAGCGGAAGCCGCCGTGCTCCTCCGCCGCGCGCAGCGGCGCGTCCGTGAAGGGGTTGTCCGGCCACGCCTGCCCCGAGGCCACCAGCTCGACCCGGAGGTCGTCGGGCGTGAGCCGCTCCGGCAGCAGGCCCGCGTGGTTGCGCGCGTACGCGCTCACGAGCCCCACGAGGACGGCGTGCGCCTCACCGGCGGCGATGTTCAGCGGCGCCGCGTCGTCGGGGTCCATGACCTCCCCGGGCCGCGCGATCCGCAGGCCGAGCGCCGGCCCGGGCTCGAGCGCGTAGGGGCTCTCGCGCGCGCCCTCGGCCTCGACGCGCGCCGCGACGACGAGATCGCCTTGGACGGTCAGCACAGCATGGTAGGGCACGTCGAGGTCGCCCGCGCGGAAGCTGCCGCGGGCCTCGACGCGCGCGTCTTGCGCGGAGCCGGTGCGCTCCACGCGCGCGCCGGGCTGCTCGAGGAGCCCGCGCAGGTCGAGGGCCAAGGCCTGCGCTGGCCACGCGCCGGCGCGCGGATCCTGCTCCGTGTAGTGGAGCCACCCCATGCCGGCATAGGTCACGAAGAGCGCGCCGCCAACCCGCAGCGCACCGGTCGGGAACTCGGCGGCTGCGTCGGACACGACGCCGAAGCCCTCCGCCGACCAGCCCACGCGCACCTGGCCCGGCAGTTCGTTCGGCTCTGCGGGCGTGAAGGTCGCGAGCATCGGGCCGTACCGCAGCGCCGGCGTCGCCGGGTCGCCGGGCGACGGCGTGGGGGCCGTGCAGCCCGCCGCGATGGCGAGGGCCGCGAGGAGCAGGGCGAGCCGGGGCTGCACGCGGCGGACTCGGCGTCGGCCTACTTCAGGCTTGCCACGAGGCGCTCGTCCCGCGAGCAGCGGAAGGCTCGGGCCAAGCTTCTTGGCCCCGAAGGACGTGGGAGCGCCGTGGCGCCCGCGGGCCTCGACCTCGACTGGACCGAGAAGTACCGCCCGCGTTCCCTCGAGGACGTCGTGGGCAACGGGCCGGCGATCCACGACCTCAAGGCCTGGGCCGAAGCCTGGCGCAAGGGCAAGCCCGAGCAGCGCGGCGTGCTCCTCGCTGGCGACGCGGGCGTGGGCAAGACCAGCGCCGCGCTGGCGCTCGCGCGCGACATGGGCTGGGGGATCGTGGAGATGAACGCGAGCGACCAGCGCAACCGCGAGGCCGTCGAGCGCGTCGCGACGCGCGGGGCTCTTTCTGGGACGTTCAACGCCGCGGGGGAATTCCTCGACACCAAGAAGGGCGGCCTGAAGCTCATCGTGCTCGACGAGGCCGATGCCCTGCACGGCCGCGACGAGACCATGGGAGGACTCAGGGCCATCGTGGACACGCTGAAGCGCACCGAGCAGCCCATCGCGCTGATCGTGAACGACTCCTACGCGTTGACCAAGCGCAGCAGCGCGCTCAAGGACCTGTGCCTCACCATCAAGTTCAGCCGGCTGCGGTCCAACCAAGTCAGCATGGCGATCAAGCGCATCGTCGAGGCCGAGGGCTTGGACGTCGAGCCCGCCGCCATCGAGGCGCTGGCGGAGAAGGCCGACGGCGACCTGCGCAGCGCGGTGAAGGACCTGCAGGCCTTGGCGCAGGGCCAGGGGCGCGTCACGGCCAAGGACGTCGGCCAGCTCGGCGCGCGCGACACGCACACCGACCTGTGGGGCATGATGGGGGTCGTGTACCGCACCCGCGACCCGCAGGAGGCGCGGCGCGCGCTGCGCGAGGTGGACGAGCAGCCGCGCGACGCCTTGACGTGGATCGAGGACAACATGCCCCTCTGGTACACGGACCCCGAGGACCGCGCCCGCGCGCTCCAGGCGCTGAGCCGCGCCGACATCTACCTCGGCCGCACCATGCGCACCCAGAACTACCGGCTCTGGAGCTACGCGAGCGACCTGATGAGCGCCGGCGTGGCCCTGTCCAAGACCCGGGACTACCCCGGCGCGCGGCTCGGCTTCCCGACGTGGATCCGCCGCATGGGCGCGAGCAAGCACGCGCGCGGCATGCGCAAGAGCTTGAGCGAGAAGCTCTCCCGCGCGGGCCACACGAGCCGCGGCGTGGCACAGGACGAGTTCCTGCCCTTCCTGCAGGCGGCGTTCCGGTTCGACGACGCGCTTGCGCTGCGGCTCGCCTTGGCGCTGGAGCTGGAGGAGGCCGAGATCTCCTTCCTGCTGGGCGACCGCGCGACGAAGGCGAACCTCAAGAAGTTCCTCGCGGCCCTCGAGGCCGCGGAGGGCGGCCCCGCCGTGGAGGAGCCGGAGCCCGAGCCGGAGCCCGCGGCCGAGACCAAGCCTGAGAAGGGCCCCACCCAGAAAGGCCTGTTCGAGTTCTAGTTGCGGGGCGCGAGCCGCCGCAGTTCCTGGGTCGCCAGCACCAGCGATGGCGCTTCGGGCTCGAACGCGAGCCTGGCTTCGGCCTCGCCGGCTGCGATGGCGCGGCAGCTCCTGGCGAGGTCGGCCGGGCCGCTCGAGAAGAGCTCGTAGCATCCCACGTGGACCAGCCCGAGCAAGCGCTGCATGGCGGGCTTGGCTGGCTGGATGCGGAGCAGTCCTTCCCAGGCCGCGAGGAACTCCTCGGTCAAGCGCAGGAACCGCCGCGCCGCGCCGCGCGCGTCCTCGTCAGGGCCGCGGGCGCGCTCGAGGGCGGCCAGCTCCTCCAAGGCCCCGACCCAGCCCTGCACGAGGGGCCCCAGCCGGTCCGCGAGCGCGAGCAGCGCGCGCGCCTCCGCGTCGGCGCGCAAGGGCTGCTGACCCTCGCCGGGGACGCGCAGGATCAGCGCCTCGGCGCGCGCCTTCTGCGCGGCGAGCGGTGCCTCGAGCTCGGCGGCGAAGGCGGCCAAGCGCGGCGAGGGCACGCGTCCGGAACGCCGGACGTGGCCATGAGGGTGACGGCGCTCCGCCACGGCCGCGACCTGCTCGGGCCCTGCGCCTAGCCGCGCTTGACCACGATGGTCAGGATGTCCTCGTCGGCCAGCTGGTGCTCCAGCCCCACCGTCTGCTCCTTGAACTTTGCGCTCCGGCCGGTCACGAGGGCGAAGCGGAACTTCTCCACCATGTCGCGGTGCAAGTACTCGCACACATCCTTGACCGTCGAGTTGGACTTGACGATGAGCGGCTCCTTCATGTCGGCTTCCTTGCCGGGCGGCTTGAGGTACACGCGGATGAAGCCGAGGGTGTCGTAGATGGCGTCGCGCAGTTGGTCGAGGCCTTGGCCCTGCTCGGCGCTCACCGGCACCACCTGCCATCCCATGGCCCTGTAGCGGCGCACCTGCTCCTTGACGGTCATCGGGTCCACGAGGTCGACCTTGCTGATGCACAGGATGGCCTTGTTGTACACGCGGTTGCCAGCGAGGAAATCGATGAACCGGTCGGGGTTGGCGTCCTCGCGCACGATGATGCTGGCGTTGATGACCCCGAACTCGTGGCAGATGTCGCGCACGAGATCCTCGTCGAGGTGGTGGAGCTTGGTGGTGGCGTTGAGCACCACGCCGCCCTTGTCGCCCTTCACCACCTGGATGTTCGGGGGCCTCGTGTTGATGCGGATGTTGGCGCTGATCAGCTCCTCCTGCAGGGCCTCGAACTGGCCGGGGTTGAAGGCGTCGATGATGAGCAGGATGAGGTCCGCGCCGCGCGCGACGCTCAGGACCTCGCGGCCGCGGCCTTTCCCCTTGGAAGCACCGCGGATGATGCCCGGCATGTCCAAGACCTGGATCTTCGCGCCGCGGTGCTCGAGGACGCCAGGGATGATGGTCACGGTGGTGAACTCGTACGCCGCGACCGCGCTCTTCGCGCCGGTGATCTTGTTCAGCAGGGTGGACTTGCCCACGCTCGGGAAGCCGATGAAGGCGACCGTCGCGTGCCCCGACTTGGCCACGGCGTAGCTGCGGCCCGCGCTCCCGCCCGCGGAGGCGCGCTTGATCTGCTCCTCGCGCAGCGCCGCGACCTTGGCCTTCAGCTTGCCGATGTGGTGGCTCGTGGCCTTGTTGTACTTGGTCTTGGCGATCTCCTCCTCGATCTCCTTGATCCTGTCCTCGATCGCCATCGGCGCGGCTGGCTAGTCGTCCGGGGCAGAAAAGGTTGACGCCCGCTCGGCTCGGAAACCAGGACTCCCAACCTGGTCGGGCGTTCGCCTCGATTGGCAAAGACGCTTTCCTCCCGGAGCGTCGAAGAGCACCCGGCGCCGGCCCAGGGTCGGCGCGCCAGGAGCAACCATGTCCCTCCAGCGAACGTCGCGAGCGAAGGAATCGAGGCCCGAACCCTCCGGCCGCGCCCTCGCCATGATCAGCATCGTGGCCGCCCTGCTTCTGCTCGCCGTCGCGGCCCCCGCCTCGGCCCACACCTGCAGCAGCAACACGCACGAGGGGTGCAACGGACACCAATGCCCCGATGGCGAGGCCCACGACCACCAGACGCACCATGACGTCGGCGGAAACCACTTTTGCAAGACCACGGCAGACTGCGGATCCGGCGCAGAGCAAGCCGACGGTGGGCCTGCCGGATCGCCCGACAATGCGCCTTGCACCGGAGGTGGCTCCGGCAACCACGAGGGGCTTGGAGTCCCCCTCCTTGGCAGCGTCTTGCTCTGGAAAGCGAGGCCTACCCGCCGGAACCCCGGCCGGCCGAGGCGCGCCGCGAACCGCGGGCGCGCGCGGCGCATCGAGCGCGCGGCGGGCCATGTGTCCCTCGTGGCGCTGGCCGCCGCCCTCCTCCTGATGGCGCAGGCTCCGAGCGCCGCCGCCCACACCTGTTCGTTCAACGACCACCTCGTGTGCAACGGCCACCAATGCCCGGATGACCTGCTTGGAAGCATCACCGGCCACGACCACCAGACCCTCCACGAAGGCCCCGAGGGGAACCACTGGTGTCAGTCGGGCGCGCACAATCCGGCGAGCCAGGCCCTCGGCCTCGGCGTGTTCGCGGCGCAGTTGCCCGCGCTCTTCCCGGCTTGGATCCTGCTGCAACTGTTCTCGTAGCGGAACAAAGTCGCCCGCCCCTCCTGGCGGGCGGCTTCCATCTTTCCGCTGGGCTGTCCGACTCGCCTAGGAAGCAGGCACCCCTCCGAAAACCCTATCAACCCCGAGGGTGGGTACCTGCCGGTTCGCATGGCGGCCGATCCCCAGACCCTGAGCACGGCCCGGAGCGCCGAGGAGCTCCGCGAGAAGCTGCAGGCCGTGAGCAGCGAGCTGCACCGCACCCAGCGCGAGATCCAGCAGGATGCGGCCAGCCTCGAGCGCCTGCGCGCCATGCTCGACATCAACTACTGGAACGAGCTCGTGGGCATCGTGAACCAGCTCGAGGGCAAGGTCCGCGAAGCCAACGAGATGAGCGCGCAGACCGAGCTGCTGCGCGCCGAGGACCGGCACCGCCTCGAGGAGGAGCAGCGGCGGCTCGAGAAGCTGTGGGACGCGTTCAAGCTCCAGGAGCGTGAGCTGCAGACCGAGCGCGAGAAGGCCAGCCGCATCGAGCGCGAGCTGCTCGACAAGGATTCGAGCCGGGCCCGCCTCGAGGCCGAGGTGGAGGACAAGGAGTCCCAGCTCCGGCGCCTCGAGGAGGAGAACCGCACCCTCGACGACAAGGTCGCCGAGCTGGTGGCGAAGCTCGACCGCCTCAAGGACATGGAGGATCTGCGCTCCCAGGCGGAGGACTACCGCGCCAAGTACGAGGCCGAGCGCGAGCGCCTCGCCAAGCTCTATGCGGTCTACGAGGAGAGCGAGGCGGAGCGCGAGCGGCTGAAGCGCGAGCTCGAGGTCACGGACCTATGGTTCGACGAGAACAAGGACGCCCTCGAGAAGGTCTCGCGCTCCCTGCGCTGGCGCGCGAGC
>DASYRW010000330.1:0-2106 GCA_036003985.1 Thermoplasmatota archaeon
GGGCGATGCCTTCGCCGGCGGCTTCATCGGCTGGCTCGCGCGCGAGGGCGCGACCGACGAGGCCGCGATGCGCCGCGCGGTGGTCGCAGGCAGCGCGGTCGCCAGCTTCTGCGTGGAGCGGTTCAGCGTCGAGGGCCTGAAGGACCGCACCGCCGAGCAGGTCGAACAGCGCGTCGCGATGTTCCGCGCGCTGGCCCATTGGAGCTAAGCTAGGGCAAGGCGTCGTCGCGCTTGGCGACCGGGGTGCGGGCGCACGGGCAGCGCGGGAGTTCCGGCGGGCCGATCGCGAGCACGCCGTCGCCGACGCGCGCGAGCACGCGGGCGCAACGCTTGCAGACCAGGCGGCCGAGGTCCATGGTTGTCGCCTCGCTGGGCAGGGGGCTGGCGTGCGCTTGGGCCTTCTGCGGCGAGGCTCGAACCGTTCGAGGACCGCGCGGGAAGAAGGGCCTAGCGCCTCGTCAGGGCCTCCGCCGCCGCGGCCGCGCCGCGCACCACAGCGTCCGCGTTCAGCGTGAGCACGCGGCCTTCGCGCATCAGCGGCTTGCCGTGCACGATCACCGTCTCCACATCGGCGCCGCGCGCCGCATAGACCACCTGCGAGATCGGATCGTGCAGGGGCTGCAT
Source organism: Thermoplasmatota archaeon (assembly GCA_036003985.1). GTDB lineage: Archaea > Thermoplasmatota > SW-10-69-26 > JACQPN01 > JAIVGT01 > JAIVGT01. The sequence continues at coordinate 625 of DASYRW010000330.1, forward strand.
GCGCGGGCCGCGCGCGTCCAGCACGACCACATCGGCCAGCTTGCCTGGCTCGAGGCTGCCGAGGTCGCTGCGCCCGAGGGCCCGCGCGCCGTGCAGCGTGGCCATGTCCAGCGCGGTCTGGGCGGGGATCACCGTGGGGTCCCAGCGATGATGCTTGTGCACGAGCGCGGCGAACTTCATGCTCTCGACCATGTCGAGGGTGTTGTTGCTCGCGGGGCCATCGGTTCCCAAGCCCACGGGGACGCCTGCGTCCAGCAGCTCGGGCAGCGGCGCGAAGCCGCCGGTCGCGAGCTTCAGGTTGCTCACCGGGCAGTGCGCGACGCTCGCCCCCGCTGCGGCGATGGCGCGCACCTCCTCCTTGGTGATCCAGCCGCAGTGCGCGAGGATCGTGCGGTTGGTCAGGCAGCCGTGCTTCGCGAGCTGCGCGACGGGGCGCGCGCCGTGCGTGCGCTCCACGTCGTAGACCTCCTGACGCGTCTCGCTGCAGTGCGTGTGCAGCAGCACGCCGTGGCGCGCCGCCAGCTCGCCTGCGGCGTGCAGCGTGGCGGGTCCGCACGTGAACGTCGCGTGGGGCGCGACGACCGGCGTGACCAGCGCGTGGCCGAGCCATCGCTTGATGAAGGCCTCGCCGCGCGGCAGCATCTGCTCGGCCTTGAGCTCGGGCGTGCCGACGTCGAGGAAGGGGAAGCCCGCCCACGCGCGCAGGCCGGCTTGCTCCGCCGCGCGCGCGATCTCGTCGGTGAAGAAGTACATGTCGCTGAAGCTCGTGGTGCCGCTCGTGATCATCTCCAGCATCGCGAGGTCCGCGCCGGCGCGCGTCGTCGCGGGGGTGAGCTTCGCCTCGGTGGGCCAGATGCGGTTCTGCAGCCAGTCCTCGAGGGCCCGGTCGTCGCCGTAGCCGCGCAGCAAGGTCATGGGCGTGTGCGTGTGCAGGTTGACCAGGCCGGGGAGCACGAGGCGCCCCGCGCAGTCCAGCACGTCGTCGCCGCGCTCGCGCGGCACGTCGCCGACCCCCGCGATGCGGGCGTCCTCCATTCGAACGCTGCCGCGCACCACGCGGCGCTGCGCGTCCTGCGTGATCACGATGCCGCCCTCGAGCAGCAGGCCCACGGGCGGGCAGGGCCGACGCGGACTTTCAGGCTTTCGGCGCGGCGACGGCGTCGGCGCGCTCGCGGGCGCGCGTCTGGCGCCAGTACCACCACGCGATGGCCGACAGCACCGCGACCGTGACGAGGAGCGCGATGGCGATGTAGAGCAGCGTCGGGTCGCTGCCGGCCTTCGCGGCCTCCTCGGGCGCCGCGCGCAGGGCCATGTCGGCCGCCGGCGGCGCGCCAGCCGCGCCGGGCTCGGCGCCCTCGGGCGAAGCCGGCGGTGCGCCCTCGACCTGGGACTTCGCGGCCTGGCCGATCTGCCGCGCGTACTCGGCCGCGACGACGAGCGCGCTCAGGAGGGTGCCGAAGGCCGTGCTGAAGAGCAGCGCGA
>DASYRW010000331.1:0-1756 GCA_036003985.1 Thermoplasmatota archaeon
GAAGGCACCGAAGAAGATGATGAACAGGACCGCGAAGAGCTTGACGGCGACGAGCCCTGTCGCGGTGCTGGCGCTCTCCTTGACGCCCCGGATGAGGATGAAGGTGAGCAGCAGCACGATGAGGAACGCGGGGAGGTTGAAGATGCCCCCCGCGACGCCGGGCGGATTGAGGAGCTCGATGGGGATGTTGAGGCCGAACCCGGCGAGCAGCGTCGCGAAGGATCCGCTCCACCCGACCGCGACGGCGACGTTGCCGAGCGCATACTCCAGCACGAGGTTCCAGCCCACGAGCCACGCCAGCATCTCGCCCACGCTCGCGTAGCTGTAGGCGTAGGCCGAGCCCGAGATGGGCATCATGGTGGCCATCTCGGAGTAGGCCAGCGCCGCGAAGGTGCTGACGACGCCCGCGATGATGAAGCCCAGCACGAGGCCGCCCGGGCCGCCGACGGCGACGCCGACGCCGGGGAGCACGAAGATGCCCGCGCCGATGATGGCCGCGACGCCGAGCACCGTGAGGTCGCGCGCGCCGAGGGCCTTCTTGAGGTCCGAGCCCTTCGACTCGCGGTCATAGGCGGACAAGGGCTTGCGCACGTTCCAGCGCGTCCACGCCTGGCTCCACGTCTCGTCGTCGGCCGCGTGCACGACCCCGCGCTTGGCCCGCTCCCCCATGCGCCCGCAACTCGGTCGATGGCCATGAAGGTTCGCGTGGCCCGGGGGCGCGCGCGAACGCCCGCGCGGGCTTTCGGCAACCTTCAAAGCTTGGCAGGGGCTGGCCGGCCTGTGCGGATCCTGCACGTCACGCCGCGCTTCCTGCCGGCCATCGGCGGCGGCGAGCGGCACGTCGCGGCCCTTGCCTCGGAGCAGGCCGCGCGGGGCCACGAGGTGCACGTCGGCACCACCAAGCTCGTGACCGAGGTGCCGCACCGGCTCGAGCCTTCGTGGCCCGACGACGAGGTCCTGGGCAAGGTGCACGTGCACCGCTGGTCCTCGCGCAGCACAGGCCTGCCGCTGTGGGGCTACGGCTTCACGATCCCCGACTTGGAGGCGAAGGTCGCCGCGCTGCGGCCCGAGGTCGTCCATCTCCATGGGTATGGGTACCGCACGGGCGACCAGCTCGCGGCGGTGCGGCGGCGCGGTGCTCCTTGGAAGCTGGTGATGGTGAGCCACGGCTTCATCCCGGGCCGCGGGCCGATGGGGCCGGTCAAGTCGCTCTATAGCGTGCTCCTCGGCCGCCGGACGGTCGCGACCCTCGACGCGGCCATCGCGCTGTCGCCGCGCGACGAGGCCACGTTCAAGGGCTTGGGCGCGCGGCGCGTCACGATCATCCCGAACGGGGTGGACTACGAGCGCTTCGCCGCCGCGCGGCCGGACCCCGCGCTGCTCGCGCGGCTCGGCTTCAAAGGCAAGGGCTTCGTGCTGAGCGCGAGCCGGCTCGAGGTCATCAAGGGCCAGGATCTGCTCATCGAGGCCTTCGGCAGCATCGCGGCCAAGCACGCGGGCGTCGAACTGCTCGTGGCGAGCGAGGGCAGCGCAGGACCGCGCTTCCGCGCGCTGGCGGAGCGCGTCGCGCCGGGGCGCGTGCGCTTCGCGGGCCGCGTCACCGACGACGAGGTACGAGCCCTGATGGCCAGCGCGCTGCTGTTCGCGCACACGCCGCGCGAGGAGGTGTTCCCCCTCGTGCTCCTCGAGGCCATGGCGGCTGGCCTGCCCGTTCTGGCGACGGGCGTCGGTGGCGTGCCCTTCGAGTGCGGCGGCG
>DASYRW010000332.1:0-5200 GCA_036003985.1 Thermoplasmatota archaeon
GTCGCGCGCAGGTTGGTGCCGAACTGCTCGCTCGCGATGGTGACGAAGACGGTCCAGTACCCCGTCGAGATGCCCAGCAGGAAGCACAGCGCGTAGAACACCTCGACGCTGACGCCGCGCGCGAAGACGTACGCGAACACGAGCACCGCGGTCGTGCCGAGCGCGGCGAGCACCACCCACCAGCGCGTCCGCAGCTTCTGGCTGAGGAACCCGGTCCCGAAGCCGGCCAGGGCCGCGGCGGCGTAGTTGGCCATGACCGCCGCGCCGGCGTTGATGGGGCCCAGCACGCCCAGCTCGCGCGCCAGCTCGGGGCTGAACGTGATCAGGACGCCCACCACGAACCAGATCGGCAGCCCGATGAGCACGCACTGCACGTACTTGACCAGCCGCGGCCGCGAGCGCACGAGCATGCCGAGGTCGCCGCGGCGCACGCCGGGCACGTCGTGCACGTTCTGGAACATGCCCGACTCGGCCATCTTGTAGCGCGTCACGAGGAGCACGAGCCCCAGCGCGCCGCCGACGACGAAGGCGACGCGCCAGTCGAACAGCGCGCCCACCGTGCCAGCCAGCAGCGCGCCCGCGATGCCGACGCCCGACACCACGGCCGTGCCGTAGCCGCGGGCCTCCTTGGTCATCACCTCGCTCACGAGCGTGATCGCGGCGCCCAACTCGCCCGCGAGCCCCACGCCCGCAATGAAGCGCAGCGCCGCGTAGCTGGGGATGTCGACGACGAACGCGTTGGCGATGTTGGCCACGCTGTACAAGGCAATAGAGCCGAACAGCACCGTCACGCGGCCGCGCTTGTCGCCCAGCACGCCCCATAGGATGCCACCGACGAGCAGGCCGGCCATCTGCGCGTTCAGCAGGAGCACGCCCGCGTCCAGGAGCTGGGAGCCGGACAGACCCAGGCCTTGCAAGGAGGGGACGCGCACGATGCTGAAGAGCAGCAGGTCGTAGATGTCCACGAAGTAGCCCAGCGCGCTGACCACGACCGTGCGGTTGAGCACCATGCGCGCCGTGATGCGCGGCTGGGCGCCCACGGGCTCGAGCACGACGCGGCGCGGCGGGTGGCGGGCGGCCTGGGTCGGGGAGGCCAACGGGGCGGGAGCCCAAGGGGACCGCTTAATGATTCTGGGCCTCGGCCAGCCCTACTTGCGCACGCGCTCGAACTTCGTGGTCGGGCCACCGCCGGACGGCGGCGGCGGCGGGGGCGGCGGCGGGCTCGCGGGGGGCGCGGCTGGGGGCGGTTCGAAGGCGCGCGCGGGGTCCGCGGTGCCCTGCTCGCCATCGCGGCCCTTGCGCAGCCCCTTGAGCTTGGCCACGATCTGGTCCTTGAGGGTGGGGCCGGGATCCTCGCCGCGCGCCTCCATCGCGGCGCGCTCCTTGTTGCGACGCAGGACGTACATGTCGTAGCCCAGCGGCGCGATGGCGATGACGGCCAAGCTCACGCCGAGCATCACCCACAGGTCGGTCGGCGCGTACGCGTTCAGCACGCGCACGGCCTTGCCATTCTCGCACGCCGGGTCGTTGGCGCGGCCGCCGAAGCCCCCGCCGAAGGTGCTGCAGTTGTAGTTGACGTCGCCGCTGAGCGCGAGCTTGATGAGGCCGAACCACGGCAGCTCGCCCACGGCCTTGCCCTCGATCCAGCTCAGCTCGACTGGTTGACGGGGCAGCGTGCCGCCGCCGAGGCGCTGGTCCGGCTGCGTGTTGGTGACGGGGTTGTCGCCCTTGGTGATGAAGCCGCTCCAGCACGGCTTGTACGCGTTGCTCTGGTCGAACCCCAGGCTGGGGAGCACGATGCCGCCGTCGCCGGCGCGGAAGTCGTACTCCCGGCCCTCCCAGAACACGCGGTAGGTGGCGCTCGCGTCGGGCCCGCCGCGCGCCAGGCAGTCGGCCTCGCTGGTGACGCCACGCGCGTCCACGTACGCGACGGCGCGGTGGATGATCGGCGTCTGGCGCTTCTTGGCCTCGTCCATCGCGGCCTTGTCGCCGCGTGTCCGCTCGAAGTTGAAGTACACGACCACGTCGCCGGGTTTGCCGTAGTTCTTCGCGTTCGGGTCCTTGGCCGTGCCCTCGGCGAGGGTCGCGACGTCCTCGCGTTTCGCGGCGTGCTTCACGAACACCATGTCGCCGGGGTCGATGTAGCCGAGCTTGCCGTAGCCGACGCCGGGGTCGCACACGTCGGGCACCCCCGGGGCGGTGCAGACCACGTGCATCATGCTGCCCGACTCCACCACGACCATGGGGGGCCAGACGCCCGTGTACAGGAACAAGCCGCCCAGCACGGCGGACACGATGCCGACGGCGAGAAGGACATCCTTGAAGGCGCCGCCGGGGGCCATCGGGGCGGCGGTACGCGGCATCTGCTTAAAAACTCTGTGGACCCGGACCCCTGTCAGGGGAGCGCTCACGGCGCGGGCGGCGGCGGGGCCGGCGGGGGCGGTGGCGCGTCCGACTTGGGCTTGCGCTTGAGCACGTACACGTCGTACGCGACGGGCGCGATCGCGATCATGGCGAGGCAGATGCCCAGCATGGCCCACAGGTCGCCCGGCGCGTACGCGTTGAGCACGCGCACGGCGCGGCCGTCGTCGCAGGCCGGATCGTTCGGCCGGAAGCCGGGGCTGCACGGGTAGTTCAGCGTGTTGCCCAGCGCGAGCTTGATGAGCCCGAACCACGGCAGCTCGCCCACGGCCTTGCCCTCGATCCAGCTGAGCTGAACGGGCTGCCGCGGCAGGGCCGCGCCGCCGAGGGCTTGGTCGGGCGCGGCGTTGGTGACGGGGTTGTCGCCCTTGGTAATGAAGCCGCTCCAGCACGGCTTGTAGCCGCGCAATCCCAGCCCCTCGATCGTGATGCCGCCGTCGTTCGCGCGGAACGTCTGGTTGCGGCCTTGCCAGAACACGCTGTAGACGGCGCGGGACCCCGGGTCCTCGGTGCGCGCGCAGCGGTCGGGGTCGTCGACGTTGCTCGCCTCGACCCACGCCACCGCGCGGTGGATGATCGGCGTGCGGCCGCGCTGGTTGTTGGGGAAATAGACCACCACGTCCCCCGGCTTGCCGTAGTTGCGCGCGTTCGGGTCCTTCGCCCCGGCCTCGGCGAGCGTCGCGACTTCCTCGCGCTTCTCCGCGTGCTTCACGAACACCATGTCGCCAGGGTCGATGGTGCCGAACTTGCCGTAGCCCACGCCCTCGTCGCAGATCGCGGCGACGCCCGCCGGGCCGCAGGGGACGTGCATCATGCTGCCCGACTCCACCACCACCATCGGCGGCCACACGCCCGTGTACAAGAACAGCGCGCCGAGCACGCCCACCACGATGGCGACCGCGACGAGGACGTCCTTGAAGGCGCCCGCGATGGCCATCGGCCGCGCATCGGCGCTGCGGCTTAAAGCCTGTGCGCTGCGGCCTGCGCGCCCGCGAAGCTATCCCCTCGCGGCCCCATGGCGGGGCGTGCGCCCCCGCGCGGTGGTCGTGTCCACGAGCGACGAGACGGCCGAGCTCGAGGAGCTCCTCTACAGCTTGGGCTATGACATCGCGCACAAAGTGGTGCAGAAGCGCGGCCGTCCCGACCCCGCGACCTACCTTGGCTCGGGCAAGGTGGACGAGCTGCGGTCCTGGCTGGCCGAGCACGGCGTGGCCGTGCCCAAGCCCGACACGGGCGCGGGCGAAGCCCTGCAGCGCGCCGAGCGGCGCGACCGCGTCGACGGCGCGCCCGCTCCCGAGCCCGTGAAGCTCATCGCGGTGAACGCGCATCTCAAACCTTCCCAAGTCGCAGCGCTCGAGCGGCTGCTGGGCGTGGACATCTACGACCGCGTGCGCGTCATCCTCGAGATCTTCCGGGAGCGCGCGCACACCAAGGAGGCGCGCTTGCAGGTGGAGCTGGCGCGGCTGCGCTACGAGCGGCCGCTGGTGCGCGAGTACATCCACCTCTCCAAGCGCGGCGAGCACCCCGGCTTCATGGCCGGCGGCGCCTACGCGGTCGACGAATACTACAGCACCATCAACGGCCGCATCAGCCGCATCCAGAAGGAGCTGGCGACCATCGGCCGCGAGCGCGAGGTGCGTCGCAAGCACCGCCGGCGGGGCGGCTTCCACCTGGTGAGCTTGGCGGGCTACACCAACGCCGGCAAGAGCTCGCTGCTCCACCGACTGAGCGGGGAGGACGTGCTCGTCGAGAACCGCATGTTCAGCACCCTGGAGACGCGCACGGGCCGTGCCAAGGCAGGGGGGCGCGACGTGCTCGTGACCGACACCGTGGGCTTCATCGAGGGCCTGCCCCCCGAGCTGGTGAAGGCGTTCCGCTCCACCCTCGAGGAGATCGCGCACGCCGACGTCATCGTGCTCGTCGGCGACGCGAGCGACGCGCTGCCGGAGATCGCCCGCAAGCTCACGACCTGCTTCCAGGTGTTGCGCGACGTGGGCGACCTGGCGCCGCTCGTGCTCGCGCTCAACAAGGCGGACCGCGTGCCGCCCGCGCGCCGCGCCGAGGTGGAGCAGGCCGTGCTGGCCTTGGGCTTCGTGACCCCCGAGCAGTGGGTGTGGACCAGCGCGCTGCGCGGCGACGGGCTCGACGACCTCGTCGCGAAGGCGCTCACGCACGTCCCGCCCATCGAGCGCGTGGAGGCGGAGCTCCCCCCCGGCAGCGCGGGCGAGGCGCTGCTCGCGGCCATCTACGAGGACGCCGACGTGCGGAGCGTCGACCGACGCGAGGGCTTGCACGTGGTCTTCGAAGCCCTTCCCGCCGTCGCTGGCTCCCTGCGAAAACGCATCGCGGGGGCTGGGGGCAGCGCCACGACGGTCCCAACCGACCTCACCGTTCCCGTTCAACCTGGCACAGACCCCAACCCCCTCTCTTCAACTGGAACTTAGATCGGTTCAATCGCTCGGCCAGCCGCCCGCCGACGCAGACGCGTTTGCGAAGATTCATGCGACCTCGCAGCGTAACAAAACCGGGCTTGTTCGTTTTCCCGAACATATCAAGGTAGGGGAGTTCGTTTTCCTCCTACAGTGGAAGGGAAGGGGTGGGGGTGGGCGGGTCGGTATCGCGCCGGTTCCTTACCACGAACGGTCGCCAACCCGCGACGTCGCGCGGCCAGGTCCTCGGTGCCGCGCGCCCTGATTTCCAAATACAACCTCGGCCTTTGCCGGTACAGTGCGCGTTGCGTTCCTGAGCGACATCCACTCGAACGACCACGCCCTCGGCG